>JAZBOZ010000135.1:0-16847 GCA_036351405.1 Halieaceae bacterium
ACCGATCACCTCCACATCGAACCGCTGGATGACAACTGACGGCTTAAACGCGTGACTGATACCCCGACAGAGTCGCCAGCCGAACTCGTGACGCATGCCGTTTTGTGGCGCCATGTGGTTGCCATGATCTACGACACGCTATTGATTGTGCCGCTGCTGATGGCCGCGACCGCCGGCTTATTGGCGTTGCATCGTTTCAATGGTGGTGCTGAAACACCCCTGCCACCCTGGCAGGTTCAGGCGTCTGGGCTCATCGTCACCGCGTTTTTTTACACGATCTTCTGGCGTAAGAGCGGGCAAACGTTGGGCATGCAGGCCTGGCGCATCAAGCTGGTTGGCGCAGACGGTCAGGCTGTGAGCGGTAGCCAAATACTGCGGCGGTTAATCTCGGTGCCACTGTCGATGCTGCCTGCAGGTCTGGGTTATTGGTGGTGCCTCTGGGACCCCGAGCGAAAAAGCTGGCACGATCGATTATCGGGCACCCGGCTCATCATGCTGCCGAAAAAAAGCTGACCACTACTGGCAGCACCCTACTGCCGTCGCCAGAGTAACAAGCCGCCCGCGAGCCAACACACAGCAATAGGGGCCAAGGCGGCAAGCAGTGGCGCAAACCCAAAGATCAAGCTGGCGGGACCAAAGAAATCCTGGCTAATTCGGAAAATGACGCCAACGATCACCCCTGCAAATATCCTGGCACCCATACTGCCGTCCCGCAGCGGACCGAAAATAAACGACATAGCCACCAGGACTAATCCGCCGATCGCGAGGGGCTGGAGTACCTTGCGCCAGAAGGCGAGTTCAATATCACCCGACATCAAACCCTGTTGCCGCAGATAACGCGCATAGGGCCAAAGCTGCTGTACAGGCAAGCTTTCCGGTTCTACCGCCTCAAGCACCAGTAAATTCGGTGTGATCTCAGTATCCCAACGCCAGGTGGTGTACTCGATTACCTCGGTGTTCAAGTCGCCGATACGTGTTTCCTGCACATCTTCCAGTAGCCAATGATCGTCAAAATAAGTGCCGCGATTGGCATGCATCGCGCGTACCAATGAACGCTGATCGTCATAGCTCAGCAGCGTGACACCAAAAATTACCCCACCCCGTTGCACGGCATCAGCGTGGATAAATGTTTTGCCGTCGCGATTCCATGTGCCGTGACGCCCCGTCACACTGGAATCGGAACGCTGTGCCAGCGCCCGCTGACTAATCGCCATTTGCTCAGCGCCTGGCGAGACGAACTCACCCACCAAAAATCCGAACAGCGCGGCAATCAAAGCCGGCTGCAGCACTGCCAAGGCCAGACTCCCCATGGATACACCGGCAGTACGGACGACCACAAGCTCACTGCCCGAGGCGAGCCGGCCAAGTCCCACCAGAGCACCGATCAAAGCGGCAAAGGGCACAAACTCATGAATTCGCCGCGGCAAGGTCAGCCCCACATAGGTCAGCACTTCGAGAAAACCGTAGGTGTCACTGATGTCCTGCGACTCATCGACAACGGCACTCAATGCGTCCAGCCCCACAAGGACGACCAGCACCGCGCCGGTTGCGGCCAGCACAGTGCCGGAGATGTAGCGCCGCAACTTACGCACGGTGCTTTACCCGCTTGGCCAGCTTGCTAATTCGCTCCCAGTGCAACAGAGCCAACGCCACGCCGGCGAACAGGAGATGTGCGAGCAACATAAGTGCCGGCTTACCGCCATCTTCAATTAACGCGCGAAATTGGTTGAGCACCAAAAAGTAGGCGAGAAACACCATCAACGCCGGCCCCAAACGCGCATAACGCCCTCGGCGTGCGTCGGTGCGACTGAGTGCAAGCGCAATGACCGCAATGATCGGCACGAACAGCGGCAGAGATAAACGCCACATCAACGCGGCTTTGTGAGCCGGATCGTCGCTTTGCCAAAGCGTGAGCGTAGGGATGGCATCGATCCGCAGTGTCTGGCGGATACCGCCCTCACGTTCGGGTATCAACTCACCATAGCGCGCGAACCGAGTACCCTCGTAACGAAAGCTGCCCGGGCGCCCCCGAAACCGTGTGCCCTCGCGCAGCTCAAGATAACGTCGACCGGTTTCATCGTCGTACAACAATTCGCCCTCGCCGGCGAAAGTCACGCTGAGACGATCACCTGTGGGCTGGCGTTCACGCTCCACAATGAACACATTGTGCATGATCCCGTTTTCACCAATGCGTTCGGCGTAGGTCACATAGTCGCCGTTGCGCTGCTTCTTGAAACGCCCAGGCGCCATAACCTGCAAGCCCTCGGCGGAGCGCGGGTTATCCAGCAGTGACTGTGCCTTCGCTGAGCCATCCGGCGCAATCCACAATGACAGCAACCCAACCATCAGCGCGACGGTGACCGCTGGAATAAGGGTGTAGGCAGCGAGTCGATTGGCGCTCACACCACAGGCCTTGAGCACCACCATTTCGCTCTCGGCATACAGGCGCCCCAGCGACAATAGAATCCCGATGAACAGGGCGAGTGGCAGGATCAATTCGAAGAAACTCGGCAGTTTGTAAAACATCACCGGGAACAGAACGTCGCTGGAGAGGTCGCCTACCGCCGCCTCGGCGAGGTAACGGATGAAGCGCCCGCTGAAAACCACCAGAAAAAGCACCAGCGCCACCGCGAAGGTGTGCGAAAAGATGTCGCGTGCAAGATATTTGAGGATTCGCATAGCTACCCTGAAGCGCCGGAAATGCGTCGCCGTTGGTTTTATAGCGGCGCTGAGCATCATACACTACGCGCCCTGTATCGACGGCACTCAACTACCGAGGAAGTCCTATGCCCAAGCTCACATTCACCGTTCGTAAAGCCAGCGACCTCGCGGCACAAAAAACCGCAGCATTGGTGCTGCCCGTTTTCAAATCCAAGCCCATCGACAGCCGCATCAAGCCGGTTGACGCAGCGCTCGGGGGCAGCATCAAACAAGTCATCGACTTGGAAGACTTCACGGGCGAGTCTGGCAGCACCCAGTGGCTGCCCGGGGTCGGCGGGTTGCAACGGGTATTGCTGGTTGGCTTTGGCGATGCCGAGGACACCTCAACACAAAAGGAACAAAAGTTTTGCGACACCGTCGCCAAAGCACTGGCTGGCTGCAAAGCAAAAGAAGCAATGATCGATCTCAGCGCTGTACCCCACGCTGACGAAGATGGCAGTAAGTTACCGGAGCGGCTAGGCACTGCGCTTGCCCGAGCGCTTTACCGCTACACCGAGACGCTGACCAAAAAGCAGGAGGCCCCTACGCTCCGCAAAGTGGTCGTCGCCCCCTGTGACCGTATCGGCACCAGTAAAGTCCGTGCCGCACTTGAGACCGGCTTCATCATCGGCGAGGCGAGTAACTTCACACGAGAGCTGGTGAACTTGCCCGGCAATATCTGCACCCCGACCTATCTGGCACAGCAGGCGCGCAAACTCGGCCGTCGCTACAACAAACTCAAGGTCACCGTTCTCGACGAGAAGAAAATGCGCGAACTGGGCATGGGCTCGCTGCTGTCGGTCGGCCATGGTAGTGATCAACCGTCACAGCTCATCCTCATGGAATACAAGGGTGGCAAAGCCAAGGAAGCGCCTTACTCCCTGGTCGGCAAGGGTATTACCTTTGATACTGGTGGCATTTCCCTCAAACCCGGCCCCAAGATGGATGAAATGAAGTTCGATATGGGCGGCGCGGGCTCAGTATTCGGTGCCATGCAGGCGGTGGCGGAACTCGACCTAAAGATCAACCTCGTGGGCGTGGTGGCTGCCGCTGAGAATATGCCCAGCGGCCGTGCGACCAAGCCCGGCGATGTGGTTAAAAGTCTCTCAGGAAAGACCATCGAAATCCTCAATACCGATGCCGAGGGTCGTCTGGTGCTGTGCGATGCGCTGACCTACGTACAGCAGCGCTATAAGCCCCGTGAGATCGTCGATATTGCCACACTGACGGGCGCCATCATTGTTTCTTTGGGCAATTGTGCGACAGGCATCTTCTCCAACAACGATGAGCTGGCGGACGCGCTTATTGACGCCGGCCAGAAAAGCGACGACCGCGGTTGGCGCCTGCCGATTTGGGATGACTACCAATCGCAGCTCGACAGCAACTTCGCGGACGTGGCCAACATTGGCGGCGCCGGCGCAGGCAGCATCACGGCCGCCTGCTTCCTGGCGCGGTTCATTGAGGATACGCCCTGGGCGCACCTCGATGTGGCAGGTACCGCGTTCCAAAGCGCCCCGAAAGGCGCCACGGGACGTCCGGTACCCCTTTTGGTCGAGTATCTGCGTAAGCGAGCGGGCAAAGCCTGAATCCGGTGACTCGCGTCGATTTCTATGTGGTGGCCGACTCAGCGAAGCAATCTCGCCTGAGTGTGGCCGCCCGTCTGGTCGACAAGGCCTACCCTCGCGGTCATCGCATCTATATCCATTGCGACAGCGAGCAGCAGGCCCGGGACTTGGATACACTGCTCTGGACGTACCGGCGGGACAGCTTCCTTCCGCACGCAACTGCGGATGCCGATCGAGACGCACCCATCCTCATCGATTGGACCGGAGATCCGGGTGATCACAACGACGTCATGATCAATTTGCAGCTGACCGCGCCCTCCTGCTTCTCCCGCTTCAACCGGGTAGCAGAAGTCGTGACACAGGATCCAGAGTTCTTACCCGCCCTTCGCGATGCCTGGCGGTTCTATCAGGATCGCGGCTACCCACTTCACAAACACGATCTGTAAAACCAACAGCGAAACATGAGCATGGACAAGACCTTTTCTCCCGCCGATATCGAAACGCGGTGGTACGAACACTGGGAAAGCGCCGGTTATTTTGCACCGCGCGGTGGCGAGGAAAGCTTTTGCATTCCCATCCCTCCCCCGAACGTCACGGGCAGCCTGCACATGGGTCATGGCTTCCAGCAGGCGATCATGGATGCGCTCATTCGCTACCACCGCATGCGCGGTGACAATACGTTGTGGCAGGTAGGCACTGACCATGCCGGGATCGCTACCCAGATGCTGGTAGAGCGGCAGCTTGAAGCGCAGGGCCAGCACCGAACAGATATCGGTCGCGATGCGTTTATCGAGAAGATCTGGGAGTGGAAGGCGCACTCTGGGGGCACCATCACCCAGCAGCTGCGCCGGCTTGGCACATCACCTGATTGGAGTCGCGAGCGCTTCACGATGGACCCGGGCCTGTCTCGGGCCGTACAAACCGTGTTTATCCGCCTCTATGAAGAAGGGTTGATCTACCGCGGCAACCGCTTGGTGAATTGGGATCCAAAGCTGCACACGGCGATCTCCGACCTTGAGGTCATTCAGGAGGAAGAGGCCGGACATCTCTGGCATCTACGCTATCCGCTCAGCGATGGCAGCGGACACCTCATTGTGGCCACCACGCGACCCGAGACCATGCTCGGTGACACGGCGGTCGCCGTAAACCCCGATGATGATCGCTATCGAGCACTGGTAGGAAAAACCATCCGCCTGCCATTAACAGACCGTGAAATCCCGATTATCGCCGACGACTATGTCGATCAGGAATTTGGTACCGGCTGCGTCAAGATTACGCCCGCCCACGATTTCAACGACTACGCCATGGGTGAGCGGCATGACTTGCCGCTGATCAATATCCTGACCGCCGATGCCAAGCTCAATGATGAGGTTCCCGAGCCCTATCGTGGATTGGATCGTTTCGACGCGCGTGAGGCGGTGGTTCGCGATATGGACGCGCTGGGTCTCTTGGAAAAGGTCGATGATCATCGCCTCAAAGTGCCCCGTGGTGATCGCTCAGGCGTTGTAATCGAGCCCTGGCTCACGCAGCAGTGGTACGTCGATGCCAAGAAACTGGCCGAGCCCGCCATCGCTGCGGTCGAGAATGGGGACATCCAGTTCGTGCCCAAACAGTGGGAAAACACCTATTTTGCCTGGATGCGTGACATTCAGGACTGGTGTATCAGCCGGCAGCTGTGGTGGGGACACCGTATCCCCGCCTGGTATGACGAAGCCGGCAACACCTATGTAGGAACCAGCGAAGCGGCTATTCGCGAAGCGCACTCGCTCGACGACAGTATGGTGCTGTCGCAGGATGAAGATGTACTCGACACTTGGTTCTCATCAGCGCTGTGGACCTTCTCAACCCTGGGCTGGCCCGATCACACCGACGAACTCAAGCACTTCCACCCGGCATCCGTGCTCGTCACAGGCTTCGACATCATCTTCTTCTGGGTTGCGCGGATGATCATGATGTCGCTGCATTTCATGGACGAGGTGCCCTTCCACACTGTTTACGTTCATGGACTGGTGCGCGATCAGGACGGACAAAAGATGTCCAAGTCGAAAGGCAATGTGCTTGATCCGATTGACCTTATCGATGGCATTGATCTCGAGTCACTGGTGACCAAACGCACCAGCCACCTGATGCAGCCCAAGCTCGCCGAGAAAATCGAGAAAGCCACCCGCAAGCAATTCCCCGAGGGCATCACGGGCTACGGCACCGACGCACTGCGCTATACCTTCTATTCTCTGGCCTCGACAGGTCGCGATATCAAATTTGATATCGGCCGCATGGAAGGCTTCCGCAATTTCTGCAACAAGATCTGGAATGCCGCTCGCTACGTGCTGATGAACTGTGAAAACCAGGACTGCGGTCTGAACGGTGACGTCGTCTACTCGCTGGCAGACCGCTGGATCCTGTCTCGACTCGACCGCACGGTGACCGATGTCAGCAAGTCCATCGATCAGTATCGCTTCGACCACGCCTCGCAGACGCTTTATGACTTCGTCTGGAACGAGTACTGCGATTGGTACCTCGAACTCTCAAAGCCCGTCCTCTGGGATGACAACTCGGACCCGGCACTGCAGCGTGGCACGCGGCAAACGCTGATTCGTGTGCTTGAGGAAACACTGCGTCTGCTGCATCCAATGATGCCGTTTATCACCGAAGAAATTTGGCAATCCGTCGCACCGATTGCCGGCACCCAGGGCGACACCATCATGCTGGCGCCCTGGCCGGAGGCGGATGCTGCGCGGCAGGATCAAGCTGCGGAGGAGGAGATCGAGTGGCTGAAGGTCATGATCGTGGCGATCCGCACCATTCGATCAGAAGCCAACCTGTCTCCGGCTCAGGAGTTCGATGTCTTGGTGGCAGGCGCCAACGATACTGACCTGCAACGTATCAACGACAACACGGTGTTCCTGCGCCGACTTGCCAAGATCAGCAACCTCTCAGCGCTCGATCAGGAACAGACACCGCCACCCGCTTTGACCGCGCTCGCAGGCCACTTGGAACTGCTGGTACCGATGCAGGGCGTTATTGACGTCGATGCTGAAATTGCCCGTCTCGAGAAGGAGATTGATCGCCAGCAGGAAGAAATCAAGCGCCTGGCGGGCAAACTGGGTAACGCGAACTTTGTCGATCGTGCACCGGCCGAGGTAGTAGCAAAGGAGCGTGAGAAGCTCGCCGCAGCCGAAGAGGCGCTGGCCACATTGAACAATCAGCGGACACGGATCGCAGAGTTGCGTTAATGCTCAGGGCTTGGTATCTACCCCTGATCTAAAAACAATAATTAGGGGTGATTTCATGCCCAACAAACAGCAAGGCACGGTCAAGTGGTTCAATAACGCAAAAGGGTTTGGCTTCATCACCACCCCGGACCGCGATGAAGATATCTTTGTTCACTTCCGATCCATCGAGAGCGATGGCTACCGAACACTGAACGAAGGTCAGCAGGTTGAGTTCACCCTCGTTGAGGGCCCAAAAGGACTCCAGGCGGAAGAAGTCAGCAAGGTTTAAGTAGCGGCCGTGGTCGGGTCTGGTAAGCTCTTGAAAATTTCCCAGATCGACCACCATGAGCAAGCCAAGCAGCAAACGCCCTACCAGCCGCCGTTTCCGCGGTGTGGAGATGCCTTACAGCCACCACCCTGCCATCCGCGCCGTCAAA
Source organism: Halieaceae bacterium (assembly GCA_036351405.1). Classification (GTDB taxonomy): domain Bacteria; phylum Pseudomonadota; class Gammaproteobacteria; order Pseudomonadales; family Halieaceae; genus Luminiphilus. Next base: position 7,915 of record JAZBOZ010000135.1, read on the forward strand.
CGCGCCGGGCATGAGCCCAGTATCCATGGCACCAAGCTCTGGAAGTCCAGCTGCTTGATCATGGATTACCTGCACAAGCATACGCCGGAGCAATCGGACACCGTGCTTGATGCGGGTTGCGGCTGGGGCATCACCGGTATCTGGTGTGCGCGAAAACTCGGTGCCGCCGTGGTTTCCATGGACGCGGACCCAGCTGTCTTCCCTTACCTTGAAGCGGTCGCGAGCCTCAACAAAGTCACGACAACGCCGATGGTGAATCGCTTTGAGAAGCTCAAGAAATCGCAGCTGCAAGGCATAGACATACTGGTCGGCGCGGATATTTGTTTCTGGGATGAACTGGTCAAACCAGTGAACAAAATGATCGACAAAGCCATTGATGCGGGCGTCGGCCAAATTGTCATTGCCGACCCCGAGCGTCCGACGTTTCACGAAATGGCCGAGCGGTGCATCCGCCGCCACGGTGGAGAGCTTCTTGAGTGGCAAACCAAAGGCAAGATCAAAGCCAGCGGTGCGCTGCTGGTGATTAACAACGCCTGAGATTCAACGCAGCGCCAGCAGATCCAGCTCAATCACCGCGTTCTCCGGCTCGCCATTGGCATCGAGCCGGGGTCGAAATCGCGTCTCGCGCAATGCCCGGCGTGCTCGCACCCGGACACCATCTTCCACCTCCCCGGGGCCGATAATCTCGACTTGACGCGCGCGACCGCTGGAGGTGATTTCGGCGCGAATCAATACCGCGTCGCTGTCTCTGGCGAGGCGGGTATCTCGGCGAAAACCGGGTAAGACGGGCAGCGGCTCTGGGCGCTCAAAACGTCCGGGAAAATCCGCGTAGAGTGCGCGGTAGTCCTCCCGTGCGGCACCACGCCTTCCCTGGAACCAGCGCCAATCGGCCAGCGCAAGGCGAAGATCCGGGTCATCAGGGACCCGTTCCAATGCCGTCTGCAGCATCCTTGCACCGGTGGCATAGGCGGCATCTTCCGGCGCATAAAGTCGGTCATCAAAGGGGTTCTGGTCCCAATCGGGGCGCACCGCACGCCGGCGTGGATCCATGAATTCCGAAATGGGTTCAACCTGATAATCGATGAGATACAGCGACCCCAATGCACGCAGCGTCAAAGGCGCGCACCAGCGGGCCGCAAAGGCAGGGGATTCGCACACCGATTCGGCAAGATCGCTACCCATTTGATGCAGGTCCCATAACTCGCGGCCCTGATATTCCCCCTCTTGAAGCACCAGCCACTCCTGCCACCAAGCCAAATAACGCTCGGCAGCACGCAAGCTCTCATCGCTCCAGGGCTGCTGTCCATTGCCTGCCAGCCTGAAGATATAGGCCTCGCGGTCGTTGACCGCCTCAAGATCTCCCGCCTCCCGATGCAACTCAAGGAGCGCCTCCACAACCGGCAGCTGATCGTCGGTCGCCAGCCCCTGGTTGATTCGCAAATTCTGCAGTGCCCACGAATACAGCTCGATAGCGATATTGTCCCGATTCATTTCCCGCGCTGTTGCGGCAGCCTCCAATAGCGGCTCCGCGAGTCCGGCGTGATATGGCCCCTGCGCCGCTTCCAAAGCGGTGATCGCCTCTCTAGCACGCGACAATCTTTTCACCGCTTCACTGTTGATAGATGGAGATGCAGCTGGAGAGCGTGTTGACGGTATCGCTATGTCAGCCGGTGCCAACAGGAAACCATAGGGTAACGGTGTATCGGCCTCTGCAGCGGCCTCAGGCGGAACCAGCGATAACGCGCACAGAACCAACAACGAGCCTAGGAAAGCACGGCCAGAGCCGGTCTCACTCGCGATAGCAATGACGGTACGAAAACGCATGGCGGCAAGATAGCGGAAAGCAGGCCGATAAAACCAGCGGCCCAAAACCGGCGCCCAAAAAAGACCCGCCAATCGGCGGGCCACGAGAGTCTGTACGAACCTGAGTGCTACTCGCTGGGATCAGCTGCAACCGCGCAGGAATAGATGTATGGTGTCAGCTGAACACAAATGAATCCAATATATTAGTCTTATCAAAATCATTCCCCAGAGGAATCGAGAGAAACAGCATGAACTTGCAGCAGCTCGCAAAAGTCGATCTGAACCTGCTGGTCTCACTTCAAGCATTACTTGAAGAAAAGAGCGTATCGCAGGCTGCTAAAAGACTTTCCATCACGCAGCCCGCCATGTCCAAGACCCTGGCCCGATTGCGCGAAACCTTTGATGATCCGCTATTTGCGCGAAGCAAGCGCGGCATACAACCCACCCCCAGAGCACTGTCACTTTCTGCTGAGCTGCAGCGAGTGTTGTCCAGCATCGAGGGTTTACTGGACGCCGGTGAGTTCTCACCCGGTGCCTATCGCGGAGAAATCGTGATGGCCATCTCCGAGTATGTGGGCTTTACCCTACTGCCCCCACTCACTGGACGGCTGCAGACGATCGCACCTCAACTGCAACTCAAAACCATTACCCGCGCCGAGGGCCAGCTCGACCTGCTGGCGACCGGAGAGCTGGATCTGGCCATTCAAATTACGCGCGATGACTATCCCAAGGAATTCAGAACCCACCCTCTCGCCAGCTCACCCCTTGCTGTTTTTGTTCGGCGGGATCACCCGCTGGTGGGCGCGCCACTGACAGCAGCGTCAATTGCACGCTACCCTATCATTGAGCTCTACGTTGCCGACCGCAGCGAGCTGACACTGTCCCAACTTCTCGGAGAGAGCTCAGGCCAGAGAAGGGGAACACTGGAAACCTCGCACTTGCTGACCGCCTTCGAGGTGCTGCGCGAGACTGATTACATCCTCGCATGCCCGGCGTATCTCGCACGCAGCGACGGTGCGACAAGAGATGTAGTGGCTCTGCCGCTGCCGAGCGACCTCAATCAGACGGTGAATTACTCACTGGTCGCCCATGTGCGCACGGCGAGTTCGCCGATTCACCAATGGCTTTGGCACGAAATCATCGACACAGTGCGGACGCTACGGGTTCGAACGGTGCACCGCGGCTGAGCTTGGAGGCGGGTTTGTGCCATAATCCGCGCCCGCCAATTTCAACCGGCCGTCGCTGTCCATGAGTAAGAAAAAGCGCCCACCGATCCCTCATTTCGATCAACCGATCATCGAGACCCACTGCCATCTCGACTACCTGGATGCTGAAGAACTCGCTGACGCGCTTGCTGCAGCAGCTGCGGTTGGGGTCAAGCGTATCGTCACCATCGCGGTGTCTCCCGACAATCTCGATCGCGTAATTGAAATCAGCGAGGGTGCCGATCACATCTGGTGCACTCAGGGGATTCATCCCCACGAGGCAGAGACCTGGACTGCCGATATCGCCAGCCGGGTGCGTGAAGGCTGCCAGCACCCAAAAGTGGTCGCTGTGGGCGAGCTTGGTCTCGATTATTTCTACGACCACGCTGATCGGAAAGCCCAGGCCGCGGCTTTTGACGAACAGCTGCAGATCGCCGCTGAGTGTTCACTGCCTATTGTGGTACATACTCGCGAGGCCGATGCGGACACCGAGGCCGTCCTCCGCAATCACCTCGGCACGCTCAGTAAGCGCGGCGTGATTCACAGTTTCACCAGCGGACTGGCGCTTGCTGAGTTTTGCCTGTCTGAAGGCTTTATGCTGGGCTTCAACGGAATTACGACCTTTCGCAATGCCGATAACGTCCGTGCAGTCGTCGAAGCCACACCCGTCGAACAGTTGGTCCTCGAAACCGACGCGCCCTATCTCACCCCCGTGCCCTACCGAGGTGTACGCAATGCACCTTGTTATCTCCCGTTTATCGCGGAGAAAGTCGCGGAAGTTAAGCAGTTACCCGTGGAGACACTTTTGAAACATGCTTGGGACAACAGCCTGCGGCTGTTCTTTGATGCCGCATGAGCGACTATAAACTGGGACAGCGCTGGGTAAGCCACGCCGACGCGGAGCTTGGGCTGGGGATTATCGTCGAGGTGGATGCCCACCGTGTAACGGTACACTTCCCCGCGGTTGCCGAAGATCGCACTTATGCTGCGGATCGCGCACCTCTGACCCGGCTGCATTTGAATCCCGGCGACACCCTGACACGACATGATGGCCACCGCTTCGAGGTCACCGCCGTTGAAGAGAACGACGGGGTTCTCACCTACACCGGGAAAGATGATCAGGGCGCCGAGCACGTCGTCTCTGAACTCGAGCTCGACGCGCGTATCCAGCTCAACCATCCCAAAGACCGACTGCTCAACAATCAGCTGGACAAGCTGGTCGACTTTCGGCTCCGCTATGCCACGCTGGCGCACCGTGCACACACGGAAACCGGAGGCGTTCGCGGCTTGTTGGGTGCGCGAACCTCGCTGCTATCACACCAGATGTATATCGCGAGTGAAGTCGGCAGACGATTTGCACCCAGGGTGCTGCTCGCTGACGAGGTCGGTCTGGGCAAGACCATCGAAGCGGGCTTGATCCTCAATCAGCAGCTGCTGACGGGGCGGGCCACACGTATCCTGGTCGTGGTGCCCGATGCCTTGATCCATCAATGGCTGGTGGAAATGCTGCGCCGCTTCAACCTCCGCTTTTCGCTATTCGATGAGAGCCGGCTCTGCGACGGTGATAGCGAAACCGGCTTCGATGATGAACAACTCATCATCAGCCCCTTCTCCCTGTTCGCCAACAGTGGCGACGCGCGAGCACTGGCCCTGGCGGCCGACTGGGATCTGGTTGTGGTCGATGAAGCGCATCACCTGAGTTGGAGCAACGCCGACGAATCCCATCTTTATGACTTCGTTACCCACTTGTCGCGACTCAGTCGGGGCCTGCTATTGCTCACCGCGACGCCCGAGCAAGCGGGCGTCGAAAGCCACTTCGCGCGCCTGCAATTACTCGACCCCGATCGCTACAGCGACTTCGAGCAGTTTTGTCAGGAGCAGGCAGACTATGGGCGCTGGAATGATGCCATCGAGGCGCTGAGCGACGGGAGAGACGATATCGAGCTACCCCCCGGGATTGATCCCACACTTGAGCCCGAGGATAAAATTCGCCAGCTGCTAGACCGCTTCGGCACGGGTAGAGTGTTATTCCGCAATACGCGCGCCTCAGTACCCGGTTTCCCCGCACGTCGACTGCACCACTACCCGCTGCCGCTGCCTGGTCGCTATGAACCATTGGCTCAGGAACTCTACCCAGAGCGCCAGGTGGACGAGGCCGTCTGGCTAGCAGAAGATCCGCGGGTAGCATGGCTTGAGAGCAAACTGCGCGAGCTGCGACCTGAGAAGGTATTGGTGATCTGTGCCCATCGGGAGACAGCGCTGGCGCTTGAGCAGCATTTACATCTGAGAGCCGGTATCCGCTGCGCAGCCTTCCACGAAGGTCTGACGTTGGTGGAGCGCGACCGAGCGGCCGCTTACTTCGCGGACGATATTTCAGGCGCCCAGGCGCTGATCTGCTCCGAGATCGGCAGCGAGGGCCGCAACTTCCAGTTCGCCCATCACCTGATCTGCTTCGATTTGCCGAAGAACCCTGACCTGCTCGAGCAGCGTATCGGACGACTTGATCGCATCGGTCAAATTGCCGATGTCGACATCCACGTGCCGACACTCGAGAACAGCGCACAGCAGGTCATCTTCCAATGGCTTAACGAAGGTCTTGCCGCCTTTACCCACCCCTGCTCGGTCGGGCATACATTGTTGGACATGTTTGTTGAGCCACTGGACCTTGCGCTCTCAAGCCCCAATACCGATCACAGCACCCTAATGACCAAGACCCGTGAACAGCGCGAGGCGCTGGAAGTCGCGATGCAAGCGGGGCGCGATCGCCTGCTGGAACTGAACTCGCACGACCCCGAGCAAGGTGCAGCGGTGATTAATCAGGTCCAAGCTGCCGAGGCACCCGATACCGTAAGTGCGTTCGCAGAACTCCTGTTCGACCGAATCGGTGTGAGCCAGGATTTACAGTCAGAAACCTGTTTCTTGCTGAAGCCCACCGAAATGATGCTCGCGGGGCAACTACCCGGGCTGGAAGAGGATGGGGTCACCGTCACTTTTGACCGCGACACCGCTCTCGCTCGGGACGACGTGCAGTTCCTGACTTGGGAGCACCCTTTATTGCTGGAGGCGATGGACATCGTCGCGACCAGCGAACTGGGTAATGCCACGCTCGGGACTTTCAAGCACCCCAAAATTCAGCCCGGCACAGTACTGCTTGAGGCGCTGTTCACCGTGGACTGCCTGGCGCCCACCCACCTTGAGATGGGCCGCTATCTCGACATGAACCCCATCCGCGTGGTGATGCTGCCCGATGGTAGAGATGTCGGGGACAACATCGGACATGAAGCGCTTAACCGTGCCTTGCAACCCGTGCCCACGACGCAATCGGCGGCAGTGATTCAACGGCTGCGACCGATTCTGGAGAAGCAAATCAGCGCTGCCGAAAAACTGGCCACTGACCAGCTCGCGGTGCGACAGACCGAAGCGGGTGGTCGATTGGCAGAGCTATTGGGTGAGGAACGCGAGCGGCTGATTTATCTCAGCTCGGTGAACCCCGCAGTGCGCAGCGAAGAGATTGAAGAGCTCGACCAGCGAATCGAGGCTACTCAGCGCGCCAATGCGGCAGCGCAGGTGAGCCTCAATGCCCTGCGGGTGGCTATCGCCACCTGAATCTAGGGGCGATACCAAATGGGAGACGTGTACGCGCGCTCCTGTAACGTATCGGGACTGCGAGTATCCACGCCGTTATTCAGCGCCAGCTTGTCGAGCAAGGAGTGTCTCGGCGTGGGTATCTCGAGCACGCGAACGTAGTAAAACGCTGATTGACCGGGATCAAACTGCGGGTCCCGCCATGCGGCAGTCAGTGCCGCAGCGCCGGTCGAAGCGTCGAAGGCGCCCGTTTCCAAATCAACCGTGTTAGCCACGGGTATCAAACTGCCATCCGCAGCGACCCGGTCGTCACCCGACCACGCCACATCGAAAATCTGCTCGTGCGTGGCACCCTCGGCATCAATCCAGCCCTTGATCACCTGCACGCGATCAAGCGTGCCGCTGTTTGGATCTGCATTGGCTTCAATCAATAACACCGGCGCGGCGCCCTCGGGCGCTCCCGACAGCTCTCCACCCATCGGTACCGCACGCTGCTGAACCCCGGCAGGATAGTCCGCGTCCCCGAGTGCTTCCACATTAAGATCCCAACCACCATAGACGCGGACACCAATACGCGGCCCCGTCGTGGCATACACTTCTCGACGGCGCATCGCGGCAACGATCGCCTCTCGCGTATTTTCCTCTGCCCACACCGCCGCCAGGCCCTGCGCACTCATCGCCCAGCCGAATGTGCCGCGAGCATCGTCAGACCATCCGCCCGCCTTATTGGCAGGAATAGAGTCAGTGGCCATTTTGCCGTGGAAGTTATTCTCCTCTGCAGAGGGAAGCGATGTGTGAGCATCAGTGGAGCCAATCATCCCAAACTGGTAAGGGTTATTGCCCACTTCACGCTCAATCTCCAGCCCGCGCTTCAGCGCTGAACGCGCAAAGTCACCCACCTGCGGTCGATACTCACCCCACTCCTTCTGGATGTAATAGGGGTAATCCTCGAAATCCGCGAACGCATCATCGGGTGACAGCGTGGGGTGAGTCTCTGAATCTCCCTTGATTTGGGTCACCTCCATAATGGGCTCCCAGTAACGGCGCGTCTCGATGTACTCAGGCGTCATCGGCGCCCCGCGCAAGGTCCGTGCGTCGAACATGGCTCCCTTGGAGATATTCGAGTTGTGGGGAATGGCCAGGAAAGTCGCACCCGTGGCTTCGCTGGTATCGCTTAACCACTGCCAGAGATCCTCGGGATACACGCTGTTGTCGATACCGAAGGGCACAAAGCTCCTCGCACGCTCGCCGTCGAGGTCCCCCACTACGATCCGATGCAAATTCGCACCACCCGGGGTCGAACTAAATTCCCAACCGATCAAGGCGGTAAATTCACCCGGCTCATTGTGAAAGTCAGCGGCCTCAGTGATCACCCGCCAGGCATCGGCCTCGACCTCAGGCTGTGGCGGTATGGCGCCAATCTCAGGTATCCAACTCCTGGCGGCCACCACCGCATCATCTTCGGGCTCGGGTAACACGTCGACAAACAGTTCTCGCCCCTCCCCCTTTTCGATTGCCCCCCGCAAAACCCATTCGGCGATCCATGCGCCTATACGATCGATAACGCCCAGGTCATCAGTATCAACCCCTTCATAGAAGGTATGGCGAATGACGCCCATAAACTCGGCATGATCAGACACCACCAGAAAATCGAGCGGCGTCTCAATTTGCACGCGTGCCTTGTGGCCCGGATGGACCACAGGAATGCCCTTGGCATAGCGGTATGCGGTATCGGGACCTGCGGTCAAATTATTGTTGGCGAAAGCATCTGAGGAATACGTTGTGTGAAGATGCGTATCACCCCAGAGCAACTGTTTGTCCTCAGCCTGCGCTGTACCTGCGGCAGCGATCGCTACCGCCAGAGCCATCATTGCTTGGCGCATTATTATTGTTCTCCTTGCCGGATGTATCTGAGTGTAACCTTGGGCAAGCATGATGACGAGACAAGGCACGTTGGCAGGTGGGAGGGATACCGCGCACCCAAGGCAGCACGGGTTGAATATCTGAGAATAAATGCCCGGCAACTGCAGCCGGTTATCCCGAAGAATCATGAGAAGATAGCAGCGATCAAATCACCACAGACTGCAGAAACCGCCGACCATTGATGGACAGCCCAACGTCACTGATTGTAGTCGCCGTGCTATTAGCACTGGTTTTCGACTTCACCAACGGGTTTCACGACGCTTCCAATCTCATCGCCTCAGCGATTGCTTCTCGCGCTATGACACCGGTGCAGTCGGTAGCACTGGTGGGCAGCTTTACTCTTCTCGGTCCGTTACTGGCCGGAACCGCCGTGGCCAACACCATCGGCAGTTTCGTGAATCTCGAGACCATCACCCC
>JAZBOZ010000136.1:0-2953 GCA_036351405.1 Halieaceae bacterium
AGACACGTCGGATTCAAAATCCGATGCCTTTAAAAGCGTGCCGGTTCAAGTCCGGCCACCGGTACCAAACTCGCTCAACCAAGATAGCAGAGCAGCTCAGATGCCCTGATGAGGGTTATCATTCTTCACTGCTGCTCGGGCACTAGACCAACGGCTTATTGACTAGACCAGAGGCGTACTGTAGACGTCAAAAACTTTGCCGTCCGCGTCACAGGAGCCCTCCGATGAAAGTCAGCTCAACGCTTCGCTTGGGGTTCGGTGCCCTGTGCCTCCTTTTACTGCTGATATCAGCTGTCGCCGTTATGAGCATCCGGCTGGCCGCTGGTGCCTTTTCTGACTACGAGCTAATTGCTGAAGACACAAACCTTGCAGGGCGGGTCGAAGCCAACATGCTGGGCGCGCGCCTTGAGACCAAAAAATATCTCGAGACGCGTAGCGACGTGTCTACCCAGCGCTTTGATGATTATCTCGACAGTCTAGTTAAAGATTTGGAATTCGCCGACACGCACGTAGGCAACGCCGACAGGCGCAGGTTGTTGAGAGAGATCGAAGGCAAGGCGTTAACTTATCAGCAGGCCTTCAACGACGTGAAGGCCACAGTTGCGGAGCAGTTTGAGCTCACACAAGGTCAATTGATTCCCGCTGGCGAACTGGCTTCCCAGCGAATCAGCCAGATCATGCAGCTAGCCTACGAAGATAACGATGTGGAAGCGGCTTATCGCGCAGGCCTATTACAAGAGTCACTCTTACTGCTGCAGCGATCAGCTCTCGACTACCTGGGATCCATTCAAAGCCTGGGCACGGAGCAACAATTGGCCGAACTCACTGACGAGGTCGACGAGCGAGCACGCATACTGGATAGAGAGCTACAGAACCCGGAGCGGCGGCGTTTATTACAAGAAGCTATGGTAGCTCAGGCGGAGTTCGTCAGCGCCCTTACCGCGGTCAAAGTCGCCACGACCCGACGGCGAGAGCTGGTCTTCGAGACACTCGACGTGGTGGGACCACAGGTGGCGGACCTTGCCTCAAAGGTTCGTGATTCTGTGGAGCAAGAGCAGGATGCGTTGGGACAATCAGTTGCAGCTCGTAACAGCACCGCCATGACAGTCCTTGTTGTATTGGCTTTGGGGGCCATTGGACTCGCTGTCTTCGCCAGTCAATTCATTACCCGATCAGTGATGCGCCCACTGGGTGGTGAACCACAAGCGATGGCCGATATCGCAGCAGATATTTCGCGTGGCCGACTGCACGGAAAACAGGCAGACCAGCATGCCACCGGACTCAGGGCATCAATGCTGAGCATGCAGGAAACCTTGTTCGACATCGTATCAAGCGTCCGTGAGGCGGCAGCTCAGGTTTATTCAGGCGCAGCCGAAATAGCCGCAGGTAACGAGGAGTTATCGGCTCGGACGGAAGAGCAGGCCGCCAGCCTGGAGGAAACCGCGTCATCTTTAGAGCAGATCACGGCTACGGTTGTGTCAACCTCGAGCAACGCACAGCGGGCAAAGGAATTAGCTAGCTCCACTCGCGAGCTGGCACATACAGGCATGACGATGGCGGAGCGCGCCGATGCTGCGATGGATAGCATCAGCAGCGGCAGCAAACAAATTTCGGACATCATCCGGGTTATCGACGAGATTGCCTTCCAAACGAACTTGTTGGCGTTGAATGCAGCGGTAGAAGCAGCTCGGGCGGGTCAGCACGGTAGAGGCTTTGAAGTGGTAGCGAAGGAGGTCCGCAATCTCGCTGAGCGAGCCGCGGTATCAGCGCGGGAGGTCGGATTGCTGATCGAACGGTCTGTTGCCGACGTCAGTGAAGGTCAAGCAGTTGTTAGCGAGTCGACTCAGACATTGCACAAGATCGTATCAGCCATTGACGAGGTTTCGGGCGCTGTCGCTGACATAGCTGATGCCACCACTGAACAACAAGCGGGGCTTCGTCAAATCAGCAGTGCGGTCAACCAAATGGACGAGGTGACTCAACAGAACGCGGCCATGGTTGAGCAAGCTGCAGCCGCTTCGCGGATGCTTGAGGACTACAGTCGCCTTTTGCAAGACCGTGTTGCGTTCTTCACCCTCGGCGGCTCGACGCCTGCCGACTCATCAATTGACGATAGCCAACTTCAGCCCCCACCCTTGCCGCTGTCGGGATCAGTCGTCAATGCCTGAATGCGCCACCCTTCTATCGTGAGAGCTAAACCATGACCGACGCACTTGATCCCGCCAGCAGCCCTCTACTCGCAGGTCCACAATGCCGTATGGTTTATGCGAGTCGCGTCAATACAGATGCGTTCGAGGGAGATATACAAAGTGAGATCCTTCGCATCCTCGAGACCTCACAGCGCTATAACCGTGAAACGATGGTAGGTGGGTTACTGCTGTACGCCGACGGGTACTTCTGCCAAATTCTAGAGGGGCCAATCGAAGCCGTTGAGGCGACCTATGAGCGCATCGCCAGAGATCCGAGACATCAGCTCTGTACAGTGCTTCTAACAGAGAAAATTGAGCGACGACGCTACCCCGGCATCCCCATGGCATTGGTTGGCGTCGATGAGACGCCGCACCCCGAGCTGCAAGGTTTGCTCGATGACCCAGAGGGCGCGGGAGGCGCCGAGGCGGGCAGGGAGTTAGCGAACATGTTGGAGGCAAGGATCAATGGTCACTCCCTGGAAGTGCCTATGTTTCTTGGGAAGTTAAACTAAACGGCCCCACCAGGTGACCGGCTGAAAAACGCCAACCAACACAAAATTGACGATCAGCAGCCCGAGATGGTCAACTCTCGGAGCCGTCGCTGTACTGCGTCTAGCAACCTCTCCAAGTCGATAATAGGAACTGCCCATGAGTCGTTTTTTGCTCATCAATATCCACATGTATCTGTCGGCCTTTTTTTCGGCCATCGTGATTCTTGTCGCCTTGTCAGGCGGTCTTTACCTTTTGGGGTATAAGGGCAACAT
>JAZBOZ010000137.1:0-4914 GCA_036351405.1 Halieaceae bacterium
CAGGCTGCTGAAGAAGTCGGGCTTTGGCCGGGTTTGCAGAACATGATTCATCCTCCGCAGGCTTTGATTGGGGGCGATCATGCGCGATGCGGACGAGACGAGCGGGTCGCTGTTCAGCTATATCGATCTGGAAGAGCGCATCCCCGCGCGACACCCGCTGCGCAAGATCCGGCAGGTGGTGAACGAGGCGCTGGCCAGCCTCGATACGGAGTTCGCGGCCCTCTACACCGACTTCGGGCGCCCCTCGATCCCGCCTGAGCGGCTGATCTGGGCGAGCTTGTCCAGATTCTGTTCTCAGTCCGCTCCGAGCAACTGATGGAGCAGATGCAGTACAGCCTCTTGTTTCGCTGGTTTGTAGGGCTTGGGCGAAGCGCTCTGATGTCCTTCGTCAAGCGTCGAGGCGTGCAGTATCGTGTAACGCCGGGAGGCGCCGGTCTTGGAATGATAGTGCGCATGGGGGTGGGGACGCGGCCCGGGACGTTGGTGAACAAGCTTTGATGCGCGGGTCGGAACCGCATGTCAATGTATTCGTCCGGGGCTGGTCCTCTCTTACAACGGGCGTCGGCTTTGCCGGCCACAAAGCGCTGACAGGAATTCCCCTGTCGTTGCCGCGTCCCCGCCGCCATGAGCGATTAGACGATCTGGTTTTCGGATCAGACCTCCATCGGATCCATCCGGGCGATGGCCCACATGAAGCCCACAGCCTCCGCAATCGCAACGGCATGGCTCTCCTTCGAGACATCCAATCCGATGTAAACTTCACTATTCTCGCCCATGGTGCGTCCTCCTGGCTTGAAGCCCTGCTCTCCGAGCAACCCTCGTTCACAGCCGCCAGTGTAGGGCGAACCACTCCCTCACGAGCCAGCCGTAGAAGGACATACGGTCTTACGATCAGTCAAAGCCCACCGATCAATTAGTTCTCGCGAGTTGCTGGCGGCACGCATACCGGTCACAGTCTGGCCGGAGAAGCAAAGCGGTCCGTAGGGATGTTAAGAACCTTCATGCGCTATCTGCACGATTTCGGCATTCAGGCTGGATCGACGCTTGTCTGGGGCGGTGCGCTGAGTTTTGCCAGCGCGCTCACCGACGGAATCGGATTTCTGCTGCTGCTACCGGTCTTGCAGGTCATCACAAACGAAGAACCTACGCCAATTCTGGCATGGGTGCTTGATCTGATGCGCAGTGTTGGGGTCGCGACCCCGGAGTCTCAGCTTGCAGTCGCGTTGTCGGCGTTTCTTTGCCTCATCGTTATGCGCAACCTGATCGTCTGGCGCCGCACCATGGTTCTGGCAAGGCTGTCGCAATCGTTCGTCGATCACTGGCGGATGCGGATCTTTCGCGCGATTTCCCACGCGGATTGGGCGCATTTACTGACGTTACAGCGCCACGAGGGGCAGCATGCCATGGTTCAGGACGTCGCACGGCTCTCGGGGGGGACATACCATGTACTGACCGGATCGGTTGGCATCATCCTCGTTACGGTACAGGTTGCGGTGTCAGCCTATCTTGCACCGGCGCTCACGCTGCTGGCGCTTGTCGTGGCCGGGGTTGGTCTCTTGGCAGCACCTTGGATAATGCGGCGCGCGCGCAGGATCGGACAGCGCCAAACTCAAAGCGGCCGGACCATGCATGAAATGCTGACGCAGTTCCTGGCTGGACTGAAGCTGATCAAGGTACACAACAGTCAAGACGCCTACGATACCCTGTTTTTCCGTGCCATCCGCGACATTCGCGCCGACCACCTGCGGTTCATGAATGACCAGGCGGTATCGCAAGGCGCGTTACAGATCGTCAGCGCCGCTCTACTTTGCGTGACTATCATGGTCGGCCTGTTTGCAATGGAGATTGCGGTATCCGTTCTAATCACGGTAGTGATTATACTATCGCGCACGACCGGGCCGTTGTTCCGGCTATTCCAAAGCGCGCAGATGGTTGCCAACATGCTACCGGCCTATGAAGCGCTCGAAGACCTCGAACGGCAGATGAATGCAGCGGGTACACCAAGCGAGGCGAGGCAATCCATTCCGCCAGGTCCAGCCGGCGTAACGTTCAGGGACGTCTCATTCCGGTTTCCCGAGCAGCAGAACAGCGGGTTGCACGAGCTTAGCTTTGACATTGCACCGGGGCAGATGGTGGCGCTGGTCGGCTCATCGGGTGTGGGAAAGACAACCGTTCTAGATCTGATGACCGGGCTCCTGGTCCCCGACGCGGGGCGCGTAACGGTCGCGGGTGTTGTGCCATCAGAGCCTGCCAGCCGCGCAGCGGTTGCCAACACAATCGGTTACGCGTCGCAAGACCCGCTCCTTTTCGACATTTCACTACGCCGCAACCTGACTTGGGATGGCACAGTGTCGACGCCCGAAGCTGTGCACGATGCGCTGTCGCTTGCCGGCGCATCAGAGCTCGTTGCGGCAATAGCAGATGGGTTAGAGACGCGCGCGGGTGACCGAGGGACGAGGCTTTCCGGAGGAGAGCGTCAGCGCATCTGTCTCGCTCGCACGCTTCTGCGCAATCCGTCGCTTCTGATCCTCGACGAGGCGACGTCGATGCTGGACCAATCCTCGGAACGCGCCATTCTGGGAAAACTCGCCAAGCTTACGGACCGGATGACGGTTGTGATCGTTACCCATCGCACGATCGACCTGACAGTGTTCGACCAAGTGATCGACCTGGACCGGATGCGCGGCGGCCAAACTGTCGAACAAGCCAAAGCGGAAAACGCATAAAACGATATATCCAATCATGCTTTGCTGGGAGTGGCAACATGATCACGTCGAGGGTCGATACGGAGGATGGGAGAAGATGCGCGAACCCGTGAAGCGGGTTGCGGTAGAGCTTGCGCCACGCGAACGTATTGTGGAACGCTCTCGAATAACGATCCATGCGGTTCAGAGGTAAAGGGGGTGTTTCGATCCTTTCGAGCGCAAGCTGGGTCAGCGCCTTCGGACATGCAAGTGGCTCCTTGACCTGCGTGTCAAACAACATCTGACAAAGGGTCAGCGCCTGTGACAGCGCCGGCTCTGTACTTTGTGCGATCGCAACTACGTCTGCGCGGTCATCGGGTGAAAGCTGCGTATAGAGTGCTGACACATCGGCCAGCCATTTTAGCCGCGACCAGTTATGCAAAACGCCATGCACGGCAAGAAAGCGTAGCAGGTCGATGTCTCCGAACGTTGCGACGCGGCCTATCGCACCCAAGGAAATGGTCTGTATCCTACCCCCGGTATCAAATTCCGGCAGTAGGCCTTTCACCCGTGTCAACTGCCAATGCAATTCGACGATTAACCCCGTTTCAGAGATCATCTCCATGTCCTTGCCGTGGCGGACCAGCGCTGATCGCAGTCGGGCATCGCTGAGTTGGCGTGTCATGACAAAGCGATAGCCCATACCCTCAAGCACACCGATCGCTTCAACGGCGCGCGTTCTCGGGACGAACACGTCGATATCGCGGCAAGTTTTCAGCGCAATCGACCCAAAGGCGCGCTGGCCCAAGCTTGTGCCTTTGAAAAACAGGGCGGTGATCCCCCTTTCGTCAAGGGCAGCACTGATACGCACCGACGCTTCCGCTTGGCGTAGCGCCAGGACGGCAGATGCCCTCGCATTGGCGCGTATGGCTCTTCGGATCTCGTCCGGAACCGCAGCAACGGTTTGCAGCGAAGCGTTCACGAGGGGCGCGACACGATGGCGCTGAACGCGGGCCAACACGCCCTGCCAGTCGGATACCCTTGCCGCGCTATGTGCTACTTGAGCCCGAGTCCGTTCTGTTTGCGGCCAACGACAACACATTGCCACAAACCGCGTATTTGGTGACAGCGCCGCCGCCTTGGGCTGGCACGTTGCAGCAGAAAGAGCCTGTGGGACGTGCAAATGTGGATCCGTCATGGGATTGGCCAACATATGAAACCATATGTCGAAGACGGCACCAAGGCAAAGCGCAGTATCGATATGGTTTCTAAGATACCCACATCACGGTCCAACATTCGGCCGACGAGTTTGTGAGACGCGGTGGCGCCGGTGTCGATGGCACACCAGCACGGCAGAAGCCGTGTATTCCAAGACCCGCATCGCTGCGCTTCTCGACGAGCTCTCTCAGGTCCAGCATGGGTTTGGTCATCGGGGTAGTCCCTCGGTTCAGGTTGGCTTTCGCAACCCAACCCTGACGTCCAAGGTCCACTTCGTGTGCGACGCGCGCGGGCGACCGCTGCGGCTCTGGCTGGGCCTCTGTCGCAATGGCTGCGGCTCTGGATGACCGAGGCTGCCCTTGATACGATGCTCATGGAAACGCGCCAGGTGAAAGGAGCGCTGAAGGCGATGCCGATCAAGACGGATCGGCGCGATGCAGAAGGGATTGTGCGCCTTCTTCATCTCGGCTGGTTCCGCCCGGTCCACTGTAAATCCGTCTCTGCCCAGAAAACCCGGGCGGTTCTCGGCGCTCCAAAGGCTATCCAACAGAACATGATCGCGCTGGAAATATCGCTGCGCGGACTGCTGCGGAACTTCGGCCTCAAGGTCGGTGCGATCTCGCGCGGCAGGTTCAAGGCCCGCATTCAGGAGCTGGCAGACGGTAACCCCATGCTGGAAACAGCAACGGCACCAATGCTGCGCGCCAGGGCAACGTTGCGACAGGAACTGGCAGCTCTTGAGAAACAGGTGCGTCAGCTCGCTCAGGACGATCCAGTGTGCCGCCGTTTGATGACAATGCCGGGGATTGGTGCCGTCGTCGCACTGACTTTCCGCGCGGCTGTCGATGATCCGACACGCTTTCGATCTTCAAAAAGGGTTGGCCCTTGGGTTGGCCTGACGCCCTCACGCAACCAGTCCGGTGAAAGGGACGTGTCAGGCGGCATCACCAAAGCTGGTGACGTCAATCTGAGGCGCGCATTGTGCCAGGCAGCAACCGTCATGATGAACCGC
>JAZBOZ010000138.1:0-9573 GCA_036351405.1 Halieaceae bacterium
ACGTTTACCGAGGCCGCGGAGCAGCTATTGGGAGTCCCCGTGGATGTTGTCTACGGCCGAGAGGAAGCGCGCCTCATATACCTCGGTGTCGCGCATACCCTGGCCGATGACGGTCACTCGAGATTGGTCATCGATATCGGGGGTGGTAGCACCGAGTTCATCATCGGTCAGCGCTTCGAGCCCATGCGACTCGAGAGTCTGCAACTGGGCTGTGTCAGCTACAGCAAGGACCACTTCGCTGACGGCAAACTCAACAAGCGGAATTTCAGCGCTGCCTACGACGCAGCGATGATCGAGATCTCGCACATCAAACGGCGGTTCAATGCGAAGAATTGGCAGGAAGCCGTCGGGGCCTCAGGCACGCTGCAAGCCATTGAGGCGCTGATTCAATACAACGGCTGGCGCGACAGTGGCATCGACCGCGAATCACTTGACCGATTGCGACGCTGCCTGCTCGATTTCGGGCATGTCGATGCTATCGAACTGCCAGGACTTAGCGATAAACGCCGCAGCGTGATTACCGCGGGCGTTGCGATTGCCAGCGCTGTTTTTGACGGGCTGGACATTGAACATATGCGCACCTCCAGCGGCGCGCTGCGTGAGGGTGTGATCTACGACTTGCTCGGACGACTCGGTCATGAGGATGTGCGTGAGCGCTCCATAAGCGCGATGGTCAGCCGCTATGGCGCGGATCCGTCGATAGCTGCACTGGTCGCTAACCGCGTACGCTTCCTCGCGGAAGCCGCGTCGGACGCCTGGGATCTCAGCAGCAACGATATCGACTGCCTCGCTTGGGCCGCACGCTGTCACGAAATCGGCGTTGCGATCTCACAAAAGCACTACAACCGCCACTCGGCTTATTTGTTGCGTCACTCGGATATGCCCGGTTTCTCCCAGCGGGAGCAGGAGACCATGGCAACGCTGGTGCGCGGCCATCGCGGCAAGCTAAAGGCAGAAATATTTCTGGATATCGCGGATCGTGAGCGCCCCAAGACCCTGAAAATGCTGGCGCTACTCAGGCTTGCCGTGTTGTTCAAACACGTGGAAGCGCTGGAATCACCCAAGGATTTCAAAGTAAAGGTCAAGGACAACACCCTCACCATGATCTTCCCCGATGGATGGCGGGACCAGCACCCCCTTACCAGCAAGGAAATCAACGACAGTCGCTCGGCCATGAAGAAACTCGGAGTCAGCCTGCGACTCAAGTAAGCGACGCGCTTGCAGTCGTCACAACAGCTGCTTAGCCTCTGTCACTCTCAAGTTCCAGCCATAGGAAAAACCCATGACTCATATCCGTCGTCTCTCCTTGAGCCTGCTGCTCGGCACTCTGGCGCCATTCGCAGTCGCCGACGACTCACCCGCCAATGTCATTCTGATTATCGGCGACGGCTTTGACGACCAGCATGTCACCATGGGCAGGAACTATCTTGAGGGCGCCGGGGGCACGCTACTGCTGGACCAAATGCCGATGCGGGGTGCACTGCATATCGAAACAGTAGACGACGATCTGAAACCTGTGTACGTCGCCGACTCTGCCAACACCGCGACCACAATCGCCACGGGTGTGATTACACAGATCGGCCGAATTGGCACCGATCCGCAGGATCGCGATATCGAAACCATCGCCGAAGCCGCGATCAAATCAGGTATGCGCGCCGGCGTGGTCAGCACATCAGCGGTCACCGATGCGACGCCGGCATCCTTTGTAGCGCATGTATCCCATCGCAGCTGCCAAAATGCAAAGAGCGTGCTGGGCAGTAACTACTACGGTACACAGATGGCAGGATGCCCTGATGATGCTGCGCCCAATGGCGGCCCGGGTTCCATCTCAGAGCAGATGGCGACATCAAAGATGAGCGTTATCCTCGGTGGGGGAGCCAAACATTTCAAACAACGATTCAAGGGTGAGAAAGCGATCGATGTCGCCAGCGTCGCCGAGCAAAGTGGCTTTCGCGTGCTGCGGGAGCGGGCTGAGCTTGCGACCGTGAAGCCCGGCGAAAGGCTACTGGGGCTGTTTGCAGATGGGCATCTTCCTGTACGGCTGCAAGGTCAGGGTGGACGTCGTGCGGAATCGGTTACGGTCACTAACGAAGGTGACACCTCGAACATTCGACACCCCGAACCGATGCACTGTGAACCTAACCCCGACTATCGCGACACACCACCACTGGCAGAACTAACAGAAGTCGCCCTGAAGCAATTGAGTACTGACAACCGGAATGGCTTTTTCCTGATGGTCGAGTCAGCGTCGATTGATAAGCAAAGCCATGGTCGCAATCCCTGCGGCTCCATAGGCGAGATCCAGCAGCTGGAAGAGTCACTCGCTGTGGCACTCGAGTTTGCACAAGACCACCCCAACACTCTGGTCGTGGTAACGGCAGATCATGCCCAAGCCGCGCAGATCATTCCCGAACCCAGTCGCTATGCGGGCACCACCGCACCTGCCTATTCACCGGGCAAAGTCGCTCGCATCATCAACCCCGATGACACCTTGATGGCCATCAACTATGCGACCACGGTTCGCTCAAGTGCCAACCACACCGGCGCCAACGTACCGCTGTTTGCCAACGAGGTTGGACTGAAAACGCTAACCCCATTCCTGCGCCAGAGGGACCTGCACGCGGCCATGATGCAACACTTGGGCCTCAAGCCATGACCATCGGCCGCATCAACGAGCGCGAAGTATCGAAGATTTGCCTCGGCACCATGACCTGGGGCGAGCAGAACACGGAGGCTGAGGCACACGCGCAAATTGATTACGCACTGGAGCGTGGCATCAATTTCATGGACGCCGCCGAAATGTATCCAGTGCCGCCCAAAGCCGAAACCCAGGGTTTGACCGAGCAATACATTGGCAACTGGTTTGCCCGCACTGGAAAGCGCGAACACTGGATCCTGGCCACCAAAGCCTCGGGGCCCAATCCAAGCTTTGATTACCTGCGAGGCGGGCCAAGACATTCAGCAAAGCATCTGACAGAGGCGGTGGAAGGCAGTCTGCGTCGGCTGCAGACCGACTATATCGATCTCTACCAACTCCACTGGCCGGATCGTAACGCCAACATCTTTGGACAGCTCAACTACCGCCATCGCGAGGTCGACGAGACGCCCCCCGAGGAGGCGCTGCGCGCACTGGAAGAGCTGGTGAAAGCCGGCAAAATTGCTGCCATCGGGCTGTCCAATGAAACGGCCTGGGGTGCGATGAAGTTCATCGAACTCGCGGACCGGGAGGGCCTTCCCCGTGTTCAGTCAATACAGAACGCCTACAGCCTGTTGAACCGTGTCTATGAGATCAGTTTGTCCGAAATCTCTCACCGGGAAGGCGTCGGACTGCTGGCCTACTCGCCACTGGCAATGGGCTTGCTGACCGGCAAATACCGCCACGGTGCGAAGCCCGCCAACTCCCGCTTGGCACTGTTTGAACGATTCACACGCTACGATGCACCCGAGGCTTTGGACGCCACCGAGCGTTACCTGCAGCTGGCGGAGGAGCGTGGGCTCAACCCCACGCAAATGGCGCTGGCCTGGGTCAATAGCCGCCCCTTTGTCACTGCGAACATCATCGGCGCGACGACCCTTGAACAGCTAGCGGAGAACATCGACAGCCTGTCGATCACGCTGGACGAGGACACGCTCAAGGCCATTGAGAGCATCCACCGGGCGCAGCCCAACCCCGCACCGTGACACCCGGGCTATCGCTCAGAGATTGATCCAGCTATTGAGGGCGCGCAGTCGAAACTCGGTGCCGCCCCAACTCAATACCACGCTGTCCGCCAAAATTTCCTTCACGGTGAAACCGTCAGTGCGCTGACCCACGTTGAGCTGTTTGTTATTGAGGGTCACGGTGGAATTGCCATCCGATGCAAAATTATGCGCGCTGTAAATCAGCGTCGGGATACGGTCCTTGGCCTGCTGAGACAGCGTACCGAGCAGCGGTACCGGGTGCGGCTCGAGCAGCGGCTCTCCGAGCTGTCGCTGGGCACGGCGCAACACCTCCTCAACATTGATCGGTGTCTCTTCGGTCTTACTGGCACTCCGCTCACTCTGGGTCTTCCCGTCAGATGCGGCATCGGATGCTAATCCGCCACCTCCAGCATTTGGAGTTTGGTCATTGCCAGACGCTGTTTGCGAGGTAGTGAGACCCGTGTTCTGGTCCGCCGAAGTGCCGACGTCTGCAGCTTGGGTCATTTGCCCAGCCGATGATGAGACATCCGTGACACGCTTGGGCTGCGTCGTCGTTAGTGTGACTTCCTCACGGCGCTCGTCATAGAGTGCCGCCACTTCAGAGCCACTCGCTGCGTCGCTACTCGTTTTTAGCTGGGCAGCCATCGAGGAAGACGCAGTCCTCTCGCGCGCTGGATCGAGATCTTTTGCTCCCGTCGATGACGACGCGAGTGGTCGGACGTTTTGACGGGCAGAAACATGACCCGAGGGTTGAGTCGGTCGGTCAAAAGCATTGGCATCGGGCTGTGCTGCCCCAGTAGCCGGTGAATCGGCATTCCCAGCGTTCAGGTCAAGGGTGTCGGTCTTATCTTCAGACGGCCACAGCAAGATCAGCAGCGTGATAACCAACGCCAGCGTCAATGCACCCACCAGCCACCAAAGTGGAGACACGCCTTGCGACGCCGTTGCGTAGTGAACACTGTCCACCGTCGGCACGTCGCCGGCATCCTGCTCTCTGCGAGAGCGATTCAAGGCATCGAGAATCAACGACATCGCTAACGCTCCGCTGACAACAGTGACAGACGACGACGGGCGCGGTCGCTGTCCAGCGCCCGTCCGAGTCGACTGTTAAGTCGCTGCAGTGTGCGCTCCCCTACCACACCGTCAGCGCTGAGCCCCTCACCCTGCTGGAAGATTTTGACCCGCGTCTCGAGCGCCGCAGTAAAAAGCTCGTCAGTCAAAGGCTGCTGCTGACCATCGAGCCTGGCGAACATAGCAGCGACGGCAGCCACCACAGCACCGCGCTCACCGACCGCCACCGGACCCTGCCAACCTTCAGGCACGCGCCACCAGTAGCGCACTTCACCCGTCCAATAGCGGGCCAGATCAGCGAGAGGCAGAGATCGGATGCCCGTTGTATCCCAGACGTCGGCAACCCTGTCGCGGATTTCCAGTATCAGGGTGCCACCGGCAAACCGGTCCGGACGCTGCATCAGCAGAAGCACCGGCCGCTCCAGTGCCACCAAAGAGTCCCAGGTCGCTGCGTTAGCTTCGACACACTGCAAATCAGCAACGGGTAGCTCAGGACAAGCATTGCGTGGAGCGATGTCATCACTGGTAAGCCGCCAAAGCGCCGATTCCGCCTCGACCAGCGGCATCAACCATGACGGCTGTTGCTGTTGCGGTGGGGATGCGATGGGGGCCTGAACAGCGATCCCTTTATCCGTAACAGCCTCGACGCCAGTGGCAGGCCATTCGATAAATGCCAGCGCGACTAAAATCGCGGCGACTATCAGCAGCAATAATAGACCCAACAGTCTCGAGCCAAGCTGACGCTGTGCGGCTGCACCCAGTACTTCTGCTGCTGCGTCTCGCACCAGCTTTTTGCTGGCTCCCGCTCTGCGCTGCCCGTAGGCACCCAGCAGGGTGCGATCACACAACAGGTTGATTAAGCGAGGGATACCCCGGGTCCGGCGGTGAATATCTCGAACCACTCCCGGAGAAAACAGTGACTGCCCCTGCGGTAAACCGGCGACCTCCAGTCGATGACGAATGTACGCGCCTGTCTCATCAGCGTTGAGCGGCTCGAGATGGTAGCGCGCGGTGATCCGCTGATTGAGCTGGCGCAGCTCGGGACGCGCCAGCTTGTCGCTCAACTCTGGCTGACCGATCAAAATGATCTGCAACAGCTTCTGATCATGGGTCTCCAAGTTGGTCAGCAGACGTATTTGCTCGAGCACATCGAAATCGAGATGCTGAGCTTCGTCGATCATCAACACGGTGCGTCGCCCTGCCTCGTGATTCTCCAGCAGGAAGCGGTGCAATGCATCCGTGAGTTGCTTGAGCGTGGGGGCCGTCTCCGGGTAGCTGATGCCGAGCTCATCACAGGCGGTCGCCAATAGCTCAACGGCGCTCAGTGCCGGATTGAGGATGATGGCCACATCCGTGGTGTCAGGCAGCTGCTCCAACAAGCATCGATTAACGGTGGTCTTGCCGGTCCCCACTTCGCCGGTCAGTAAAATGAATCCACCGCCGCTGCTCACACCGTAAAGCAAGTGCGCGAGTGCGTCCCGATGGCGCGGGCTCATGAACAGGTAGCGGGGATTGACCGCAATGGAAAACGGCGGTTCCCGCAAACCAAAATGCTGGTGGTACATAAACAGCGTCATTTACGGCGGATAAGCAGCGGATTATGCCCTCCAGACACCGCTGCGGCCATGCATGAACCGCACTCGCAAAGCCCAACATACTTGAGAGTCAAAAAAACATACTGTATGTTCAAAACCGCTTTCGTTCGGGCTGCCGAAGGGCGTGCCCTCACTTTTCAGGAGACCACACCATGGCGTTGCCACCGATTCTGAAGGATAACCTCAGACTTCCTGTCGTCGGATCACCCCTATTCATTATCTCCAACCCGGACCTCGTCATTGCCCAGTGCAAAGCGGGTATCGTGGGCTCATTCCCCGCGCTCAACGCACGTCCTGAACCCGTGCTTGAAGAATGGCTCAAGCGCATCACCGAAGAACTCGATGCCTACAATCAGGCCAATCCCGACAAGCCGGCTGCACCTTTCGCCGTCAACCAGATCGTGCACGGCTCCAACACACGGCTGCAGCACGACATCGAGATGTGCGTGAAATACAAAGTGCCGATCGTCATCACCTCACTCGGTGCCAAGGAGTTCGTGAACGAGGCCATCCACAGCTACGGCGGCATCGTGCTGCACGACATCATTAACAACCGCTTCGCCAAGAAGGCGATCGAGAAAGGTGCCGACGGCCTGATCGCAGTTGCCGCCGGTGCCGGTGGCCACGCGGGTACCCAGTCGCCCTTCGCACTGGTACAGGAAATCCGCGAGTGGTTTGACGGACCACTGCTGCTATCCGGCTCAATCGCCAATGGTGATGCCATCCTCTCTGCCCAGGCAATGGGTGCAGACCTTGCGTACATCGGCTCCGCATTCATTGCGACAGATGAAGCCAATGCAGAACAAGCTTACAAGCAGGCCATCGTTGACTGCGGTGCGCAGGATATCGTTTACAGCAACCTGTTCACCGGCGTGCACGGCAACTACCTGCGCCCGTCAATCGAGGCTGCGGGCCTGGATCCCAACAACCTGCCCGAGAGCGACCCCTCTGCCATGGACTTCGGCTCTGGCGGCAACCAGGACGCCAAAGCGTGGAAAGATATTTGGGGCTGCGGCCAAGGTATTGGCGCTGTGCATAAGATCGGACCGGCAGCCGATTACATAGCAAAGCTTACTGAGGAATACGAAGCAGCAAAAGCGAGGCTGGCAGCACTATGAGCGAAGACAAGCGCATCCCGCGCTCGCGGGAAGACGACTACAGCGACGAGATCATCGCGCAGCGTCAGGCATTCATCGAAGAGAAAACTGGCGCGGAATTGAATCACACCAAGCACTTCTCCTATGACCCCCATGTCATGGAAGGCAACATCGAGAACATCTGGGGTAATGTGCAGGTACCGATCGGTGTCGCAGGCCCCCTGCTGGTCAATGGTGAGCACGCGCAAGGCGAGTTCTATGTGCCGATGGCGACGGTCGAGGGCACCATGCTGGCCAGCTACAACCGCGGCATGAAGGTCATTCGCGAGTCTGGCGGCGTCACCACCACTGTCTCTGCAGAGTCCATGCAGCGTGCACCGTTGTTTATCTTTAACAACGCGCGCGATGCTCGCGACTTTCAGGTTTGGCTCAACGAAAACTTTGATGCCATCAAGGCACAGGCCGAGAGCACGACCTCGGTGGGCAAGCTGATCGAGATCGAGAACTACCACTTCCACAACTACATTGCCACGCGCTTTGATTACTCGACGGGTGATGCCGCGGGTCAGAACATGACCAGCCGCGCGACCTTTTTTGCCTGCGAGTGGATCCAGTCCAACTACCCGGGCAAGCTGCGCAACTATATGTTGTCAGGCAACTACGACACCGAGAAACGCACGTCCTCCGTGAACTTGCTAAAAGGCCGGGGCCGTCGGGTGACCGCGGAACTCACCATCCCGCGTCAGGTGCTGGTCGACCACCTGCGTATCACGCCCGAGCAAATGCAGTACGGCTACCAGATCTCCACGCTGTCGTCTTTCCAAACTAACAGCTCCAACAACGCGAGCCACCCGGCCAACGGCTTGGCGGCCTTGTATCTGGCAACCGGACAAGACATCGCCAATATCGGCGAGTCCAACCAGTGCACGGTCTATCAGCGGATGCTGCGCAGCGGCGATTACTACTTCTCAATCACCCTGCCCTCAATCATCATGGCCAGCTACGGTGGCGGTACCAATCTACCCACCCAGAGCGAATGCCTGCAGATGATGGGCTGTTTGGGTAAGGGCAAAGCCCTCAAGCTCTGTGAGATCGCTGCCGGGCTCGTTGTCGCAGGAGAGCTGTCATTGGCAGCAGCAACGCGGGTAGACAAAGAAACGCGCACCAACGAATGGGTCGATGCCCACGAGCGTCTGGGGCGAAACCGTTGATTCGCGCGCTTGCCAAATCACTGGTCGGGCTGCTGCTGATCCCCTGCCTCGCGCGGGGTGCTGAAGCCATTGAGCCCGTACCGGCGCCCGCTTGGTCGCTACCCGCGATTGCCAATGCAGAAGGCACTATCGACAGTGCTTCTCTGCTGGGCAACGTCGTCTATCTCGATTTTTGGGCGTCCTGGTGCGGCCCTTGTCGCCGCTCTCTGCCGGCTCTCAGCGAGCTGTGGTCGAGTATTGATCGCGAGGACTTCAAGGTCATCGCAATCAGTATCGACGTGGTGGAGGAAGACGCTTGGGACTTTCTTAAACGCTACCCGGTCGACTTCCCGGTTGTCATCGACACCGAGAGCCAAGTGCCTGAGGCATTTGCGGTCAATGGAATGCCATCGGGGTATCTGATCGATCGCCAGGGTATGGTGCGCGAGGTGCATGTCGGGTTTAAAAAAGACGACATCGCCAAGGTACGCGCGAGCGTCGAGGCTCTACTGGCGACACCGTAAGTAACAACACCGTAAGCGCCAATCTGCCAGCGGCGCTGCTGCGTACCCATGGGCAACCAGCAGCGCAGCGAGACTTTAATCCCTTGAACAGTACATCAGCGCAAGCCCACGACATCCTTTATTACGACGGTCAGTGCCCACTTTGTCTAAAGGAGATGAAGCATCTGGCGCGCCTCAAAGATGATCAGCTGGTATTGCAGGATATCCACCAGCTGCACGATGACGAAGGCCTGCCCTCTAAAGCGCAATTGCTGGAAACGCTGCATTTACGTCGTGATGATCAGTGGTTAACCGGCGTCGACGCATCGGTGGCCGCGTGGCAACACACACAGTGGGGACCGTTGTGGCGCTGGATGCGCTGGCCGTTGATCGCGCCGATCATGGATTGGGGCTATCGCCATTGGGCGCGCTGGCG
>JAZBOZ010000139.1:0-2396 GCA_036351405.1 Halieaceae bacterium
CCCCCGACCTCGGATGAATTCGTATCGGCACAGCGTGACTGGTATCTCCACGCTATTGATTGCTTCGGGCCTGCACGCTGTATGTTTGAGAGTAATTTCCCCGTTGATCGCGTGTCGCTGTCTTATGTCGTGCTTTACAACGGGTTTAAGAAGCTAGTCGCCGATTTTTCACCCGAAGAAAAGCAGGCCATGTTTCACGATAACGCCAACGCCATGTATGCGCTGGGCCTGTGAACGCTGGGGATAGATGAGTGAAACGCTGTCGCTCGCTGCGAGCCTGTGTCCTGCAATTCGCATTGGGGTGGCTGGCCATAACGCTATCGTCATTCAGTACTGCGGAAACGTTGCTGGTGGCCAACAAAAGTGCTGCCTCGGTATCGTTGTTCGAATTACCGAGTGGCGCACTGCGCGCCACGCTGCCAACAGGGGAGGGCCCGCACGAGGTGGCGGTCTCACCCGATGGTTCGCGTGCTCTGGTCACCAATTACGGTACGCGTGCGGGGCCCGGTGACAGCTTAACTTTGATCGATATTGCCAACGCTGCAGTGATCGCGACTATCCCGCTACCACCGGGAGCACGTCCCCATGGAGTCACGTGGATTGCCGATACGCAGGCGCTTGTGACCGCTGAGGGTTTGCAACAGGTGCTCGTGGTGGATACGCAAGAACACCGCGTTTTACAGCAGGTCGCGGTTGATCAGGATGTGGTTCACATGCTGACCGTGGATGCAGACTCTGGCAAGGCCTTCACCGCCAATATTGGCTCTGGCACGAGCAGCGTGGTGTCTATCGACCGGGGTGAAAAAATTGCGGACCTTGAATCGGGTGCGGGCACCGAAGGGCTGGCGCTAATAAACGGTGAACTTTGGCTCAGCAACCGTGCTGATGACTCAGTGGCGGTGTTCGATGCAGCATCTCTCGAGCTACTCGAACGATTCACACTTAAGGGCTTCCCCATTCGTGTAGAGGCGGACCCGGCCAGAGAACGCATTTACATCACCCTTCCCGCTACCGATCAGCTGGCAGTGGTCGACGCTCCTACCCGGTCGGTGTGGCGATTACTCGATTTTGATATCCCGATTGACTCGTCGCGGCTGACGCTGCTGTCAGACCGTTTGCCCGACAGCTCGATTCCGATCGGCGTCTTGCTGAGTGGTGACGGCCAGCGGTTATTTGTCGCCCACAGCGCATCGCATGTGATCAGTATCTGGTCGGCTGAAGACCTTACCTTCGTTGGCACCATTGCGACGGGTATCGAGCCCGATGGCATGGATTGGTCGCCGATTGAAATCCAGCCAAAGTGACTGTGTAACCTTCCTTCGTTGATGCTCACAGTTCAGCGATAGATCTGGTAACTTGCGCGCTTCTCGCAAACCGACACAGGAAGCTGCCGTGCACGCCGCCATCGTTAACATGCTCAATATGCAGTACCGAATGAACACTCGGGTTCACGAGGCGTGGATCGATCAAAATTTCGAGTGGTATCGCGCCATTTGGATTGAGTGCGGGGAACTGATGGACCATGTGGGCTACAAGTGGTGGAAGCATCAGGAGCCGGAAATGGAGCAGGTGCGACTCGAAGTGGTCGATATCTGGCACTTCGGTTTATCGGCGCTGTTTCGCAACGGGATCACGGTCGATGAGCTGGCGCGGCAGATCGAACTGGATCTCTATCACGCGGAAGCCGCGAATCAGGATGTCCGACTCGCTACCGAGGCTCTCGCTCAACACGCGTTAGAACATCGTGGATTCTCGGTAACCTTGTTTGCCAATCTGATGTTCGCAGTCGACATGAGCTTTGATGAGCTTTATCGACACTACGTCGGTAAAAACGTGCTTAACTTTTTCCGTCAGGATCATGGCTACAAAGCGGGCACCTACGTGAAGGTGTGGGACGGACGCGAGGACAACGAGCATCTAACAGAGGTGCTGGCCTCGATCGAAATCGACGCTGAAGATTTCCCGGATCAGGTTTACGCGGCGCTGGCCTCTCGCTACCCGGCATAAGGCATCGGTGGATGCGAGCGCGCGTTGCCGCTCGCGCTGTCGATCTAGTCGGTGAGTACAGGTCTGCCGGCGTTGCAAACCTCCCTAAAACCCGCTGCAACGAAGGGAATCATGTGATCGTAAGCGGCGCGGAAGTCATCGGACTTGCATAAGCCGCCCGATAGCCTGTCGATTCGCCCGGTGCGCGCAAGCGTTAGGGTCAGCGCCCCCGACATGCTGTTGAAACACCAGTAGATATCCTCAGGGCGGCCGTTGGGCAGCGTTTGCTGGAGTGCTTCGACAAACTCGGCCACCAATTCATCGAATAGGGCGGACATCATGCGATGTCCCCAGTAGGGGCTGTTGTTGATGTAGGCGATGAGTGCCAGGTAGTTGGCCCAGCCGGCGTC
>JAZBOZ010000140.1:0-12233 GCA_036351405.1 Halieaceae bacterium
GTGCGACACGTCGACCGCCATCACAGGTTGGTCCTCACCGGTGGCGGATTTGTCGAAGCCGATCATCATTGGGCCTCGCTGAGCCATCAGCGGTAAATAAGGCGCATCCCAGCCGTCGTCGTTCAGGAATAAGTTTTCGCCTTCCTCAAAACCCAATAGTGCAACCGGGTGATAACTCCCCTGGGCGGTGTCTTTGAAAAACAGCAGTGGGTAGCACGCCTGTAACGCTCGCATCTCATTGGGATAAACGGGTAGGAACATCACGTTATCGCCGTAGGCGGCGCTGCGCTCGGTGATGACCCGCAGATCGGCATGTTGGACGTTGTTCAGTTTTTCAAGTTGGCTCATCGCTCAGAGGCTCTGTGTCATCGCGTAGGGAAGGGTTGATTGTGCAGCTGTTGCAGCAGGTTACGGGTGCTTGGTAAGTGCCTGAGGTAGCGCTCTCTCTCCACTTGGACCTCTTGTAATGCCTGTGTTGCGCGCTGCTGCATGGCGTTATGTTGGCGCTTGCGCAGGCCACGGTGCTGGGGCTTGAATCCCATTCCCATCAGGACGTACAGGTAGCTGGCTGAGGGGAACATCTCGTCTCTGCGGCCTTCGTCAATATGCCAGGGCAGACGTGATTCCCAAAGCTTCAGCTGCTCGGCTAGCGAATGAGGGATAGAGGACGCGTCCCGGTTATCCAGCCAATAATCGCTGTCGGTGCGCTGTGAGAGCACATAGTGCAGCTTCAGGAAGTCGATGATTTGACGCCAGCGATAGCCAAACTCGCTATTGAAACGCTTGGCCACCGGTGCGAGGGCACTGCGCCGGCTCGGGAGCTGCTCTGCGATAGCGCGGGCACTCATCTCGACCAGCACGAGCGCGGAGGCTTCCAGTGGCTCTACAAATCCTGCTGCCAGCCCGATCGCCACGCAGTTGCGGTGCCAGAGTGTCTCGCGGTAACCCGGTGCAAATTCCAGAAGCCGAGGTGTTAGATCGCCGAGGCCCTCTGGGTGACCATTGCTCTTGAGATATTGCCCAAGCACCTGATGGGCACGATCGATATCAGTATATCGGCTGGAGAATACGTAGCCGATGCCCCGACGATGCTGAAGTCCAATATCCCACACCCATCCTGCTTCTTGGGCGGTTGACCACGTTGTCGCGGCCACGTCAGCGTCGTCTCGGTTGTAGGGCACTTGCAGCGCCAGCGCGCGGTCATTGAATAACCACTGGTCAATCGGTTTAAGCGGAATATTCAGGTGCTGTCCGATCAAACGTGCGCGTAGACCCGTGCAGTCGACAAAGAAGTCACCAGAAACAACACCCGCGGTATCGGTCTGCAGCGCAGCGATATCGCCATTAGCGTGATCCAGCACCGCTGTGACGTTGGCGAGCCGGTGCTCGACGTTTAAATTTTGGCGCGCATGATTCGCCAGCAATTCGCCAAAGCGACCGGCATCCAGGTGATAGCCGTAATTCAATACAAAGGCATATTCGGGAATGCCGATTTGCTTGGGCGCACCTTGGTGGTCACAGACAGCGGTTTGCGCGGTGACTGCTTGATCAAAGGGGACTGTCTCTCTGAGTTCGTCCAGCCAGTATTCGGCTAAATTGAGCGACTCGTAGGCCTTGGGCAGTGTGAAAGGGTGGTAATAGCTATCGCCATTACCCGTCTGCCAGTCTCTGAACCAGGTGCCTTGTTTGAGTGAAGCGTTGCACTCATTGAGAAACACCGATTCGCTGATGCCAATTTTCTGCAGGGTAGAGCGCATCGAGGGCCAAGTTCCCTCGCCCACACCAATGGGCGGGGTGTCGGGAGATTCGACGACGGTGATCTGCAGACCATCCTCTCCTGTCGAAAACTCGCTCGCAAGTAGACAGGCCGTCAGCCAGCCGGCCGTGCCGCCACCAACGATCACGATCCGTCGAATGTCGTCGTCAGGCGTGGCGATATGAGCGTCTGAGTTGGCGGCGCTGGCCATAAGTCTCTGCAGATTCCGTATTGTTATGAGGCAATTTTAGGCAGCTATCAGGCACAAAAAAACCGCTCGGCGAGCGGTTTTTTCGGCGAGAGCAGCGGTCAGTAGCTGTAGCGAACGCCAATGTTGTAACGCGCGCCCAGCTGGCCGACTGCCAGCATTTGGGTCTCTGTACGGCTGCTGCTTCTGAAGGTTTCGTTGGTGATGTTGATACCTTCGACAAATGCGATGAAGCCGGATTCGCCGAATTCGTAGCTGGCGCTCATATCCCACTGCTCGTACTCCTCAGTATAAGAGGGATCTACGACACCACCGGTGAAGAACTTGTCTCGCCAGTTATAAGCCGCGCGTATCTGGAAATAATCAGTTTCGTAGAACAGCACGAAGTTACGGGTATCGCTCAGACCGGGTAGGGCGAACTGGCCGGGATCATTCGACGTGTTGTCATATTGGGCACTGCCATCCGCCAACGTCATGTTGGCGATGAAACCAAAGCCCGTATCCCAGAAGTTATGCTGCCAGGCCAATTCCCAGCCATCGATGTCAGCCGTGCGGTCCGAGTTGATACGTGTTTGAACATCGAAGAACGCGGGATCATCTCTGCCCGGTACACCAGTGATCACCTGATTGACCGCGTCAACGCCCGGCTCGTTGGCAAAGTTGGCGAAGATGTAGTCGCGAATGTCCTGGTTAACCGCATTCGCCCCCAAAGCCTGGATCGCTGACTGATACAGCGGACCCAAGGCAGGGTGGGCCAACTGCTCAAACAGCACGACGTCTTGCTGTTCTGCAGAGATCACAAAGTTTTCTACGGATTTATCGAAGTAGCCCACCGATACGTAGCTCGCATCGTCGTAGTAGTACTCAAGCGAAAGGTCGATGTTTTGGGATTCGTGCGGGATCAACCCCGGATTGCCCAACGTACCCGTGGCGATGAACTCACCCTGGTTAACACGCAAGATGTTGCCAATCGACAGGTTGCCCCGCAGATCTCCGTATCCGGCACGGGCGATGGTCTCGCTGTAGGACGCGCGGAAGATCAAGTCGTCCATCAGCTCGATATCAAAGTCGAAGTTCGGAAGCCCGACCGAGTAGCTGCCCTGCAACGAGGAGGGCACGGTCTCGTCTGCCTCGATCGCATTGAACTCATTCAGCGACGCCCATTCGATGCGCGTGTAATTGAGTGACTCGGCACTTGAGGTGACGTCGGTCTCCTCATATCGATAGCCCACACGCATGTTGAACGGACGGTCAAACATCTCGCCTGAGTAGTTCAACTGCAGATAGAACGCGAGAGAGTCTTCTTCAAATTGGTTGCCGAAACCGCGATCGTTGTCTGCACAGAAGCCAGTCCCGCAGTCGCCGCCCAGGAATCCGGGCGCGAGGTAAAGTGGGTTGGAGGGGTCAAGCGACTGCAGGAATTCCGCGCGATCAACGACTTCCGCCATATCCCACATAAAGAAGTTGTTGTTGACTTGATCACCCCCCGACAGCTCGCTAAACAAGCCGCTGAGTGAAGCCGGCACCATAAGATCGCTGATCGTGCCGTAAGCCGATGCCTGGTTTTGACCCCAGGTGTTCCGCTGTACGTTGCTGCCGGATTCGAAGTTCTCAACCTGTGTTTGTGTAACGCCAAAATCCAGTGAAAGGGTGTCGGTAATGTCGAACATCCCACCGAATCGCGTCTGCTCGATGTTCATCTCCGCCCAGCTGTTGCTGAATACGCTGCCCACGATTTGCATGTCATCAGGTGACAAGGGATCCGACGCCACCGTTGTGGTAACCGGCACTTCGGTGGTCCAGTCCGTCGATGCAGACACGCGACCGAACGCTGCTATCGAGAGCAATGCAGAACTGCCGAATCGCTCGTTGTTAGGCGAGCGCTCGGCATTTGAGTCGTGCCAGTCGAGGAACAGGCTGAGGCGATCGGTGGGGTCCCACTCAAGGTTGAAGCCAATGCCATCGCGCGTGTTCTTGGAGGCATCGATACCCGCTCCCATGGGGAAATCCGGTGCATCATTGAACTCTGTGTAAACCAGCGGCGACACCACGGGGCCATCGGTCCAGACGCCTTGCTGACCCGTGCGGTTGTACCACAGCGACATGTTGTTGTAGCGGTGATCCAGCTCAAGCTGAGCCATGGTGTAGTCGAGCGTGGCGGTTAATGTTTCGATGGGTTGCCACTGCAAGGTGATCTGCCCGTTGATTCGAGTCCGTTCCCACTCATCAAGCTGATAGCCAATCTGACGGGGCAGGGATACGAGATCGCCTGCGCTCGGCGCGTTGGTTTGCAGCCCGTTGTCCGGGATGGTGCCGCCATCTCGGGAGAGCCAGCCACCCGAGGAGGCTGAAACCTGCCCGTTGTGGCGCTCCTGGAAGGTACCCGAGATCGCAATACCTACAGTGTCGTCGAGGAAAGTCTGGGAAACGAAAGCGGCAAGTTCGGGAGTGTATTCGTCGCCTTCGCGCGTGGATTCGTCATAAACCGCTTTCGCGCTGAGGCTGGTGCGAAAGCCAGGATTGTCCAGCGGACGTGCGGTTTTCACATTGATCGTCGCGCCGATTCCGCCTGTGGGGATGTTGGCGCGGGATGTTTTGTAGACCTCAACGCCTGAGACGCTCTCGGCGGCGATGTCCTGAAAATCGAAGGAGCGGCCAAAACCGCTGTGTGTTGGCATCTGACGACCATTCAAGGTCACCAGGTTGAAATCAGCACCGAAGCCACGAACGGTGACAGTCGTACCCTCGCCACGCTCACGGTTGATCGATACACCCGTGATTCGCTGTAGCGCTTCAGCAAGGTTGGTATCGGGGAAGTCGCCGATATCCTCCGCACTGATCGCATCGACAACACCTGCGGAATCCCGCTTGGTGTCCATCGCACGCTTCAAGCTGGAGCGGATGCCCATAACAACGACTTCTTCGATCACGTCGTTGTTTGCGGTTTGGACAGCGGCTTCTTCCTGCGCGCGGAGGGCGGCGCTACCTAGCGTTCCCATGGCGAGCGATACGGCAATAGCGACAGGCTTCTTTGAGAAGAGAGGACTCTGCATGAGTCTGGACCCCGTTTTTAATTATTGGAATTTATGCAATTCGTAACATCCCATGGCAGCCATCGACGGGAAATCGGTATTGAGATAAACGGGATTCATCGTGCGGCAAAGCGGACTGTGCCCGACTTAGCTGCTGTAAGGGCAATTCTCGGTGCGGACGGCGTCCAAGTGCTGTCCAATACGGTGACTGAATGCGTTGAATCGTGTGGGGGCGAGCTTGCCGAAGCGCAAGCTGTGTCCGACTGTTTCCTGCTCAACGTGCGTTGAATCCCGATCGTCGAATTTTGCTGTTGCGGTGATCGGCTTCGCGGTTAGTTTCGGCACCGACGCGCTCCGCGTGAGTTGATGTCCAGAGTTGTTGTACAGCTTTGCGCATGGCTGGCCGAGCGTGAAACATTGAGCCTCCCGACACCGTACAAGGGATAACAATATCGTGCATGAATGGGGCAGTGTTCTTGATCAATGGCGCCGAAGCGCTGCAGCAGCAATGGGTGCGCTGGTCGTCGCGGTCCAGCCGGTCGTTCTGGCGCAGGATGGTTCAGTGAACCACGATCCCTTGGAGGCGCGAGTTGATGCACTGCTGGACAGCCTGACGCTCGAGCAAAAAGTGGCGCAGATGATTCAGGGTGAAATTCGTCATATGACCCCTGAAGACGTCCGACGGTACGGTATTGGCAGTGTCCTCAATGGTGGAGGTGCATTCCCGAACAACGACCAGCATGCGAGTGTTAAGGATTGGCTTGATCTCGCTGATGCCTACCATCAGGCCTCGGTGGATACCTCTTTAGGTGGGGCTGGTATTCCCATTATTTGGGGCACTGATGCGGTCCACGGTCACAACAATGTGATCGGTGCCACTTTGTTTCCTCACAATATCGGTCTCGGTGCTGCCCGTGACCCGCAACTTGCCGCCAACATCGCTGCTGCTACCGCGCGAGAGGTCAAGGCAACCGGCATCGATTGGATATTTGCCCCCACTGTGGCCGTTGCCAAGGATTATCGATGGGGCCGAACCTACGAATCTTATGGCGCTGATCCAGCGCTGGTCGCTGCCTATGCAGGTCCCGTGGTGCAGGCGATGCAGGAAGTCGGTGTGCTGGCGACTGCCAAGCATTTCATCGGTGACGGCGGAACTTGGGGTGGCGAGGACCAGGGGGATACTCGCGTCGATCTGCCGACGTTGCTCACCGAGCATGGCACCGGTTATTGGGCTGCGATTGATGCCGACGTTGGCACAGTGATGGCTTCGTTCAACAGCTGGAACGGGGTCAAAGTACATGGCGATAAACGCTTGCTGACCGACGTGCTCAAGCAGGATATGGGTTTCGATGGCTTCGTTGTCAGTGATTGGAACGGACACGGGCAGATACCCGGTTGCAGTAATCAGCAGTGTGCTCAGGCGATCAATGCCGGTGTCGACATGATTATGGTGCCCAAGGCGTGGCTGCCGTTGCTGCGAAACACCATCAAGCAGGTGCAGTCGGGGGAGATCCCGGAGTCACGTATCGATGACGCGGTGCGCAGGATCTTGCGGGTGAAACTACGCATGGGCTTGATGACGCGCGGCTTACCGTCGGAAAGAGCCAGCGGCCTCTCAGGCGCAATCGGGAGTGATTCGCACCGGGCGCTGGCGCGTGATGCTGTGCGCCGCTCTATGGTGCTGTTGAAGAACGAGGCCAGGGTTTTGCCGCTCGACCCAGGTGGACGTTACCTCGTGGCGGGTGTTGCTGCGGATGATATCGGGCGGCAGTCGGGTGGTTGGACGATTACGTGGCAGGGCACTGGCACTGACCGTGAGGATTTCCCGGGCGCAACGTCAATTCTTGACGGTATCCGTGCTGCCGTCTCGGTTGCGGGTGGCGAGGTGATCACCGAGCAGGTGTGGCAGGAGCAGGGGTTTGGGCAAAAGCAGCCGCGTCTTGATGCCGTGATCATGGTGTTCGGCGAAGCACCCTATGCCGAGGGCCAGGGTGATATTGATTCGTTGGCATGGCAGCAGCGCGACCGGCGCGATCTCAAAGTGCTCGCCAAGTATCGTGAGCTTGGGGTGCCTGTAGTGTCTGTATTTGTCACGGGTAGACCGCGCTGGGTGAACGCAGAGATCAATGCTTCCGATGCGTTTGTGGTGGCATGGTTACCGGGTTCAGAGGGAGCCGGGATTGCGGATTTATTGATACAGGATCGCGAGCAGCCCCGCTATGACTTCGCAGGTCGTCTGCCATTCGCATGGCCCGATCACGATGTGAACCCGGCAGATGTTAACGCCCCGGTAGAAGCCGCCGCGTTTCCAGTGGGCTATGGCCTTTCGCTTGAGGAAGACGCTGCGATTACAGCACTGTCTGAAACCGCCATGGGTAAACCCAAAGCCACAGAATGGGTGCTATTCGCGGGCAGCGTTCACGAACCTTGGCGCATGTTGGCGGTTGGCCCTGATGGCAAGCCGGCGCCGGTCGGGCCGGCTGGCGCTCACGCGATTGATCACAACCTCTCAGTCTCCGCGTTTGATTACCGGTTGCAGGAGGATGCACGCCGGATCGTCTGGCCCGGGACAGGCCATCATGCGCTGCAGATTGGATCGGAAACGCCGGCTGATCTTTCCAAGTGGTTGGTTCGCGGCGGGGTTCTCGAGATTGAATTGCGTTTAATGAAGCGTCCCACTGAGTCAGTGCAGGTGGCCATGTTCGATGCTGGCGCGAACCAGGGAGCTGACGCTAGTGGCGTGCTGGATGCGACGGATGCCTTTATGGCGCTTGAGGAGAGGTGGCAGCGTCTAGCGATCCCGCTCGCCTGCTTTGACGAGTGGGGTACCGACATCGAACGGGTCACTACACCGCTGCACATCGCCACTGCAGGAGACATGGTGCTGGATATCGCGCGCGCTGCCGTACGAGAGAAAGCGTCTCCTGCCGCGACAGTTTGGTGCCCCCAGTGACCCACGTATGCTGCGACATATCTCGGCATATGCTGCAAAACTTTCTCCTAGACCTTCCCAGTGATCAGGGAGTTGCCCATGCTTGAGCTGTTGGACATTGTCATCGTGGCTGTTTACGCCG
Source organism: Halieaceae bacterium (assembly GCA_036351405.1). Classification (GTDB taxonomy): domain Bacteria; phylum Pseudomonadota; class Gammaproteobacteria; order Pseudomonadales; family Halieaceae; genus Luminiphilus. The sequence goes on from JAZBOZ010000140.1 coordinate 8,071, forward strand.
CGGCCCTGTTTGGCTTGGCGCAATGGGTATCTCGAGAGCACGCAGGGCACGATAAAAACGCCACGGATTACTTTCTGGCGGGCAAGACGCTGCCATGGTGGGCCATTGGCGCATCATTGATTGCAGCCAATATCTCGGCCGAACAGATCATCGGCATGTCGGGCTCGGGCTATGCCATAGGCCTGGCCATCGCGTCTTATGAGTGGATGGCAGCCATCACATTGATCTTGGTGGGTAAATTCCTGCTGCCCGTATTTCTGAAGACGGGCATCTACACCATGCCGCAGTTTCTGGAGCAGCGGTATGACCACAGAGTGCGCACTATCATGGCCGTGTTCTGGCTGGGTGTGTATGTGTTCGTAAACCTCACGTCGATCCTGTGGCTCGGCGCGCTGGCGATCAACACGGTAGCGGGTGTTGATTTGCTCTGGGGTTTGCTGAGTTTGGGCGTATTCGCCGTCGGCTACTCTTTGTATGGCGGTCTCAAGGCGGTTGCACTCACGGATATTGTGCAGGTGGTGCTACTGGTCGCCGGCGGGTTGGTAATCGTCTGGATGATGTTGGATCGGGTTGCGGGTGGCGCGGGACCGCTCGCGGGTTTCCTGACACTGACGGAAACCGTGCCGCAAAAGTTCGATATGATCCTCAGTGAAACTCACCCTCATTACATGAGTTTGCCCGGTGTGTCGGTGCTTGTCGGCGGTATGTGGGTGATGAATCTTTCTTACTGGGGGTTCAATCAATACATTATTCAGCGCGCGCTGGGTGCGGAAAGTCTGAGTGCCGCGCAGCAGGGCATTGCGTTTGCCGCATTCCTGAAGTTGCTGATGCCGGTGATTGTCGTTCTACCGGGTATCGCCATGTTTGCGCTTGATGCCAATCTCGCGGCGGCGGATCAGGCGTATCCCTCGGCCATGAATCTTCTGCCTGTTGGGGTTAAAGGGCTGGTATTCGCCGCATTGTTGGCGGCGATTGTCTCTTCGCTGGCGTCCATGTGTAATAGCATTTCCACGATCTTCACTGTCGATGTATTGCCTGTGTTGATTGGTGCTGAGCGCACCAAGGGTCACGGCGTAGCGATCGGGCGCACTGCAGCCATCGTGGCGATGTTGATTGCGATGGTGACCGCCCAGCCCTTGCTGGGTAATTTCGATCAGGCCTTCCAATATATTCAGGAATTCACCGGGTTCTTCACCCCCGGCATCGTCGTGATTTTCCTGCTGGGCATTTTTTGGCCGGGTACCACCGCGACTGCGGCGCTGCTGGCTGCACTGAGTTCAGCGCTGCTTTCCATCGCGTTCAAGCTGGCGTTACCAGAACTGCCCTTCATTGATCGCGTTGGTGTGGTGTTTCTTTGCTGTGTGGGCATCGCGGTGACGTGGTCAATGCTGAGACCCGCGGATAAGCCATCGTCTCTGGATTTGTCAGAGGTTGCGTTTGCGACTTCCTCAGCGTTTAACGGCAGTGCGTTGGCGGTTGCTCTGATTCTCGCGGGGCTTTACACCACCTGGTGGTAAGTGCAAGCGCTGCTCGGGCCAATGTAAGGTAATCGCCGCTCCAGCTAATGGAGCGCAAGCATTTGAGTGCGTTGGCAGGTCACGCGGGCTGAATCACCAATGTGGGGATGTTGGCGGGGGCATCGCGGACCGTGAACACCCGTGAGCCTGGCTTGCGTCCTGCGCGTACCTCGGACACATCGAAACCCAGCCCATGGATCCGCTCTCGACAAAGATCCGCGTCATCGGTTCTCCAGCTTATGCCATACCAGCTGTCTTGCGTGCTGGTGCTGGCCTCGTTAAGTGAGTGGGCGATCTCAAGAATTGCATCACCCACGCGGAAAAACATCAGCTGTACGCCCCAGTCAGGGCGGGATAAATCCAGCCGCATGTCGAGCCCGAGTCGCGCGCCCCACAGCGCGGCGCTGGCGTCGGGGTGACTGCTTGCAACAACGATGTGGTCAACGCCTGTGATGCTGCCCATGACAGACGCAGATAGTGGTGCAGTCGCAGATGTGGGCCGCTTATCTGTAAAAGTCAGTGCGAGCCCTAGCGTTTTTGAGGTGTCGGTCTCGAGAGCACGGTGCAGTGGCTGATCCGTTTCTGCTGCCGATTTGTTTTGGGGAAGTAGGCCAAGTCGTTTTAACCGCCGCTGCCAGCCAGTCAGATCATTCACGCGTAATGCGAGGCCACGGATGCCCGAGGTCTGGGTAGACTCAGGCGGTGGTGCGGAAATGATAAGCTGGATGTTTTCGGTCTCAATGTGTGGGTTGTTGCTGGTGACCGAGCGCGCGGGGTTGCCAATCAATTGCGAGTAATCTGAGGCGGTCTCGCCCGGGTTTGGGGCAATCAGTTGGAGGCTGTGAAATCCGATGATCGTTGCGGTCATATTTTGAGTCTGCCGAGGCTTTTGTTCGTGGGTAAAACTGCTATCTTAAACGAGAGATAACATCCTCGAACTGACAGATACGTGATTACAAACACAGAAAAACACTACCAAAGTGACGGATACTTGGAGGCTGTCGACGCCATCTTGAGTCTGGGCCCTGCAGTCGCTGTCGTGTGGGACTTATCAGAGCGTTGGCCCGTGAAATTCGTATCGCCGAATATCGTGCGGTTCGGTTACGAGCCGGATGATCTACTCTCTGGGCGGATCGCTTGGATTGATCTAGTGGCCGAAGAGGATTTAGAGCGCATCAGCGCTCAGGTGGCGGAGGCTATTAAATCCGGTGCGACACACAGCGAGCAGCGATACCGCATTCGCACGGCTGATGGACAGCTTCGCTGGATCGCCGATTACACGACGTTGCTGCGCGATAAGACAGGTATCGCGCATACCGCTCAAGGTGTCTTGGTTGATGTAACCACTGAACACGAATTTGCCGAGTTCCGGGCCGCCCAAGTCCGTTTCCTCGAAGGGAATCCTCACCCCTATTTTCAGCTGCTGCCCGGTCGAGAGTTGGCTTTCGCCAACGAGGCGGCTAGCTCACTGTTTGAGAGCCTTAAATCAGCGCCTGACGACGCACGCCGGCATTTTGAGGCGCTATGCGACGAGTGGTTGAGCGCGACGAGCGTTAGTACGTCTTACCACAAAATTTCCGATCGAATTTTTTGGGTGTTAGTGGATCCCGGGGATAGTGGGCCTCAGGTCAATGTTTACTCTGTTGACGTTACAGCCGACCGCCAGCGCGCGATTTTTGTGGATCAGATGGTAGAGAACCTGCCCGACCTCATGGTGCATTACCGTCGCCACTGCGATGGCAGCGACAGCGTCGAATTATTGAACCCGCACAGGCTCTCAGCCTTCGGGTTGTCCTATGCTAAAACGGGTTCGGCCGACACTCTAGACTTTTGGCGGGTGATTCTCCCGGAGTGCCTTCCATCATTCCAGGATAGCCTCAACAGATCTGAGGCCTCGCTGGAAGAGTGGCATCACGAGTTTCGCATCGTCGATGAGGGGGGTGGCATCCGCTGGGTGTCAGGTTTTGGCAGTCCTTTCCGACACACCGATGGCAGCACCAGTTGGACCTCGCTGTTCCGTGAGATTACCAACGAGCGCCAGACGCGCGATGCACTTGCCGAGGCGATGGGGCAGACCATCCAGGTGCTGGCGGACGCGGTAGAGATGCGGGATGCATACACGGCTGGCCATCAAAATGCGGTCTCGGATATCGCGGTCGCGATCGCAGCTGAGTTGGGGCTCGACGCGTATCAGATCGACGGTCTTCGCTTGGCAGCTGCGGTGCATGACGTCGGCAAGATTCGCATACCGATCGAAATTCTCAGCAAGCCGGATCGTCTTAACAAAAACGAGTACGAGTTGATCAAGGGTCACAGCACCTTTGGTGCTGATTTACTGGCCAAGGTGAACGCCCCGTGGCCAATTGCCGACATGGTGCGTCAGCATCACGAACGCATGGATGGCTCGGGGTATCCCGATGGTTTGCGCGGAGAGGAAATTTTGCTTGAAGCCAGAATCATTGCTGTTTCGGACGTCCTCGAGGCAATTAGCAGTGATCGCCCCTATCGCGCCGCGCGTGGTATGTCAGTAGCACGGCAGGAGTTGGTGCGAGGGCGGGGCTCGATTTATGACCCCGACGTTGTAGATGCCGCGCTGGCGCTGATCGACCGCGGTGACGTGACGGCACGATCCCTGTCACAAAACAC
>JAZBOZ010000141.1:0-2251 GCA_036351405.1 Halieaceae bacterium
CTGCCCATGTGGATGTTGGCGTTGCTTGGACTGATTACTGGCGGCGTTGGAATGGTCTCGTTGCGACGATCATAAGCATCGCACTGAGCTGTCGGCGTGGCTTCGGCTGCGCCGTTTTTTTGAGTTCCGCCGCATCTCTGCATTTAGGCCGGCACAGGGTACTGACAACTTAACCGCTTCAGATTGTTAGACTCGGCCGACGAATACTTACAATCGGCACCGATTCCCTTCCGACATCATCAGCTATGCTGTCTGGCTCTACTATCGCTTCAATCTGAGTCACCGGGATGTTGAAGATCTACTTGCTCAGCGCGGCATCACCGTCAGCCGCGAGTCCATCCGCCTGTGGCACCCAAAGCACTCGTTGCGTTCATGGGGCAGGCTCTGCATCAAGTTCGGTGCTATTTATACGCGCCGGTTGCAGCGTAAGCACCGGGCTACGGCGATACTTCCTGTATCGATGAAGTATTCGTAAAGACCAGCGGCAAGTAGCATTATCTTTGGCGAGCTGTGGATCAGGATGGCGACCAGGGTACGTGAACGAAGCATGAGGAGTTTCAAGTCGATGAAGCAGACCCAGCGGTTTGTCACGGCACATGCTGCAGTCCAGAAACTGTTCAACTTGGGAAGGCATCTGGTCCGGGTTCAGCACTATAGGGATTTGAGGATAGGTGCGTTCAGCGAATGGAGTAGGGTGGGTTGCTTGAGGTCAGGTCGCAGATTTGTGCTGTCCGAGGACATTAACTTGCCAATACCAGCAGGCGTACTACCACCGGAGGCAATTTGATGATCAGAGTTCTAACGTTCACTGTATTGGCCGCGTGCTGCTGGTCGGGCCCTGCCACTGGCGCGGCGGAGGGCCCCGCCACTTGCGCCTCGATCCTTGACGACGCCTCGCGGTTGGCCTGCTTTGATGCCTACTTTTCTCCGGTGACTGACGAGTCCGATACTGGGGCGACAACGGTGGTAGAGCAGCTTGTAAAAGCCGATCTGGAAGAAGGCGTGGTGGCCAAGCGTATCGGTTACGAGGAAGCCGTTACCAACCAATTCTTTGCCCTTAGCCCTCATCGTCTTAACTACGTGCTGCCGGTTTCTTACAACGCTGATTCGGACTTCTCACCCTATGGCGCCTTTGGAGACCGCTTCAGCGATACGGAAGTGAAATTTCAGGTCAGCATCAAAGCGCTACTGGCCGACAATCTCTGGAAGGACTCGTCAATCTGGGTCGGCTACACACAGCAGGCTTGGTGGCAGCTGTATGCGGAAGAGGAGGCATCGGCGCCGTTTCGAGAAACCAACTATCAACCCGAAATTTTCTGGTCTGTGCCTACGGATTTCGAGCTGTTTGGCTGGAGAGCCCGCACTGTAAACCTCGCCCTTAACCACCAATCCAATGGACGCTCTGAACCGCTTTCACGGAGTTGGAATCGTATCAAGGGCGGCATCACCTTTGATCGAGGGCCATTCGCCGCCAACATCGAGACCTGGTATCGGCTGCCGGAGGACGCGGAGAACGACAACAATCCTGACATCACAGAGTATCTGGGAAGAGCACAACTGAATCTCGCCTACAAACAGGGCGATCAGTTGTTTGCCTTGGGGATCAAGAACAGCCTGAGCAGCGCCAATCGTAGTGGCGTTGAGTTGAACTGGACTTTCCCGCTGGTTGAAAACCTCCGTGGCTTCGTGCAGATCTACTCCGGCTATGGTGAGAGCATGATCGATGCGGAAAACTACACTAATAGGATTGGTGTAGGAGTCTCGCTCAGTGACTGGCTGTAGGTTTTATGGCGGGTAATCAAATCGTGATACGTCCTGGCTGATGGGTACGGCTCGGCGCTTCGTCATTAGAGGAGAATACTCGGGCTCAGGAAACTGATGTTGCGGAATTGTTTAGAGGAGAGCAGCGATGTCCCACGCAGGATTGGCGCTCAATCACGCAGTTCATGGGTCCGCGTCCCCGAAAGCGATATTTCTTCAGATCTAGGCTGACTGTCGGTAATCGATCAAAAGGAGCCGCTGCATCACCTCGGACTTGCGGTCGCTATCCGCCGGTAGGGCTATAAACTGCAGGCAGGGTATTAATCGCCTCGTCGTGGTCACTTTGAGGTGCGGCTTCGAACCCAGATGGCCAGGGGCACGCCAATCAAGATCACCAGTGTTCCGCCTGCGAACACTGCCAGTGCAGTCAGAAGACGAGATGCGAAGGTTAGACTGTCGACATTGCCGGTCTTCCAGAATACCCACTCGC
>JAZBOZ010000142.1:0-7688 GCA_036351405.1 Halieaceae bacterium
CATGCGCCATGAGCAAGTGCTTGAGATTGCAGGTGCAGTACCCGCCGAACGTTTGTTGGGGGCACCTCGGGCACCGCGACCGCCCAAGCCGCCGATGCCGCCTAAGGCCCCCCAGCCTCCAAAGCACACGAAGGGTGAAACTGACGCGCCGGCAGCGCCGGACCCAGCAACCGTCGACTGACGAATATTAGTCTCTATGTGGTCTGGCTGACCTCATGATGGAAAACAGTCACGTTGAGCTCTCGGTTAGCTTGGTGCAATATTGCACCAGTAGGCGCAACGATGCTCTGAGGACAAACAATGCCACGTCAAAGTATTTCGCTCACTGCTCAAAACGATGCATGGCTCAAGGATCATGTCGAAAACATCGGTGACTATGCCAATAAAAGTGAACTAGTAAATGATCTGATTCGCAGAGCGCGTCGTGCCGAATCGATAAATAAAAAGTTAGAAATCGCGGAAAATAGCGGGTTTACTGACCAATCGCCCAATGAACTTTTGACGGAGTTCAAAGCTCAGCAAGGGCATTAAATGCCAAAGTACAGGTTATCTAACGAAGCCAAATCTGACTTAGAGCGAATCTATCGATACGGCTTTGAGCATTTTGGTGTAGAGCAGGCGGATGAATATTTTTGGGGGATTTTTGAGTGTTTCGAAAAGATTGCTGAAAATCCCATGCAGTATCAGTCAATCGACCATATCCGGATAGGTTATCGACGTTGTGTCTACAAATCGGATACGATTTATTACCGTGTTCATCATTCACTTGTGGAAATAATGGCAGTCCTGGGCGGTCAGGATGTCGATGAGTGGCTCTAGCCCAACGTCTCGGTGCGTGAAGAGCCTTGACCCTTATCTCGAGTAAAGTTGGGTTATCGCAGATCAGGGTAGGCGGAGTGCCACGCGTGCGCCACCCAACGGGCTGGTGCTGATGGCAAGCTCGCCACCACTCGCGCTGATTAAATCAGCGACCAGAGCAAGCCCTAAACCCTGACCTTCGCGCCGACTATCGGCTCGCACGCCGCGAAGCAGCAAAGTATCCCGTAATTCGGGTGAGATGCCGTCACCGTCATCATCGATAGCGATTTGTAAGGGCACGTGGCCGGTACCGCCGTTCACCGTGACCTCGACCCGTCGTTTACCGTACTTACAGGCGTTGTCCAGCAGATTGCCCATCAGTTCCAATAAGTCGCGCTCATCACCTTTGTATAGCGCGTCCCCGCCACCCTGGATCTCGATGGTGACGTGTCGATCGGCATAAACTTTGACGAGCGTATCCCGTAGTCGCTGCAATGGCGGTAAAACAGGGGTGCGTTGCAACAGCTTGCTACGCCCTCCCTCAGCCCGCTGTAATTGCCAGGTGATGACTTCTTCCATGCGGCCGATTTGCTCTTCGCGTAGTGGTGCGTAGTCGTCGCTATTGGGGTCCGCGCTGCGCAGTACCGCCAGCGGTGTTTTCAGGCTGTGTGCCAAGTCGGCGAGGGTGTTGCGCAACCGGTCGCGCCGTTGTTGTTCTCCGTCGAGGAGTAACTGCAGGTTTTCTGCGACGGGTTCGACTTCCGGCGGCCATTCTCCCTCGAGTTTGCTTTGTTCTCCCGCTTCGATTCGTGAGATCGACCGGCTCAGACGCGACAGCGGCTGCAGACCCCAGCGGATGATTAGCCACTGCACGGCGAGCAGTAACAGCGCGCTGGCACCGAGCCAAATCCAGAGCTGTTGGCGAAACGCTTTGAGGTCAGCGTCGCGGGGTGCAGTGCTTTCGGCGATGGTGAATCTCAGCGGCAATTCCTCGCCGGATTCCAGTTCCCAAACAACCTGATAGCTGTGTCGAAATAGCCCCTCCAACTCGCTGTCGTGGGACTCTCCAGCGTTGAGTGGAGGTACCTCGCTCGTTAGTCGCGCTACAGGGTCTGCCAATAAATCTGTCGAGGGCGATAACCACAACAGTTCACCGCGCTTGCCCGTGACCATCGCATACAGGCCTGACTTCGGCTGCGTCAGGCGCGGTTCGAGCGGTTGCAGTGGCATGCGGAACTGTTCCGCTACATCTGCCTGCGCTAACAGCGCCAGAACCTGAAGTTGTAGCCGCTCTACACTCGCCGCATCCAGCGCAGTACGATGCGCACGCTCGAGGTACCAGCCTGATGCGCCGAGTGCCGTCGGCAGCAGCAGGGCGGATGCCAGCAACAATCGAGCGGAGAGCGACCGCGGGGTAAGCCTCATGCGCTTTCTCGCGTTAAAACAAAGCGATAGCCGACGCCGCGCAGCGTCTCGATGGGTTTGATATCGCCCTCGGGGTCCAGCTTCTTGCGCAGTCGACCGATGAATACCTCGATTACGTTGCTGTCGCGATCGGCGTCCCTGTCATAGAGATGGTCCAGCAGCTCGCCTCTGCCCACGGCAGCGCCTTGGCGATGCGCCAGGTAGGCGAGAGTATTGAATTCATAGGTGGTGAGGTCGACGGGTCGCTCATCTACGGTGACTTGGCGGGTGCCGAAGTCGATCGCGAGTCGGCCATAAACACCTTTGTTGCTGTGCCTGCCCTCGACCCGGCGCAGCAGCACTGAAAGGCGGGCCTCGACTTCCTCCAGATAGAAAGGCTTGGTGACATAGTCATCGGCGCCGGCCTCGAGCCCCGTGACCTTGTCCTGCCAATCGGCACGGGCCGTGAGGATGAGGATCGGCATCGTCATATTTTGCTCGCGCCACCGCCGGATGAGCTCAATGCCTGAGATATCGGGCAGACCGAGATCAACAATGGCGATATCACAGGGATATTGTTCGGCAAGATACTGCGCCTCGCGACCGTCGGGCGCGCCATCGACCACCCATCCTTGTGCAGAAAAGTGGCCGACCAGCCGCTCTCTTAAGCGCGGGTCGTCCTCGACAATGAGTAAGCGCACCGGTCAGTCCTGGATGAACACCGTGGTGACGCGACCGCCTTCAAGCAGCAGCCGCACCTTGTGGCCATCACGAAATGGAACGACTGCCAGCGCGCGCCCGCCATATCGTCGTTCGGCCTTGGCGGCCGCTGCGCGTGAAGCCGCGTTTTGGCCGGGCTCTGGTGTCCAGCGCTGTCGGTCTTCACGCTGTTTTTCACGCGTCTTTTCGCGCTCTTTGGGGTCTTGTCTCAAGCCAAGTCGGTCGCTGAACTTGCTTGCCTTGCGCAGCTGCTCCCGAACTTCGATGTCCGCAGCCTCAGAGGTTGAGGGCATCATCAGGCAGAGCATTGATGTCAGCAGAATGGCGATAATCCAGCGCAAGTCGTCGACTCCGAGTCATGATGCAGCATCAGAGCAGCGGGTTGAGCTCAACGCGCACCGGGATCGTCTCTCCCGGATCTGATGTCGTGCGAGTAGTGTAAATCTTATCGCCGAATCGGTAGCTGACGCGATAGCCGTTCACCCGCTCGTACTCACGGATCTCGTAATCGACCGAGCAGATTTCTTCGACATCGTAATACTCGTTCCCGCGGTCAGGCACTGATGCTCGTTGGTGGGCGACTGCTGCACCGACTGCCGCGCCAACGCCGGTGATCAGGCCGCGCTTACTGGAATTCTGGCCGAGGACTCTGCCCACCGTGCCGCCAACCAGACCACCTACCAGTGTTGGGACTGCCGAGGAGCGCTCCGGGCCGCGCTCAATCACCCGGACGCGCTCCTCATGGCAGGTTTCAACCGGTATCCGCTGAGTCACGATCTCGACCAAAGGCTGGACGGACTCTACCTGGGCATCGATCACCGTGCTGTTGGTGCCGGCAAGTGCGACAGCAGGGATCATTCCAATAACGAAGAAAATAGGCTTCATGGGTTTCTCCTGATGGTGCCGCAGTAATCGCGACGTCAACAGCAGATTAACGCTGGATTCCTGAACCCAAGCTGAACAAACCGGAGAGATGCGTGAGCTGGATTCAGGTTGGGTTCAGGTGCCTGGCGGCAAGGTTTGCGTGTGGTTGTCACAGGAGGAACAACACATGCAGCGTGAGAAACAGCAAATTCATCTAAAGGGCTTTGGCGTGCTTCTGCTGCCGATACTGTTTTGGGCATCCAGTGTTACGGCAGATCCCGGTAGTGCACACGCCGGAAGAGGTTGGGATCGCGGTCCCGATGTCCATCATTGGCAGCGTTTTGATCGGGATCGTGGTCGCTTCTCCCCGAATCGCAACGACCGCTGGCGAGCACGCGGTAATCGGTGGTGGTGGGACAGTCGGAATCGACACGGGTTGTCACACCGGCAGGGTTGGTCTCATGGCGTTGGTGGATTGATCACCGGCATCGTTATTGGCCAGCAATTAAGCCAGTCGCGTGATCACCACTTTAGCGACCGTCGAAGCTGGCAGCGCCGCGACGGTTGGCCGGCCCAGCCGCGAGTCACTCAATGTTACCGCGTGGAGCGACTGCGCAATGGTCGCGAGCGGCGGGTTGCGCTGCCCTTATCCCGCTGTCGCTGAGCAGCGATTGCGAGGCTCAGGCCTCGCGTTGAACGGTTAGTCAGCTATGTACTGCCGGCACATGATGTGCCGGCAGTGTCAGTAAAACAGTGGCGTGTTTCTTAGCTATTGGCGGCAACCTGCTTTTTGCTGCGGAGGCGCTGGATATTGCGCTGGACGACCGGATTGCGCGGCTGAATTTGGCCCGCTTTCTCGAGGTCGCCCACGCAGGCATCAAGCCTACCGCGTAGGCAGTTCACCACTGCTCGATTGTTGTAGGCGAGTCCAGCATCAATGCCCGTTTCTACAGCCTCGTTGCAATAGCGATCGGCCTTGTCCAGCTCACCGAGGGCTGCATGGGCGACACACAGGTTGATTAACGCAGGCGCACGGCCAAAGCTGTGGTTGGCGTGCTGGAGTGCACGTTCCAGCTTGACGATACCTTGGCTGAAATGGCCTGCCTCAATGTCACGCGTACCCAGAACCTCACGGTCCGCCGTCTTCAGTTCCATGGCATCACTGGCCAGTGTGGGGGTCGCGAAGCTGAGCCCTGCAACTAGCAGAGCGATTGTTCGGATGGATTTGTTCATTTTATCGTCCTCATCGGTTGGCCGACCGCTTCAAGCGTTGCGGTGGTCTGCGTTACCCTCGGGTGAGAGTGGGGACATGCTCGCCCCCAAAAGCCGATAGAGGCCTGATAAAAACCCAAAATTTGCTAATGAATTGCTAAGGGTTGGCCTAAGTTCACTGCCAGGTGGGACTGAAACTGATGCAAGACCCCGAACAGCACCGCGATGGGTCCATCCCCTTTCGAGTTGGGGCGTGTTGGGTGGATCCGGGTGCCAACACGATCAGCGGTCCCGAAGCTGAGCGGCAGATTGAGCCAAAGGCGATGCATGTTTTGTGTGTGCTCGCCAGCCAGCCTGGGCAGACGGTGCGTCGCGAGACGCTGCTCGAGACGATTTGGGCTGGGCGGATCGTCGTCGATGAGACGTTGACGCGGTCAGTCTCCTTACTGCGGCAGGCGTTCCAAAGTGTTGCGGGTCAATCAGGCTACATTCAGACGGTGCCAAAGCAGGGTTACCGATTGACTGCGCCCGTTGGTGAAGTAGCGCCCGAGCCTCCCAAGGCCGACGAGACTGCACCACCGGTCCGCCTTGAGTCGCGGCAACGACTGCTCCTGGGGCTGACCGGCGGTGTTCTGATGGTGTTATTGGTCGTTGGGATCGCTTACTGGGCATCCCCGACCGGTGATGACTCCCAGCGCGCTACAAGCATCAGTTCGGTAGCGGTGTTGCCATTTGAGCAGCTCGATGAGAGCGATGAAACGGCTTATCTGGCAGCAGGGGTGGCTGAGGAATTGATCAATGCGCTCGCCGGTGTGCCCGATCTGCGCGTGCCCTCGCGACACTCCTCGTTTGCCTTCGACGACCACATGGGCTCGCTGGCAGACATCGCCGCAAAGCTCGATGTCCGCCATGTATTGGAAGGCAGTGTGCGTCGGTCGGGAGAAGCCATCAGGATCAATGCCAGGCTCATTGATGTGGCGTCAGATAGCACGCTGTGGTCCCGTCAATACCAAGGACAACTCAGCGACGTCTTCGCGATGGAGGAGGAGATCGCCAGCGGTGTGATCGCTGCGCTGCAGGGGATGCCGGATGATGGTGATCTCGGCGACCGTTTGACGCGCACGCCGAGCATCGATGCTTACAGCGCTTACCTGCAGGGCCAGTATTGGTGGATGAATGGCACCACAGGTAACTGGTTTTATCAGGCGCGTGACGCTTTCGAAGAGGCGATCGCGCTGGATCCGAAGTTCGCCGAAGCCCATGCTAGCCTCGCCTACATTTATGCGCGTCACGATTTCCATGATCGATATATGCCGCGAGATGAAGCGCGGCGGAAGTCATTGATCGCGATTGAGCGAGCACTGTCACTGGACAGTGAAGCCGTCAATGCCCACTTGGCGAGGGCGATGCTAGCCACTGCGAGCAATGATTTCGCCACGGCTCGGACTGCGTTGGATACCGCACTGGGCATCGAGCCGAACAACCCTGTTACTCACTACATTGAGTCGGAGCTGCAGTTGGCGCTCAATCAACCCGATGCTGCGCTACGGTCCGCCGAGCGCGCGTTGGCCCTAGACCCCTTATCTGCCTGGGTGAACGTCAATCTGGGTATTGTCCATTACTATCGAGGTGAGTACGTAGCTGCGGTCAAGGCAGTCGATGAAGCCATTCGGATCGATCCGGAGTACACATGGGCCCACGTATGGAAGGCTACCATCCGTCACGCGCAGGGCCAGCTCGCAGATGCTGTTATCAGTCTTAAAGAGTGCCTGTCCCTTGATCCTGCATCGGAGAGCAATGCCGTATTACTGGGTTACTTGTATCTCGACCTCATGGACGTCTCCAATGCGCGGCATTGGTTTGAATACGCAGCCTCCCTGCGAGGGGACACAGGCAGTGCAAGGTTGTGGCGTCGAGTGGTCGATCTCGTCTATGGTCGTGAAGATGATGAAATGTTAATTGCCTTGGCCAATAAGGCTGGGGACGAGATCCATAATGCCCGCTACTCGTTGCTACCCGTTCTCTACAGTGCGTTTGTGGCCCAAGGCCGGAAAGCTGAGGCCTACCCGCTGTTGGTGGCTGCGATGTCCGGTGGAGGCGATGGTGTCGTCCATGTGCAACCAAAAGATGCTGCTGTGGCGCTGTCGCTCGTCGGCACTGACGAGGCATCTTCCGAGTTGTCTGCCGCGATAATGAAGGCGATTGCTGCGTATCCCGCTTTTTATCAGCAGCAGGGTTTGACAGCCCTATGGTACGCCCATCAAGGGCAGGCCGAGCCCGCAATCAACTCCCTAGCAGACGCACTCGAAGTTGGTTGGTTAACCCATTGGTGGATGTTGCCCCAGCTGCCAGCCTTCGATGAGCAAGTTGGCACAAAGGACTTTGAAGCTATCTTGGCGAGCGCTGAAAGCCATGCCAAGGAAGAAGCGGAGAAGCTGGCAGCGCTTGTGGAATAAACGGTGGGGCTGCTTGGCCCCAGCGAGGGATACAGATGATGGCAGGCGTCCGCGTCAGGCGCCCGCCGACCGCTGCTGAAAATCGGTGGTCCCTCAGCGCGGTGCGCTCACCGTTTTTTCCGACTGAACGTGTGCCTCAATCTGCTCTCGGGTGAACAAAATATCCCGCCACTGTTTATCACGATAAAGCTGGGTTTGATCCGCGAAGTGGTTTGATGCGGGGTCACCCGATTC
>JAZBOZ010000143.1:0-36581 GCA_036351405.1 Halieaceae bacterium
CGCTGCGCATCGGTGCCGACAATATAGGGCGCGGCATCGACCGTCAGCGGGTCGATGACGCGGTTGGCGCGCAGCCAGGCATCAACCTGATCTCTCGGAATCGGCGGAATCGCGGTGTCCAGCGCTTCGCTGCGCATTTTAGGACTGAGTTTGACGTCGCCGCGGCTCCCCAGTGACAACCGAGGCCGACCATTTTCCCAACGCAGGCTCAGCACATCACCCGGGTAGATAAGGTGCGGGTTGTCGATCTCGGGGTTGGCTTCCCAGAGCTCAGGCCAGCGCCAGGGCTCTTCGAGATACATATCACTGATATCCCAGAGTGTATCGCCGCGCTTGACCGTGTAGGTCATGGGCACATCGCCGTTAAGACGGACGGCATCGGGCCGCGGATTCTGAGCCTGTACTGTCGCCATTAACAACACGGCCAGCAAACCACTCGCGACTACCCGTTGCATCCAGGCTCCCTTGTGCTTCTTTTCGTTGTGCAAACGCACTGTATCGGTCACTCCCTGATTATGCAGGCGGTTGGAACGTAGCTGATAATGCCGCATTCAGACACAGATCCCGCCGTCGACTCCGCGTTATAATCAGAGTTTGCGTTGCGAGTCCAACCGAGGCAAGTACAAATGCAACCACTTTCGGCCCGATCGCCGAGGTGGCTGGAGGAACCAATACAGCATGGCTTTACTACCGATTCTTGAATTTCCGGACCCACGCCTGCGCACCCGGGCAACACCGGTTGAACAAGTGGATGACCGAATCCGCACTCTGGTGGACGACATGTTCGACACCATGTATGACGCCCCGGGGATTGGTCTCGCTGCCTCTCAGGTCGATGTTCACGAGCGTGTCATCGTGATGGATATTTCGGAAGACCGGAATGAGCCACGCGTCTTTATTAACCCAGAGGTCGAGGTGCTGGACCCGGAATTGGGTACTTATGATGAGGGTTGCCTCTCGGTGCCCGGCTTCTATGAAACGGTGCATCGGCCGCGTCGTATTCGCGTGACCGCACTGGATCGCGACGGAAAATCCTACACCGAAGAACTCGACGGGTTGCTCGCTATCTGCCTGCAGCACGAGATTGATCATCTCGAAGGCAAGCTGTTCGTCGACTACCTCTCTCCTCTCAAGCGCCATCGCATTCGCAGCAAGCTCGAAAAAGCCCACCGGCGCCGCGCCTGAGCATGACTGGCTTACGCATTTTATTTGCGGGCACCCCCGTGTTCGCAGCGGCTCATTTGCGCGCACTGATCGACAGCAACCACGAGATCTGCGCCGTGCTGACCCAACCCGACAGACGCTCGGGGAGAGGTAAAAAAGTACAGCCTTCGCCGGTCAAGGCCCTGGCGGTTGAGGCTGGCATCGAGGTATTGCAGCCAACCAGCCTGCGCGACGACCACATCCAGCAAACGCTGCGAGCATTTGATGCCGATGTCATGGTCGTGGTGGCCTACGGCCTCATCCTGCCGCAAGCAGTTCTCGATATTCCTCGCCACGGATGCCTGAATGTTCACGCTTCTCTACTGCCCCGCTGGCGTGGCGCAGCGCCCATCCAGCGGGCAATCGAACATGGTGATGCGCAAACAGGCGTCACGATTATGCAAATGGAAGCTGGGCTTGATACCGGGCCCATGCTCTCGACCCACACGCTCCCCATCGACGACACAATGACGGGGGGCGATTTGCACGATCGACTCGCGGCGATGGGGCCACCGGCACTGTTGGATGTGTTGGATGACCTGCCCACGGCGCTCGCAAATGCCATCAAGCAAGACGACGCGGCCGCGAACTACGCCCACAAGATCGACAAGGCCGAACTGGTGCTCGATTGGCGCCAAAGCGCCCAGACGCTGGCGCGCAAGATAAAGGCGTTTGCGCCCGCCCCCGCGTGCTACTCAACCCTGGAAGGCGACCGGATCAAAATCCACAGCGCACACGCCCAAAACCATGGCGCCAGTGCGCCACCCGGCACACTGATAGCCGTCGATCGATCGGGTTTGCTGGTCGCCTGTGGGGAAGGCGCCTTGCAAATTACGCGGGCGCAGATACCCGGCGGCAAGCCACTTGGCGTGGCTGAACTCCTTAACGGGCAGCCAAACCGGTTTCGATCAGGGTCGCAATTCGACCTGCCAGAGGCATCGTGAAGCATAATCCCCGAGCAGTGGCAGCGAGCCTGATTGCGGAGGCACTGGCCGGCCACTCGCTCAAAGAGCGCTTCGCCGAAAAATCCCAACGCTTGTCCGAGTCGCAACGCCCCCTCTGCCGCGAACTGGTGTACGGCACATTGCGGGAATGGCCGCGGCTCGATGCGTTGTTAACCGAACTACTCACCAAACCCCTCAGAGCCAAAGATCGCGACGTGCTGGCACTGATGGGGATCGGTATCTATCAACTCGAGCAGATGCGCTTACCCAGTCACGCTGCGGTCTCCGAGACCGTGAACGCGGTGCAAGGCCTCGGCAAAGGTTGGGCAAAGGGGCTGACCAACGGGGTGCTCCGCAACTACCAGCGACAACAATCTGCTCTTGAGGCAACGCTGGCTCCGAGTGCCCGAGCGGCGCTGCCAGCATGGTTGTTTAAGCAGCTACAAAGGGAGTGGCCCGAGTCGCTCGAGGTGATTGGCACAGCTGCGAGAACGCGGCCGCCCATGCACCTCAGGGTAAACAGCAAGCAGACCGAACGAGATCCGCTGCTTGCACAGCTTGCCCAAAACGGCATCGAGGCGCGCTCCCACCCGCGGGTGGACAGCGCCATCGTCCTCGCTAGTGGTATCGATGTCAGCCAATTGCCCGGCTTTTCAGCCGGCGCAGTGAGCGTACAAGACGCCTCGGCACAGCTCGCCGCGCCCTTGCTGCGCCCCGCCCCCGGCGAGCGAATCCTCGATGCCTGCGCAGCACCGGGCGGTAAAAGTTGCCACATTGCTGAGCTGCAGCCCGATCTAGAGCGATTGATCGCCGCGGACATCTCCGCCGACAGGCTGGAACGAGTGCGGGAAAATCGAGACCGCTTGGGGTTGAACTTCGAACTCATGGAGAGCGATCTCCGCAACCCGGTAACGCCGCTGCAACCCGCACAGTTCGACGCCATTTTGGTCGATGCACCCTGCTCGGCTTCCGGTGTGCTGCGGCGAAACCCTGACATCAAAGTGATCCGCCAGCCTGAAGACATCGCACGCTTCGCGACCTTGCAGCGAGAGATCCTCAGTGGCGTGTGGCCCTTGCTGAAGCCAGGAGGCCGGTTGCTGTACGCCACCTGCTCGATCCTGTCTGCCGAAAACGATGAGGTCATACAGTGGGCGGCGAGCGCGCTGCCCGGGGCCACAATCAAGCCGCTCAAACACCCACAGGCTGAGCCCACGCGATACGGTATCCAATGCCTGCCTTCGCTGGATGAGGGTGACGGTCTTTACTACGGGCTTCTCGAGAAACATGCCTAAGCCCGAGATCACAAGCGCGCCTGTTGGCGTGTCATCTTGCGAGGTTCTTTGGCAATTGGCTTATCAAACCGCTTCGCTTTGTTTATGGTGTGCCCGCGCAGCGATGGGAGTGCCAGCGCTATGAAGATCATCATCCTCGGTGCCGGGCAGGTGGGCGGCACTCTGGCCGAGCACCTCGCCGATGAGGACAACGACATCACCGTCGTGGATAGCGAACCGACGACCCTACGCCGGTTGCAGGAGCGGCTCGATATCCAAACCGTTCAGGGCGACGCCGCCCATCCCACGACGCTGCTCAATGCCGGCGCCCCCGATGCAGACATGCTCATCGCAGTTACTAACTCGGATGAGATCAACATGCTGGCCTGTTCGGTGGCTTTCACGTTGTATCGGACGCCCATGAAAATCTCGCGCATCCGCTCCTCGAGCTATCTCGATCAGAGCGCGGCACTGTTTGAGTCGGGTGCGATTCCGGTGGACGTCATCATCGGTCCCGAGCAGCTGGTAACCAACAATATCGAACAGCTGATCGCCAACCCCGGGTCACTGCAGGTGTTGGACTTCGCGGATGGCAAAATCAGCCTTGTGGCCGTGCGCGCAGTAAAAGGCGGGCCCATCGTGGGGCGGGAGCTGCAGGAAATACGCCAGCACATGCCGAAGATCGACACCCGCGTTGCGGCGATCTTTCGACGCTCACAGGCCATCATCCCCGAAGGCACGACGGTTATTGAGCCCGATGACGAAGTGTTTTTCATCGCCGCTCAGGAAAACATCCGCGCTGTGACCGCCGAATGGCGGGAGATTGATCAACCTTACAAACGGGTCATGATCGCGGGCGGCGGAAACATCGGCGCCACGCTGGCGCAAAAAATCGAGCACCGCTATCAGGTGAAGGTGCTGGAGCTCTCCTACGATCGCTGTCGTACGCTGTCGGAAATGCTGGAGGAGTCGATCGTCCTCAATGGCAGTGCCAATGAGCCGCAGCTACTGTTGCAGGAAAACATCGAGAACACCGATGTGTTTTGTGCGCTCACTAACAACGATGAATCCAACATCATGATGTCGATGCTGGCCAAACGGCTCGGCGCCAAAAAGGTCATCACGCTGATCACGAATGCCGCCTATGCCGACCTGGTGGGCGAAGAAATCGATATCGCGATATCGCCCCAGCAAATCACTATCGGCAGCTTGCTGACCCACGTACGACGCGGCGATATTCAGGCGGTGCATTCACTGCGACGGGGTGCGGCGGAGGCCATCGAGCTGACCGCCCATGGCAATGCCGAATCCTCGAAAGTTGTCGGTAAGCGGCTCGATGAATTGCCCCTGCCGCCCGGTGTGACGGTGGGCGCCATCTTGCGCGGTGACGAGGTAGTGATTGCCCATCGCCACGTGGTGATTGAGCCCGATGATCACGTCATTGTGTTCTTGATCGACCGCAACCAGATCTCCGCCGTGGAGCGTTTGTTCGCTGTCGGATTCGGGTTTATCTGATGCACGTCGCCATCTCGCTGCGGATTATCGGGGTACTACTGATGATCTTCAGTTTCACCACCCTGCCCCCGCTATGGCTCGGTTTGCTTGCAGAGGACGGTTCGGCGAGAGGTTTCGGGCTCGCTTTCGCTGTCATCGGGATATCCGGGATACTGCTGTGGCTGCCCAACCGCCGTAGCCGCGGCGACTTGAGAATCCGCGATGGTTTTCTGGTCACTGCACTGTTCTGGATCGTATTGGGATCCTTCGGTGCCATCCCCTTTCTGTTCAGCGATGCATTGTCGCTATCGCTGACAGAAGCGGTGTTCGAATCCATATCGGGGCTCACCACCACCGGCGCGACGGTCATTGTGGGGCTCGATGAATTACCCCGGTCGCTGTTGCTCTATCGGCAGTTGCTGCAATGGTTAGGGGGCATCGGCATCATCGTGCTCGCCGTAGCGGTACTGCCGATGCTGGGTATCGGTGGCATGCAGCTGTACCGCGCCGAAAGCGCAGGCCCCGCGAAAGATCGAAAACTGACCCCCCGCATCACCGGCACCGCCAAGGCCCTCTTTAGTATCTATCTAACCCTGACCACCGCCTGCGGGATTGCCTACTGGATGGCGGGGATGTCGGGTTTCGACGCGGTTTGCCACGCGTTTTCCACCGTCGCAATCGGCGGTTTTTCCACCCACGATGCGAGTATGGGCTACTTCGATAGCAATGCCATTTTGTTGATTTGCACCGTCTTCATGACCATATCGGCGGTGAACTTCGGTCTGCACTTTATTGCCCTGCAACGACGCAATCTCGACATTTACCGCAACGATTCGGAAACCGTTTTCTTTTCTTGGGTGATTATGCTCGCGATCCTGGTCACCTGTGGCACGCTGATCGTCACCCGAACGCTGCCCCTCGAAGACAGTCTCATCCACGGGCTGTTCCAAACCGTCTCGATTGCCACCACGACCGGTTTCGCCACCAAGGATTTTTCGAGCTGGCCAATCTTCCTGCCGGTGCTGCTGCTGATGCTGTCGTTTATGGGCGGCTGCGCAGGTTCCACAGGGGGTGGCCTGAAAGCCATGCGGCTGCTGTTGATTTTTCGGCAGGGTATGCGGGAGCTCAAGCAGCTACTTCACCCCAATGCAATTATCCCCCTGAAATTGGATGCCAGGCGTGTACAACCCGCGGTTGTGAGTGCCGTGTGGAGCTTCTTCGCCGTCTACATGTTTTGTTTCGTGATGATCATGCTGCTGTTGCTGGCCACAGGGCTCGATTTCACGTCGGCATTTTCAGCGGTCGCGGCGGCCATGAACAACCTCGGACCGGGCTTGGGGACGGTGGCTCCCAATTACGCCAGCGTGAATGAGGCCGGCAAGCTAATCCTGTGTGTTGCCATGTTGATGGGCCGGCTGGAGGTATTCACGCTGTTGGTACTGTTCACCCCGGCTTTCTGGCGACCATAAGGCGCTTAGCTCAAACCACGAGACTCACGAATCAGCTGGTACGCGTTCGAGATTTCCTGTGATCGCTCGGTAGCCAGCTTGACGAGGTCGTCGGGAACACCTTTGGCCATGAGCTTGTCCGGGTGGTTCTCACTCATCAAACGGCGGTAAGCCTTTTTGAGTTCAGCGTCAGTGACCGACGCTTCAACACCCAATGCTTGATAGGCGTCCTTGAGCCGATCGCGAGGCGGTGCAGCGGTGCTGCCCTGTTGTCGTCCGCCCTGGTAATTAGTGTGAAAACGCGCCTGCGCTGACAGCATCATGACCAGCCGATCGACCTCAGCGGCAGGCATCCCCAGCAGCGCGGCAATATGATGCAACGCACTGCGTTCCGCCTGCTCAAACTCACCGTCGGCGAGCGCCATACTGGCTAAAAAGGCGAACAAGGTGTGCTGCACCTGCCGTCGAGGCCCAACCGCAGCGGCGAAAGCCGCCACCGTCGCCTCGGGATCAAACCCGGGTTGCGCGCCCGCCCGAAATTTTTCGATTGCCGATTGCCGCTGCCTCGGGTTCAACCGCAATTGGGCAAACAGGGATTCAGCCTGTGCGATTTCCGCCTCCGACACGCGGCCATCTGCCTTTGCGACATAGCCGAGTAGCGTGAAAGTCGTATCGAAGAACTGTTGCTGAACCTTGGCTAAGGCTTCGGGGCTGGCGGCTTGCAACGCCTGCCAAAGTCCGCGATCGAAAGCATGGCCAATCGCCAAACCAAACAACAGGCCCACCGGGCCTAGCACCAAAAACCCAATCAGGCCGGCGACAATCTTTCCCATGTATTGCTGCATGTGTTTATTCAGGTCCTCGGTTGCATGAGGTCAATGTAGTGGTCCACAGGACCCGGGGGGCGGCAGCGGAAGCGTTTGTACTGCCATTGATATTGGGCATCCCAGCCGGATATCAATGCTGCAACGGCATCGTTGAGCGCAGTCAGAGCGACAACCGGATCTTCATCATAAAGCGCATCAGGGACTTGTCGGTAACACATTTTAAAGCCGCCCGGCACGCGAAAGGCGGCGCCTATGACCGCCACAGCACCGGATCGCTGGATAAGGTTACAAGCCAGCGTAGCCGTGAAGGCATCGTGCCCCATGAAGGGCACATTCACACCCGCCCTTGGGTCGTCGGGAACCTGGTCCGGCAAGATGCCTGAAATCCCTCCCTTGCGAACACTGCGGACCAAGGCAGCGATACCACGCGACGTGGTTGGCACCAGCGTGCCACCGCTGCGCTCTCGAGCGGCGCGAATCAAAGTGCCGAGCGCTGCAAAACGGGGGGGTTCGTAAAGCGCCACCATGTCGCCCAGCGTTGCAAGGTGCAGACCCAGCACCTCCCAGTTGCCGAGATGCGGGCCGAGGACAATGACCCCGCGCCCGTCCGCTTGTGCTTTTTCTATCAAGTCGGCGCCTTCGACGGCCTGAATCAGATCGCGCGTATGGGACCAGGGTTTGCGCCAGACGTGACCCATCTCGGCGGCAAGCATGCCGGTCTGTATGAGTGAGTCACGGATCAAGGCCTCCTGCGCGTGCGAATCGAGCTCCGGGTACACTAAACGGATGTTGCGCTCCGCAACACGACGCGTGCGCCCATCGAGCCAATAGGTGAGCTGACCCGCCCATCGCCCCAAGGCTCGGGCCCAAGAGAGGGGCAAAACCGACGAAATCCACAGGGCTGCATGGGTAAACCATGAGGCGACCCTGCCCTGAATTCGCTCTTTTCGACTCGTTGCCGCCTCAGACACCTGCGTGAAACCCACCTTTTACCAAAGGGTTCGTATTATGCCTGTTGGTGGGCAGGTATACTTACCAGCATCATTTTTCCGGGATTTTCTGCTGTGATTCCAGCCACATTCCAAGACCTGATTCTGCGACTGCAGGGTTTCTGGGGTAAGCACGGCTGCGTGATACTCCAACCGTTGGACCTCGAGGTCGGCGCAGGCACTTTCCACCCCGCTACGTTCCTTCGTGCCATCGGCCCCGAGAATTGGAACGCCGCCTACGTTCAACCGAGTCGCCGTCCTGCGGACGGGCGCTATGGTGAAAACCCCAATCGACTGCAGCACTACTACCAGTTTCAGGTGGTCATGAAGCCCTCGCCCGCAGATTTTCAGGGGCTATATCTCGATAGCCTGCGCGAATTGGGCATCGACCCGCTCGAACATGACGTGCGATTCGTTGAAGACAACTGGGAGTCGCCGACGCTGGGGGCTTGGGGGCTAGGCTGGGAGGTGTGGCTTAACGGCATGGAGGTGACCCAGTTCACCTACTTCCAGCAGGCCGGTGGCATCGAGTGCTTCCCGGTCACTGGCGAAATCACCTATGGCCTCGAACGCATCGCCATGTACCTGCAAAACGTGGACTCAGTGTATGACCTGATTTGGGCGAATACGCCGGCTGGCGATGTGACTTACGGCGATGTGTTCCATCAAAATGAAGTAGAAATGTCCACCTTCAATTTCAGCGAAGCCGATACAGACCAGCTGTTCGCCACCTTTGATTTCTGTGAACGAGAGGCGCTGCGCTTGATAGAACGCAAGCTGCCGCTGCCTGCTTACGAACATGTGATCAAGGCGTCTCACGCGTTCAATCTGCTCGATGCGCGGCATGCGATTGGGGTAACCGAGCGGCAACGTTTCATTCTTCGGGTGCGCACCTTGGCGAAAGCCGTGGCACAGGCCTACTACGATGCCCGCGCCGAGTTGGGCTTTCCGCAGGCCGACCGGGATCTCGCAAACCAGGCTCTGGAGGTGCGCGCATGAGTACTCAAGACCTGTTGTTTGAGCTCGGCACTGAGGAGTTACCTGCCGGGCCGCTGGCCGAGATGGCCATCGCGCTCCATGATGATCTCTGCGCAGGACTCGACCAATCAGGGCTGACCTACTCGGGTAGCCGCTGGTTTGCGACACCACGACGGTTAGCGGTGCTGGTCGAAGGGTTAGCGTTGTCCGCGCCCGATATCGAGCGTGAAATTCTTGGCCCACCTGCCGCAGCAGCGAAAGACGACAGCGGTGCGTGGACGCCCGCGGCCGCTGGCTTCGCCCGCAAGCAAGGTCTCGACCCCGACACTTTGGAGGTGATCGATACCCCCAAAGGCCCCCGGGTCGGCGTACGACGAGTGGATCCCGGCGCACAAGCCAGCGAGGCAGTACCTATGCTGGTTGCCGATGCTGTGCGAGCCATACCCGTCGCCAAGCGGATGCGCTGGGGTCGGTCTCGCGATGAATTCCTGCGCCCGGTGCAGTGGCTGGTGCTGATGCTGGGAGCGGACGTGCTCCCACTTGAACTATTCGGTTTGCAATCGTCGTCGACTAGCCGTGGGCACCGCTTTCATCATCCCGACCCGGTCGTCATCAGTGAGGCTGGGGACTACGTCGAAGCAATGCGGGGGGCGAACGTACTGGCGGACTACGCCGAGCGCCGCGCGTTGATCCGCTCACAGGTCGAGGCACTGGCGGTAGACGGTGCTCAGGCTGTTATCGATGAAGACCTCCTCGATGAGGTCACGGGTCTGGTCGAATGGCCGGTGGCACTCAAAGGATCCTTTGACCCCGCTTTTCTGGAGGTTCCCGCAGCAGCTTTGATCTCCTCGATGAAGGAGCACCAGAAGTATTTCCATCTGGTTGATCCAAGCGGCGCGCTGCGACCCGAATTCATTACTGTTTCCAATATTGAGAGCAGCGATCCGAAGCAGGTCATCGCCGGGAACGAGCGTGTGATTCGTCCAAGACTCAGTGATGCCGCGTTCTTTTTCGAGACCGACAAGCAAACACCGCTTGCCGACCGGGGCGAGCGGCTTGCAGGCGTTCTGTTTCAGCAAAAATTGGGGACGCTCGCCGACAAGCGCAATCGCATGATGGCGTTGACGCGACAGCTGGCCGAACATCTTGGTGCCAATGCGGAAGTCGCAAGCCGCGCAGCAACACTGGCAAAGTGTGATCTTGTGTCCGAGATGGTGCTGGAGTTCCCGGAATTGCAAGGTATTGCGGGTAGTCACTACGCGCGCCATGACGGGGAACCCGAAGGGGTTGCCCGCGCTATCGAACAGCACTATTGGCCACGTTTTGCAGGGGACCATCTGCCCGAGTCCGCGGAAGCAGCCGCTGTCGCGCTGGCAGACCGGCTCGATACTCTGGTGGGTATTTTTGGGATCGGGCAAACCCCAACCGGGTCAAAAGATCCGTTTGGTCTGCGCCGGGCCGCGCTTGCAGTGGTGAGAATCCTGCTCGACCAGCAAGCGGGTATGACGCTGCATGCGCTTGCAGAGGCGGCTGTTGATCAATACGCGCCCGATTTACTGCACCCGGATACGGTGGATACGGTGGTCACTTATGTCATCGAGCGCCTGCCGGCTTGGTACTCGGATCAAGATATCTCTGTCGACGTATTGCGGGCGGTCACCGCAACCGGCATCAGTGACCCCAGCGACATCGACGCAAGGGTGAAGGCGCTGCAGCAGTTCGCGCAGAGCGACGCGAGCGCGGCATTGGCCGCGGCCAATAAGCGCGTTGCCAATATCCTTGCAAAGTCAGATGCCACATTCTCCGGCGAACCCGATAAGGCGCTGTTTGAGGCGGACGCGGAGAAGCAGCTCGCCTCTGAACTCGAGTCGGTTGAGGCAACGCTGGTACCGTTACTGGCTGACCGGGATTACGCGGGCGCGCTCTCGACGCTGGCCACGCTGCGCGATCCGGTCGACGCATTCTTTGATAGCGTGATGGTGAATGCCGACGACCCCGCCCTGCGGGACAACCGGCTTCGGCTGCTCGCCTCGCTGCGAGACAAGTTTGTGCGGGTCGCTGACATCGCCCAGCTTGCCGCGTCCTGATGCAACTACCCGTCTGGCTACCCGAATACGGTTGGTTGGTAGGTGCGGGCGCCGGCCTCACCGCCGGAGCCATCGGGGTTTGGGTATCGCGGCGTACGTCACGACGAGCCTTAGACGAGTCTGAACGGCGGCGCGCGGAGGCGGAGCGAGCGCTTACTAACTCAGAGAGCTCACTGCGCAGTCTTGAGGCCGAACACCACAAACTTGCTACCCGGCTCGAGGAGCGCAGTGACGCGCAAGCCCGCAGTGAACAAGCGCTGCTGTCTCAGATTGCGTCTTTGCGCGCGGAACTCGCGGAGCGCTCGGCAGAGCGTGACCAGATCCGGGATTCATTGACCGCCGAGAGAACTGCTCGACTAGCGGACCAGGAAAAGTTGAGCGCGCAGCAGCAACTGCTGAAAGAAGCCCGCGAGGAATTGAGCCAACAATTCCGTGACTTGGCAGGGCGTATTTTCGAGGAAAAGTCACAAGCCTTTAAAAGTAGTAACCGAGAATCCCTGGAGCAGCTACTCGACCCGTTGCGTACCCAAATTCGCCATTTTGAAACCACGGTCAATGAGCAGAGCCGTCAGGGAACAGAAAAGCTTGGCGAACTGAAGCAGCAACTGGCACACATGCAATCGATGAGTCAGCGCCTGCAAGAGGAAGCCCACAATCTGGCGACGGCCCTCAAAGGTGAGAAAAAGAAGCAGGGAAATTGGGGTGAATTGATTCTGGATCGCGTCCTCGATCAGTCGGGTTTACGGGCAGGGATCGACTACGTGCGGGAGCGTAGTTTCAATACCGAGGAAGGCCGACGGCGTCCGGATGTCATCGTCAACCTTCCCGACAACAAACACCTGGTCATTGACGCGAAGGTATCCCTGAACGACTACACCACTTTCGTCAATGCAGACGACGACGATGTCCGAGAATCAGCCCTCCGCGCTCATCGCAAAGCCATTGCGAACCGCATCGACGAACTGTCGCAAAAGAATTACTTCGACCTTGATGGCATACGTTCGCCGGAGATCGTGTTCATGTTTGTGCCAGTGGAATCGGCTTTTGCCGAGGCCTTTCGCTCTGAACCCGACCTTTTTCAGTCAGCGATCAATAAAAACGTGCTGGTCACCACCCCAACGACACTACTGACCAGTTTGAATATCGTGTCCCAGTTGTGGCGTTTTGAGGAACAAAATAAAAACGCTTTGCTATTGGCTGATCGGGCCAAGAAGATCGCCGAGAAGTTCAAGACCTTCACCGACGCCATGCTCAAATTGGGGAATCAGATCGGCACGGTGAACAAAACCTACGACAGCGCCATGCGTACCCTCACCCACGGCAAAGGTAACCTGGTGAAACAGGTGCACGAGTTTCGGGATCTGGGCGTACCGGTGCTCGAAAACAAGACCAAACTGGACGATTCACTGGTGGACACTGCGCTGGCAGAAATTGAGTCCGGGTCGCCTGAAGATGACGGCCACGAACAACGCGAAGGCGAGGATTAACCCCACCTTCGCGTCATCAATCAGATATCGAGATTGGCAACCGCGAGGGCGTTTTGTTCGATAAATTCGCGCCGGGGCTCTACATCATCACCCATCAGCGTAGAGAACATCTGATCGGCAAGAATCGCGTCCTCGATGGTCACCCGTAGCATACGGCGCGCCGCAGGATCCATCGTCGTCTCCCACAGCTGGTCGGGATTCATTTCACCCAGACCCTTATAACGCTGCACCGAAACACCGCGCCGCGCCTCGCCCAGCAACCAACTGAGCCCCTCGGTGAAATCCGTCGTGGCGAACTGCTTCTCGCCCCGCTGGAAATAGCCGCCCGGCTCGATCAAATCACGCAAGCGCGCACCCAACTCGCTCAACTCCTCGTATTCCTTCGAACCGAAGAAGCCCTGACCCAGCGCGAAGTCAGTGGCAATGCTGTGCTCGACCTGGCGGAATACCGGGTAGTAGTGGCCGCGCTCCGGGTCTTGGCGGAGGAAACCGGTGAACTGCGCTGCTGCTGCCTCAGTGTTGTGTAAACGCGCGCATACAGCATCGACAAAAGCCTGGACTTTGGCTTCATCGGCAAGATCCTCGACGGTCAGCGAGTCCACGTACGGCAGTTGCCACAACACTGGCGCCGAATACACA
Source organism: Halieaceae bacterium (assembly GCA_036351405.1). GTDB lineage: Bacteria > Pseudomonadota > Gammaproteobacteria > Pseudomonadales > Halieaceae > Luminiphilus. The sequence continues at coordinate 13,368 of JAZBOZ010000143.1, forward strand.
CGAGCCAGGCGGTCGATCGTGGCTGCAGCGGCATGATACTGCTCAACCAGCGCCGACAGCGCCGCGCCTGTGATAGCAGGCGCTTCGGGTGAAACGAACAGAGACGCGCCATCCAGCGCGTTCTCTGTGAGGTAGTTAGTGAGCGCTTGCTCATCTTTCAGATAACGACTTTGCTTACCTTTACTGATTTTGTAGAGCGGCGGCTGAGCAATAAATACGTGGCCACGCTCAATCAGTTCGCGCATCTGCCGGAAGAAAAAGGTCAACAACAGCGTTCGGATATGCGACCCATCAACATCGGCGTCAGTCATGATGATGATGCTGTGATAACGCAGCTTATCCGGGTCGAATTCATCTTTACCGATGCCACAACCCAATGCGGTCACCATCGTGCCAACCTCGGCCGAGCTCAACATTTTGTCAAATCGCGCTTTTTCGACGTTGAGGATCTTGCCCTTCAGCGGCAGGATAGCCTGGAATTTACGGTTGCGACCCTGCTTGGCGGAACCGCCCGCCGAGTCACCCTCCACCAGGTACAGCTCGCACAGCGACGGGTCTCGCTCCTGACAGTCTGCCAGCTTACCGGGAAGCCCCGCGATATCCAGTGCGCCTTTTCTTCGCGTCATTTCGCGGGCTTTACGGGCAGCCTCGCGCGCACGGGCGGCATCCAACATCTTGCCCACGACCAGCTTGGCGTCCCCGGGGTGCTCGAGCAAATAGTCATTGAAGTGTGCAGACATCGCCTGCTCCACTGCGCTTTTGACCTCGCTGGACACCAATTTATCTTTGGTTTGTGACGAAAACTTGGGGTCCGGGACCTTTACCGAAACGATCGCTGTTAATCCTTCGCGAGCATCATCGCCGGTCGTCGATACTTTGGCCTTTTTCGCCAGCCCTTCGCGCTCAATGTAGCTGTTCAAAGAGCGCGTCAACGCCGCGCGGAAACCGGCGAGGTGGGTGCCACCATCGCGCTGAGGAATATTGTTGGTATAGCAGAAGAGATTTTCCTGGAAACTATCGTTCCACTGGAGCGCCACTTCTACACTGACGCCATCATCGGCATCGGCTTCAAAGTGAAACACCTTGTTGATACTGGTTTTATTGCTGTTAAGAAACTCGACAAAAGCCCGTAAGCCCCCATCGTAGCAATAAGTTTCTGTTTCACCGCTGCGCTCATCGTGAAGTACGATTTTTACACCGCTATTCAGGAAGGCCAGCTCTCGCAGACGCTTGCCCAGAATATCGAAGTGAAACTTGATATTAGAAAAGGTCTCGGCGGACGGCTTGAAACGCACCGAGGTGCCGCTACCGTCGGTATCGCCCACAACGGCCAGAGGCGCATCGGGCACACCATGGTGATAAGTCTGCTCATGGAGTTTGCCTTGCCGACGGATTGTCAGCTTGAGTTCCTCTGACAGCGCATTCACCACTGAGACACCCACGCCGTGCAAACCGCCCGACACCTTATAGGTGTTGTCGTCAAACTTACCGCCCGCGTGCAACACCGTCATGATCACTTCAGCCGCTGACACACCCTCTTCGTGCTGTTCCGTCGGAATACCACGACCATCATCGGATACGGATACGGACTCATCAGGGTGGATGGTGACGTTGATCGCACTGCAGTGGCCTGCAAGAGCCTCGTCGATCGAGTTATCAACCAACTCAAAGACCATGTGGTGCAAGCCCGTACCATCATCCGTATCGCCGATGTACATGCCGGGTCGCTTGCGGACCGCATCAAGGCCTTTTAATACCTTGATGCTGGATGAGTCGTAATCGCGGCTTTCCGGTAACTGCTGTTCGTTATCACTCATTGACTATCTCCGGCGGCTAAAACCACCTCTTTGTCTCTCTACCAAGCCTTTTAGGGATCGGAAAAGATCTTTCCCTGTTCCACGTGGAACACCTTGCCATCCCGGCCCTGCCACCAGTTTAGTAGCTGATTAGGCTCAACGGCGGTCATCAGCACCTGTGCTTTGCTCGATGCCAACATTTCGCAGACACGATTTGCATGATCTGCGTCCAATTCTGCCACCAAGTCGTCTATTAAATAGACAGGCTGCGCGGCATTTTGGGCGGATACCAAGCGCCCCTGTGCCAATCTCAATGCCGACACCACCACCTTGAGCTGTCCCCGCGATAGCACATCGGCTGCGGGGCGACCGGCAACCAACACCCTCAGGTCGGCTCGGTGTGGTCCAGACTGGGTAAACCCCTGCCTTTGATCGCTATCAAGGCTTTGATTCAGAGCCTCGGTCAGCGTCTTCCCGCTTTCCCAACCCTGTCGCAACAACAATGCAATGGCATCGAGGCCGGGAGATAGCTCCGCAATAATCACCTGAAGCTGATCGGACAGGGCATCGACCACCTTCTGCCTCGCCGCAGTCAGTATTTCACCTGCCGAAACCAACTCATCGCGCCAGGCGGAATCGCTGTCAAGTGTACCATGGCGAAGCCCTGCATTCCGTTGTTTGAGGGCCCGTTGGTACCGGCGCCAAACATCGAGAAAGGACTGTTCCACGTGGAACACTGTGCCATCCAAGAACTTTCTTCGTCCTTCAGGGGCACCGGTCACCAAGCTCAGCGTTTCTGTATCCAGCACCACAACCGGCAGCCGCTCGGCTAACAGGCTCAAGGATCCCGCTGACTGGCCGGCGACTCTGGCGGCCAATACACCATCTCGCTGTCGCTCAATCCCTAATGGGACAACCAACCCGCTGCCCATAGAGACTCGGCCGACCACCCGGCAAACCTCTCGCTCGTGGGTAATCAGCGAACGCGCGGGTCCTGCACGAAAAGAACGCCCGGTGCTCAAAAAATGCACCGCTTCCAGCACACTGGTTTTACCGGCACCGTTCGCACCAAAAAAGAAGTTACCTCCCGGTGACAAGGTCAACGAGATGGACTCGAGGTTTCTAAGGCAGTGAATTTGCAGCTGCTGGAGATGATGAGGAAGCATCAGTCGATCCAGCAGCTTGGGAGAAGAGCAACAACGACCCGCGTCAACACGGGGTGCCGACCTCAGAGCCGCATAGGCATTACGACGTAAACAGAATCGCCGCTTTCTGACTCTTCAAGGAGGGCTGAGCTGGCTGCATCGGATAGGGAAAATCTCACTTTTTCGCCATTCAACACCGAAAGGACATCCAACAAGTAGCTCACGTTAAAGCCTACCTCGAGGTTATCGCCCTGATACTCCACAGGGACCACCTCTTCCGCCTGCTCTTGCTCAGGGTTGTTGGCGGTAATTTCCAGCGTGTCGTTCGACAAACGCAGCCGCACGCCACGATATTTCTCGTTCGAAAGAATCGCCGTTCGCGTGAAGGCCTGACGAAGCTCCAAGCGGTCACCAATTACTGATTTGTCCGGTGATTTGGGCAACACACGCTCGTACTCTGGGAACTTGCCATCCACCAGTTTGGAGGTAAACGTGAACTGTTCGGTTTCTGCACGAATATGGTGACTGCCTACTACCAGCGACATGTTGTCGTCACTGTCCAGCAAACGCGCCAACTCCAGCACCCCTTTGCGCGGGATAATCACGCCGACGTCAGATCCATCCACCTTATCCGGCGCTGTGCACAGCGCGAGCCGATGACCATCAGTCGCCACCATGCGTAAACGACCGGCACTAATCTCCAGATACATACCATTCAGGTAGTAACGAACATCCTGCTGCGCCATGGCGAACGCCGTCCGCTCGATCAAGCGCTTGACCAATGGCTGAGGGAGCTGAAGCGAAACATCACCCGCACCCCCTTCAACCTCAGGAAACTCGGTGGCAGGTAACGTCGACAAGGTAAAGCGGCTGCGCCCTGCTTTGACAGTGGCCTTGCCACCTTCAACCGAAAACTCAATCTGCGTGCCGTCGGGTAGCGACTTACAAATGTCGACCAACTTTCTGGCGGGAACGGTGATCTCGCCATCGGTGCCCGCGCTTTCCACGGTCACGCGCCCCACCAATTCCACCTCAAGATCGGTACCCGTCAGTGACAGTTGATTGCCTTCCAACCGCAACAGAACATTCGACAGCACTGGCAACGTCTGACGACGCTCCACTACACCCGCCACCAGATTGAGGGGCTTCAACAGCGCATCGCGAGGAATGCTGAATTTCATTGCTTATTGCTCCAGGTCGATAGCCAGCAGCGCAGAGCCGCCAACCCGCCCATCAGGTTGTCAGCGAACGCAACAGGTTTTTGTAATCTTCGCGAATATCCGAGCTAGTTTCGCGCAATTCCTTAATCTTACGACAAGCGTGCAAGACTGTCGTGTGATCTCTGCCACCAAACGCATCACCAATCTCAGGCAAGCTGTGATTGGTCAATTCTTTTGCCAGCGCCATTGCCAATTGTCGCGGTCGCGCCACCGAGCGATTCCGGCGTTTGGACATCAAATCAGCGACCTTAATACCGCAATAGTCGGCAACGGTGCGCTTGATGTTCTCCAATGACACCTGCTTATCCTGCAGTGCAAGCAGATCTTTCAGGCTATCTTTAATCAGATCAATATCAAACGGTCTTCCTGTGAAGTTAGCGCTCGCTATCACCCTCTTCAGCGCACCCTCGAGCTCTCGGACGTTTGAACGAATCCTTTGTGCAATAAAAAAAGCGGCTTCCGGGGACAGATCGATATTCGATTGCTCCGCCTTTTTCATCAAAATAGCCACTCGGGTTTCGAGCTCGGGAGGCTCAACCGCGACCGTCAATCCCCAGCCAAACCGACTCTTTAATCGCTCCTCGACACCTTCAATCTCTTTGGGGTAACGATCGCAGGTCAGGATCATTTGTTGCCCGCCTTCCAACAATGCATTGAAGGTATGAAAGAACTCCTCCTGGGATTGATCCTTGTTGGCAAAAAACTGGATGTCATCGATTAATAACGCGTCGACGGAACGGTAATAACGCTTGAAGTCACTCATGGCATTAAGCTGCAGCGCCTTCACCATGTCCGCGACAAACCGCTCGGAGTGCAAATACACAATCTTGGCGTCGGGGTTACGGGCACGCATGGCATTACCCACAGCGTGCATCAAGTGGGTTTTCCCAAGACCCACGCCACCGTACAAAAATAGGGGGTTGTAGGAATCACCGGGATGCGTCGCGACCTGCTGGGCTGCCGCCAATGCCAATTGATTGCTTTTACCCTCGACAAACCGCTCGAAGGTATAACCATCCACGAGATTCAGCTGATGCGCTGGATTCGCAGGCGCTGGCGTCGCCGCTAACGCATCATTAGCGAATTGCCGTGATTCAGATACCGGCCGCTGGGTGGGAACGGCGGCGATCGAGGAACGGGCCTCGGTCAAAGGCACTACGCGGTCATCATGAGACCTACTCACCGCAGCATCACCCGTTGCACCACCGACGATAATTGCGACATCAGACTGACTTGACCCATCGAGATCAGCCATGTGGCCTGCAATCAGCGACGCGTATTTGTTGGCAACGAAATCACGGATAAAACGATTGGGTGCAGCGAGCACCAGTCCTTCACTACTCGTTTGCGGCTTGAGCGGGCGAATCCAGGTATTGAACTGCTGCAAGGGCATATCGCCGCGAAGGCGCGTCAAACAGTGCTGCCACAAATCGACCGGTGATACGTTTGCCGACACCAATAATTCTCCGAAACCTTTTGTTATTGATACTGCCAGGGCTGAAAGCGGGAACAAGCAGCTGATTTATTGCACAGCTTGATAATGAGAGCCGAGGCTTATCACGACCGCCACAGACGAGTGATATAGAAGAAAGAGCCCCGGGCGGTTTTCGCTCTCGGCATAGCCAGCTGCACTAAGTGCATAGTTATCCACACTAAAAACCACAACGCAAAACATTTTTTAACCAACGAAATCAAATAGTTATAGATTTATTCTTGGCTACAATAGATTTCCTTCGCTTTCAACCGGAAATCTAATTTTGTTGTGGATAAGCTGTGTATTTACTCTCGATACATTGTGGCGACCGACGATTTTTCCGCATCCGCTGTAATCCCCAACGGCGCCGTCAAACGTCTGAAACGTAAGCACTGACCAACCGAATAAATAATTGACCTGGTGACCCACAGCATCGAGCCGGCATTAAAACCACTTGCCCTCTAAACGCCCAATCCCTATACTCCGCGACCCTTTCAGCATGTCGCCAGGTTTTCGACGATGAAGCGTACATTCCAACCCAGCGTATTGAAGCGCAAGCGCACTCACGGTTTCCGTGCTCGTATGGCTACCAAGAACGGCCGTCAGGTCATCGCCCGACGTCGTGCACGCGGTCGTCGTAAGCTGTCTGCGTAATCGATAATGGTTCGCCCCTGCGGCGAACCGATGACTGCCGGCCATTCATGTCTGGTCAGTCCTTTCCCCGTGAAGCACGCTTGCTAAATGGGGTCGACTACAAAGGCGTATTCGACGCAGCTGTTGTCAAAGTTTCCAACGCCAACGCGTTGATTTTGGCTACGCCAAACAAGCGCCAGCAAAGTCGCTTGGGTATTGTTGCGGCTAAAAAGCACATTCGGTTTGCCGTTCGTCGCAATCGCTTTAAACGTCTCACGCGAGAGTTTTTCCGCACGCATGTACTGAGCACGCACTGTGATCTGGTTGTGCTTGCCCGGCCGCAAGCAGATCGAATCGACAACCCGGCATTTATCGCCTCAATGGACGCACTGTGGACGAAACTGGAACGCCAGCTCGCCGCCAAACAGTAAATCCTGTGACCCGGCTTTTTATTCGGGTGTTGATTACACTGATCGACGGCTACCGACTTTTAATAAGCCCATGGCTGGGCCGCAGCTGCCGCTTCGAACCCACTTGTTCTTCGTACGCACGCACCGCCATTTTGCGTTACGGGCCTGTTCGTGGCACCTGGATGGCAATTCGCAGAATCGGGCGCTGTCATCCATGGCACCCGGGCGGGTATGATCCGGTGCCGGAAGAGAAGCCACACCCTACAAAACCCTGAACACTGATAGTCAGAGCGAGGACCATGGATATCCCGCGTTACGCCCTTATTGCCGCCAGCGCAGTACTGACCCTGATGCTGCTGGTCGAATGGACCGCCTTTAAAGAGGCGCGCCAGCCTGCCCAATCCCGCGATCGGATTGCACAAACTTCATCGGCTGTCGGCGAAGTGGAGACCGACTTACCTCCAAATACCGTCGAGGCACCTGCCCAAGTCGCTGATGACGATTTACCGACAGTTGTCACGACTGAGGCAACAGCGACCCCCGAGCCGAGTGCCACAGAGGGACGCTATATTGCAGTGACCACCGATACCCTGGAACTTGCTATCGACCTGCAAGGCGGGGACATCGTTGAAGCGGCACTGCGTCAATTCCCGGACGCTATCGACACGCCAGACAATCCTTACGTCCTGTTAGAACAAAATGCCACTCGCACCTATGTTGCGCAGAGCGGACTATTAGGCAGCGGTGAATTCGGGATCGACAAACCCGACCGCGCGCAATACGTCACCGAGCGCACAGCGTATGAAATGCAAAACGAACCGCTAACGGTGACGCTGGCCTGGGCCGGGAATCAATCGAGGGGCCTTGAGGTTTATAAACATTTCAGCTTCAGACCGGGCAACTATCTGGTTGATGTTCGCTTCGAAGTCCGCAACAACACCGGCGATCGCTGGCAAGGTGTCCCCTTCGCTCAACTAAAGCGTGACAACACGCCACCACCCGATGCCGATCAATCCGGTTTCGGCCTTCAGCCCTTTCTCGGCGCCGCTCTGACGCAACCGGACGAACGGTTCAGCAAATATGCCTTTGACGACATTGCCGATGAACCATTCCGCAAACCCATCCCCGGTGGGTGGATTGCCATCATCCAGCATTACTTCCTGAGTGCGTGGGTGCCGCCCGCCGACGAAACCCATCAGTACCGCATGCGGCAAACCAGCAACGGCTTCAACATCGCGGGCTTTACTAGCCCGGCCATGGTTGTAGACGCAGGCCGCAGCGCGGACTACACCGTACAGCTCTATGTTGGACCCAAAGATCAGTACCGATTGGCAGAAATTTCCGACCATCTTGACCTTACCGTCGACTATGGCTGGCTCTGGTGGATTGCCCAACCGCTGTTCTGGTTGCTCACCAAAATACAAAGCGTCGTGGGTAATTGGGGCGTCGCCATTATCTTGCTGACCGTGCTCGTCAAAGGCGCCTTCTTCAAGCTCTCCGCTGCCAGTTATCGATCCATGGCCAAAATGCGAAAAGTGCAGCCCAAAATGCAGGCAATTCGTGAAGAGTACGCCAACGACAAGCAGAAACAGTCGCAGGCCATGATGGAGCTGTACCGTAAAGAGAAGATCAATCCGATGGGAGGATGTTTGCCCATTCTGATTCAGATGCCAGTCTTTATCTCCCTGTACTGGGTATTGATGGAATCCGTGGAGTTGCGCCAAGCGCCCTTCGCACTCTGGATCGAAGACTTGTCGGTCATGGATCCCTATTTCGTGCTGCCGATCCTGATGGGTGCCAGCATGTTCTTCATGCAGAAGTTGAATCCGCCACCGCCGGATCCCATGCAAGCCAAACTCATGCAATGGCTACCTGTTGTGTTCACCTTCTTCTTCCTGTGGTTCCCAGCGGGACTGGTGTTGTACTGGGTAGTCAACAACCTGCTATCCATGACCCAGCAATACGTCATTACACGACGCATTGAAGCGGATGGTAAGCACGCCTGAATTGGCTGACGGCGATGCGTTAACGGGTGGTTTAAACCGGGACACCATCGCCGCCATCGCCACCGGTCCCGGCGCCGGTGGCATTGGCGTGGTCCGACTATCTGGACCACAAGCACACAGCATCGCGGAACAGATCACGGGTAAATCTCTCGAACCTCGAGTTGCGCACTACCGCACCTTTCTGGATACCGACGCGCGAACGCTGGATGACGGCCTCGCGCTGTACTTTCCCGGACCACGTTCCTTCACCGGTGAGGATGTCGTCGAACTGCAGGGCCACGGCGGTCCTCTGATTCTGCAAATGCTGCTCGAACGCACGCTGCAACTGGGGGCACGGCAAGCGCGACCTGGCGAATTCTCAGAACGCGCTTTCCTGAATGGTCGACTCGACCTTGCACAAGCGGAAGCCATTGCCGATCTCATCAGCGCCCGCACAAGAAGTGCAGCGCGACAGGCACAAGCATCGCTCCGTGGCGTGTTCTCTGACGCGATCAACGCCCTGGCCCAAGATCTTGTGGCGCTTCGGATCTACGTTGAGGCCGCTATCGACTTCCCGGAAGAAGACATCGACTTTCTTGGCGATGGGGAAGTGGCGAACCGGCTGAAGGCGGTTATTCAGGCTGCGGAATCCTTAAATAAAGAGGCCCGCGCAGGCGCCATGGTCCGAAACGGAGCCACCGTAGTGCTGGCAGGTAGACCTAACGCCGGCAAGAGCAGTTTGTTGAATCGACTTGCTCAAGATGATGTCGCTATTGTCACCCACATACCCGGCACCACACGTGACGTCGTGCGACAAGACATCGAGGTTAACGGCATCCCCCTGCGCATCAGTGATACTGCTGGGTTACGCGAAACTGACGATACGGTTGAACAGGAAGGGGTTCGCCGTGCGACCCAGGAAATCCGTGGGGCTGATTTACTACTCCATCTTATTGATGATACCGACCCGCGACCCGTTGAGGCCCTCAACGAGGACGTACCCACTATTACGGTATACAACAAAATCGACCTCAGTGGCCGGCCTCCGGGACCCGCTACGAATGAGGACGCTGCCGCAGTCGCCATCTCGACTCTGACCGGTAGCGGTATGGATGATTTGCTCACCGCTATCACCGACGCATTAGGGCTCCAAGCCGGTGCGGAGACTCGCTTCAGCGCCCGAGAACGGCATCTGACTATCCTTGATCACACAACAGCGTCCCTTAAAGCGAGTGAAGCAGCTTTTCTGGCGAGCGGTGCCGGCGAGTTATTGGCTGAGGATCTGCGGCTAATTCACGACCAGCTGGGGGAGATTACTGGACGGATGACGAGCGATGAATTGTTGGGCGAGATCTTTTCCAGCTTCTGCATCGGCAAGTAGTTCACCGTTTATCCCGAAGGATCAGTGCCCACTTCTCAACAGACTTACTCACAACCCACCCACTATTCACTGAGTTTTCCACACGCCTGACTCAGGGTCGGCAGATAGGGACACCAAAGCAATAAAAGACTGTCAGCGAGCTGGGGAAAACGTGGGGTCAAAACCATTGCAATGGAACATTCCACGCTTGTTCACAAACCATTAACCGACACCGCACTGGGCTTAAAGGTCTTAGCCCATAGCGTTTACTGGTCCACAAATCATTGATTTATAAATACTTAATAGGATTATCCCCGAAAACTTGCTGCCCTAATAAGAACTACTAAAAACATATCTACTCACTACCTATATATCTCTATTCAGTAAGAAACTTAGTTAAAGCGGTGAAATTCTCAGCATGTCGTCGAGATCACTCACCGTGCATGCTGGCCAAATTCTGACGTTTTACCCACTGACACCTCGGTCTATACTCGCTGCCCGTTTGTTCTTTGGCCGTTCGATCGTGATTGTTTATCCCCAACACTATGACGTCATCGTTGTCGGCGGTGGCCATGCAGGCACTGAGGCCGCTTTGGCTGCAGCGCGCGCTGGCGCAAACACGCTTTTGTTAACCCATGCCATCGATACTCTCGGCCAGATGTCTTGCAACCCTGCTATCGGCGGTATTGGCAAGAGCCATTTGGTTCGCGAAATTGATGCGCTCGGTGGCGCCATGGCAGTGGCAACTGATCAGGCAGGTATTCAGTTTCGGGTGTTAAACGCCCGCAAAGGGCCGGCAGTGCGCGCCACAAGAGCGCAAGCTGACCGTGTGCTCTATCGCAACGCCATTCGGCAGATCTTGCTCAATCAACCGGGACTGACAATTTTCCAGGATGCCGTCGAAGATATTGCGGTTGACGGCACCCAAGTGGCGGGTGCGATCACTCGCTCGGGTCTGAAGTTCTCAGCGCGTCAGGTCGTTCTGACTGCCGGCACTTTTCTCAATGGTCGGATTCACGTTGGGCTTGAGAACAGTGAGGGGGGACGCATGGGTGATCCCGCTTCTGTGGGATTGGCGGATCGACTCCGCGAACTCGCGCCGCGGATGGGTCGGCTCAAAACAGGCACGCCCCCCAGGCTCGATGCGCGTAGCGTTGATTTTTCCCGAATGGAAGAGCAGTGGGGAGACTCTCCCCGTCCCACGATGTCGCTGACAGGTGACCCCGCGCAACATCCGGAACAGCGTTGTTGCTGGATCACTAAAACCAATCCGGAAACTCACGAGATTATTCGCGGCGGGCTTGATCGCTCTCCCATGTTCAGCGGCGTCATCGAAGGGACGGGCCCACGGTACTGCCCGAGCATCGAAGATAAAATTCACCGTTTTGCGGATAAATCCTCGCATCAGATTTTTATTGAGCCCGAGGGGCTTACGACGACTGAGTTGTATCCCAACGGCATCTCCACATCGTTGCCGTTTGATATCCAGTTGGCGCTGGTACGCTCGATTGCCGGTCTGGAAAACGCCCATATCATCCGTCCCGGCTATGCGATTGAGTACGACTATTTTGACCCCAGAGATTTGCATCACAGCCTCGAGACCCGGGCTATTGAGGGGTTGTATTTTGCCGGACAGATCAATGGCACCACGGGCTATGAGGAAGCCGGTGCGCAAGGGTTGCTGGCGGGGCTGAATGCTGCCCGTCGTGCACAAGACCTCGCTGCGTGGGAGCCCCGCCGTGATGAAGCTTATCTTGGTGTTCTGGTCGATGACCTCGTGACCTTGGGCACCCAGGAGCCCTACCGCATGTTTACTTCAAGGGCCGAGTATCGCCTCCTGTTGCGCGAGGACAATGCGGATATTCGGCTGATGCCACAAGCGCGTGAGATGGGGTTGATCGATGATGCTCGCTGGGAAGCCTTTGTTGCCAAGCGTGAGGCCGTCGAGGCTGAAGAGGCACGTCTGGAGCGGACGGTCATTCAACCCAACAGTCCAGAGGCGCAGGCCTTGAATCAAAAATTGGCCAAACCGTTGTCTCGCGAGTATTCGATGGCCGATTTGGTCCGTCGCCCCGAGTTGGGGTATCGCGATGTCGCCGGGCTTCGTGGTGATGCACTGGCGGATCCCCGAGCCGCCGAGCAGGTCGAAACCAACCTCAAGTACGCCGGTTACATTGCGCGCCAGCAGGAAGACGTCGCGCGTTTGCGCCGTCATGAGGCCACTAAAATTCCCGCCGATCTTGATTACGCTGAAGTCGACGGGCTGTCGAATGAAATCTGTCAGAAGCTTAGCGAAGCGCGACCCACAACATTGGCGAGGGCGGGTCGTATTTCCGGTGTGACACCCGCGGCGCTATCGCTGTTGTTGGTCTATCTACGTCGGCGCCAAATCGCAGGCGACAGCCAGCGCGCGGCCAATGGATAAAGCGCTCCGTGATCGTCTAGCCAGCGGTATCGCACAGCTTGGTCTTGATGTTTCTGATGAACAAATTGCCGCGTTGTTGCGCTATCGGGATATGCTCGAGCGTTGGAACAAGGCCTATAACCTCACCGCAATCCGTGATCCCATGGAGATGGTTGTCCGTCACCTGCTCGACAGTTTGGCGATCGCGCCTCACCTACACGGCCATCACTTTGTCGATGTAGGTACAGGGCCGGGGCTTCCGGGTATACCGGTATCTATTGTTAAACCGGAAACCCGTTGGTGGCTGCTTGATAGCAACGGCAAGAAAACGCGGTTTCTGTTCCAGGTGAAAAGCCAACTTGGGTTGTCTAACATCGACATCGTCGAGTCCCGGGTGGAAACTTGGCAGCCGGGTCGTGAATTCGACGGTGTGGTCACGCGTGCTTTCGCGGATATTGCCCGAACCTGCGACCAGTGCCGTCATTTGCTGGCGAGCGACGCCCGGCTTTATGCGATGAAATCCCAGCTGGTTGGCACTGAGCTCAGTGAGCTGGGCGATAACTTCGAACTCGAGGAAAATATCGAGCTGTCGGTCCCCGGCCTTGGCGAATCTCGCTGGCTGACCGTCCTCGGTCTTTCGCCTCACAGGGGATAACCATGAAGACGGTGGCAATTGCGAACCAGAAAGGCGGTGTGGGAAAAACGACCACCAGCGTGAATCTGGCTGCTTCATTGGCTGCCATGGATAAGCGCATCTTGCTGGTTGATCTCGACCCGCAGGGCAACGCCACCATGTCGTCGGGGGTTGATAAGCACGCTTTGGACTACACGATTCTCGACGTCCTGGTCGATAATCTTCCGCTATCTTCGGCTGTCATGCCCACCGGTGAGTCCGGTTTCGATCTTTTACCCGCCAATGGTGACCTAACGGCGGCGGAGGTAGAGCTGCTCTCGCTGGATAACAAGGAACAACGACTTCGCAATGCCCTGAAGGCCGGCACGTTTCTTTACGACTACGTCATCATCGACTGCCCGCCTTCTCTCAATATGTTGACGCTGAATGCATTGGTAGCTGCTAATTCCGTGCTCATTACCATGCAGTGTGAGTATTTTGCGCTGGAGGGTTTGTCTGCGCTGTTGAATACGATTCGCCGGGTCGCTGAAACAGTCAATACCGATCTCGACATCGAAGGTATTTTGCGCACCATGTACGATCCGCGAAATGCACTGACGAATGAAGTCTCGGCGCAGCTCCATGAACACTTTGGCGAGCTCGTTTACCGCACGGTTATCCCGAGAAATATCCGGTTGGCAGAAGCGCCAAGCCATGGACAACCAGGCATTATTTACGATCGATATTCCCGTGGTGCTAGAGCCTATATGGCATTAGCCGGCGAATTCAGTCGTCGACAACAGGAAGGAGCCTGATTCATGTCCGGCAAACGTCGCAAACTTAATCGTGGCCTCGATGCACTGCTCGGCGCTGCTGCAGCACCTGCCGTTAAATCGACACCGAGTGCGTCGCAAAGTGCTGAGGAAGGAGCAGTCCCGGACGGTGCCGCCAAGGATGTGCTGCGCGACCTGCCCCTTGAGCAATTGACGCGGGGTAAATACCAGCCACGACGTGAATTCGATGATGCAGCGCTCGAAGAGCTTGCTGACAGCATTCGGGCGCAAGGTGTCATGCAACCTATTGTTGTCAGACCCGTGGCTGAGAATCGCTGGGAAATCATCGCCGGCGAACGTCGTTGGCGCGCCAGCCAACGCGCCGGACTTGATCGTATTCCCGCGGTCATTCGTGATGTGAGCGACGAAGCGGCCATCGCCATGGCGCTGATTGAAAATATTCAGCGGGAGAACCTCAATCCGATTGAGGAAGCCGAGGCACTAAGGCGGCTGCAACAGGAATTCGAACTCAGCCAGGGTGCGGTAGCACAGGCAGTTGGGAAATCCCGCCCAGTGATCGCGAATTTACTGCGTTTGTTGAGTTTGGAGCCGGCAGTGAGAGAGCTGTTGGCGCAGCGTCATCTTGATACTGGCCACGCTAAAGTGTTGTTGGCCTTGGAAGGTGCCGAGCAAATCAATGCAGCGCGGGAGGTGGTCAAGCGCAAATTGTCGGTCCGTCAGACCGAAGCACTGGTCAAAGCCCGTTTGGCGCCCCCCAAGGAACCCGGTACCCGAATTGATCCCAATGTTGATAAGCTGCAGAGGGATCTATCATCTCGACTGGGCGCCTCGGTCAGCATCAACCATGCCAAATCTGGCAAGGGAAAATTGGTTATCGAATATGGTGATCTCGACCAGCTCGACGGAATTCTTAAAAGAATTCAATGACTTCACCCCCTGTTGAAGGTGGTGAGCAATTCGCTTACACTCGCGCCCGCTCTGGAGCCGGAGTCCGACTGTGACGGATGCTGGCAGATCGCTGCAAACACCGCGTCGAGGAAACGCCACGCGGAAACCCCTTTTGTTGGCTTCGTTGTTCGGTGCTACGCCGGGGTTTGTTGTCGCTAGCGGCCTGCTGATGCTGGGTCATTGGGGTATTGGGCAGGCATGGTTGGCCGGAACGGTCATTCTCCTATTGCCACAACTCTGGTTTGTAACACGCGGCACCAGGACAACGCAGCTGTCCGGAGCGGCAGCCCTTGCCTTAGCCAAATATTCGTTGGCGGCGGCGGGATATGCATTGTGGTTCGCCTTGCGGCCCGATGCTGGGCTAATCGCCACATTGGCGGGCTCAATGTTGACACTAGTGGCGACTGCTGTAGCTATTGCAAGGGTACAGCGGCACGCAACAACACACTGAGGTTGGGGTTTTAAACGGACATGGCGGCAAGCGGCGGCGAACAGACGGTATCAGGTTATATCGTTCATCACCTGACCAACCTGACTTACGGCAAACTCCCGGAAGGGTTTGATCGTGGTCATGGCGACATCGTGGGGCCCGGCGGTGAGTGGACAATCGCTCACGGCGCCAAGGAAGCCGCTGCGATGGGCTTTAATGCTATCCACCTGGATTCCATGTTTTGGTCGCTATCTCTGGGCGTTCTTTTCTGCTGGCTTTTCCGAAAAGTCGCCGTCAAGGCCAGTGCGGATACGCCGTCCGGCTTGGTCAACTTCATCGAGATGGTCGTTGAGTTCGTTGATGGCACGGTGAAAGACACGTTCCATGGCCGTAACCCGCTGATCGCACCATTGGCGCTGACGATTTTTGTCTGGGTGTTCCTGATGAACTTCATGGACCTCATTCCCGTCGATATCATTCCTCACAGCCTTGAATTGCTGGGCGTGCCTTACCAAAAGATCGTGCCTTCTACCGATCCCAACATCACCATGGGTATGGCGCTCGGCGTTTTCGCGCTGATGATTTACTACTCCATTAAAGTGAAAGGTTTTGGTTTCGTCCGCGAGCTGACGCTGGTGCCTTTCAACCACCCGGCTTTTATCCCGCTGAACTTCACCATTGAGTTTGTTGGCTTCCTGGCCAAGCCCTTCTCACTCGGCTTGCGACTATTCGGCAATATGTACGCCGGCGAGATGGTCTTCATCTTGATTGCGGTCGTATTCAGCGTCGGTATTGGTTGGATGTTGCCCGCAGGCCTTCTGCAAATCGGTTGGGCTATCTTCCACATCCTCGTTATTACCTTACAGGCGTTCATCTTCATGGTACTGACCATCGTGTACCTGAGCATGGCGCACGAAGATCACTAAACCACCGCGGACAGCGCGGAACTTCCACTCAAGGAGAGCACTATGGAACTGGTATACATCGCAGCAGCCATCATGACCGGACTTGGCGGTCTCGGTGCGGCTATTGGCGTCGGCATGCTCGGCGGCAAGCTGCTGGAATCTTCGGCGCGTCAGCCCGAACTCGGTCCCAAGCTGCAGGTATCGTTCTTCCTCGCCGCTGGCCTGGTCGACGCGATTCCGATTATCGGTGTTGGTATCTCAATGTACCTGATCTTCGTGGTCGCAGCGGGCTGAAGACAGACCTGTTGCGGTCTTTCACCCTGTCAACCGACCGGAGAGCCAAGTGAACATTAATCTCACACTGATCGGTCAGCTGATTGCCTTCGCGGTTTTCGTGCTGTTCTGCATGCGTTACGTCTGGCCGCCCATCACTGCGGCTATGGCGGATCGTCAGCGAAAAATTGCTGACGGTTTGGCGGCTGCTGATCGCGCCAGTCACGACCTTGAAATCGCGCAAAAGCAAGCGGTCGAGCACATGACCGAAGCCAAGCGTGAGGCAGCGGGCATCATCGAGTCAGCTAATAAGCGCGCGGCGCAGCTGATCGAAGAAGCCAAGGCTGCGGCGGAAGCCGAAGCCGATCGCGTCAAGGCGGCTGCTAGCGCCGAAATTGAACAGGAGCGCGCCCGGGCTCAGGAACAACTGATGTCCCAGGTGAGTGCACTGGCGGTTGCCGGTGCCGAGAAGATTCTCGGCGCTGAAATCGATGCCAGCAAGCACGCCGAGCTTCTCAGCAATCTGACCGCGGAGTAAACCGCTGATGATCGAGCCGACAACACTTGCCCGACCTTACGCGCGCGCTGCTTTCGAGTACGCTCGCGCGCACGGCGTGCTGGACCAGTGGCTGGCGCAACTCGGCACATTGGCGCAGGTTGCTGCTGAGCCGCGTGTCGAGGCCATGCTCAAAGATCCCGCGCGTACGGGAGCAGAGCGCGCCGATGCATTGTTGAAACTGTTGGGCGACGATGTCGATGTCAGCCTCAGCAACTTTGTTTCAGTGATGGCGGAGAATAGTCGGCTCGAGCTTCTGCCCGACGTGATGGCGTTGTTCGAGCAGCTGAAGGCGGACTTGGAGGCCACCGTGAATGTCGAAGTGACATCTGCGTATGACCTCTCCTCCGATGAATTGCAGCAACTCAGCGATGCGCTGGGTGCGCGCCTTGAGCGAAGCATCAGCATCACATCTCACACCGACCCGACCCTGCTGGGCGGGGCGCTTATTCGTGCCGGCGATCTTGTGATCGACGGCTCTGTTCGCGGCCGGCTGAACAAGCTCGCTGGCACGCTGACACCCTGACAGAGGAATTTAGGTCATGCAGCAACTGAATCCTGCGGAAATTAGCGACATCATTCGCAGTCGTATCGAGCAACTGGATGTCACCTCCCAGGCGACCAACGAAGGCACTGTCGTATCGGTGACCGACGGTATTATTCGCATCCACGGTCTGACCGACGTTCAATACGGTGAAATGATTGAGTTCACCGGCGGTGTTTTCGGTCTGGCGCTTAACCTCGAGCGGGACTCCGTTGGTGCGGTAGTGCTGGGCGACTACAAGTCGCTGGCAGAAGGCCAGAGCTGCCGCTGCACGGGCCGTATTCTTGAGGTGCCCGTCGGTGACGCCCTACTCGGCCGTGTCGTCGACGCACTCGGTAACCCTATTGATGGCAAGGGCGCTGTTGAGGCGACCGAGACCGATGCGATTGAAAAAATCGCTCCCGGTGTAATTGACCGTCAATCCGTTGATCAGCCGGTGCAAATCGGCCTGAAGGCGATCGACGCCATGGTGCCGATTGGTCGTGGCCAGCGTGAGTTGATCATTGGTGACCGTCAGATTGGTAAGACCGCGATCGCTGTCGATGCCATCATCAACCAGAAAGGCACCGGCATTAAGTGTATCTACGTTGCGGTCGGTCAAAAGGCTTCATCGGTGGCTTCCGTGGTTCGCAAGCTCGAAGAGCATGGCGCGATGGATCACACCATTGTTGTTGCGGCTAATGCGTCTGATCCGGCTGCCATGCAGTATCTGGCACCGTTTGCTGGTTGTACCATGGGCGAGTACTACCGCGACCGTGGTCAAGATGCGCTGATCATCTACGACGATCTGTCAAAGCAGGCGGTTGCTTACCGCCAAATCTCGCTGTTGCTGCGTCGTCCGCCGGGACGTGAAGCCTACCCGGGTGACGTTTTCTACTTGCACTCGCGTCTGCTGGAGCGAGCCGCTCGCGTGAATGCCGACTACGTTGAGAAGTTCACCAATGGCGAAGTCAAAGGCAAGACAGGGTCACTGACTGCCCTGCCCGTGATCGAGACCCAAGCCGGTGACGTATCGGCCTTCGTACCGACCAACGTGATTTCAATCACCGACGGTCAGATCTTCCTCGAGGCGGATATGTTCAACGCTGGCATCCGGCCTGCAATGAACGCGGGTATTTCGGTATCGCGTGTTGGTGGTGCTGCACAAACCAAGATCATCAAGAAGCTGTCAGGTGGTATTCGTACGGCACTGGCGCAGTACCGTGAACTGGCGGCATTCTCCCAGTTCGCGTCAGACCTCGACGATGCCACCAAGGCGCAGCTGGATCACGGTGAGCGTGTCACCGAACTGATGAAGCAGCGACAGTACGCGCCCCAGAGCATTGCCGAGATGGGTGTATTGCTTTACGCCGCCAACGAGGGTTACCTCAATGACATCGAAGTCGCCAAAATCGGTGCCTTCGAGAGTGCGCTGTTGTCTTACATGCACGGCGAGCACGGCCAGCTGATGAGCGATATCGTCGCTGACGGTGGCTGGAACGATGAGCGTGAAGCAGCGTTTAAGTCGGCCATCGAAACCTTCAAAGCCACACAAACCTGGTAATCGCCCATGGCTGCTGGCAAGGAAATTCGCACCAAGATCTCGAGTATCCAAAGTACTCAAAAGATCACCCGCGCCATGGAAATGGTGGCCGCGAGTAAAATGCGCCGTGCACAAGAGCGTATGGAGTTAGGTCGACCCTACGCGCACCGCATTCGCTCGGTGATGGGTCACATTGCCAATGCCTCCCCCGAACACCGCCACGTGTTTATGGATCAACGCGAGGTTAAGCGGGTCGGTTACATCATCGTCTCGAGTGATCGGGGTCTGTGTGGTGGTTTGAACATTAATTTGTTCAAAGAGTCGCTGCGTTCGATGAAGGCCTGGTCAGATGAAGGCGTTGGCGTGGACATCTGCGCTGTGGGTGCCAAGGCGATCGGATTCTTCAATAGTGTGGGTGGCAACGTGACGTCGGTCGTTCGCGACATCGGCGAGAGCCCCACCGTAAGCCAGCTGATTGGTGGTGTTAAGACCATGCTCAGTGCTTATGAAAACGGCGATATCGACAAGCTGTTTATCGTCAGCAATGAGTTTGTTAACACGATGACCCAGAAGCCCCATGTGGCCCAGCTATTGCCACTCGAGGCTGATGAAACCGATGTCGACCACTATTGGGATTACTTGTACGAGCCAGATGCAGAAACGCTGATTGAGGGTTTGTTGCTGCGTTATGTGGAGTCGCAGGTTTATCAGGCAGTGGTCGAAAATGGCGCTTGTGAGCAGGCAGCGCGGATGATTGCCATGAAGAATGCCAGTGAAAATGCCGGCGATCTCATTGGCGAATTGCAATTGGTCTACAACAAAGCCCGACAGGCAGCGATTACCCAGGAACTGGCTGAGATCGTTGGCGGTGCGGCGGCTATCGGCTGATCCAAAAGGATTGGTGAAAGATTTTCTGCGGCGGGAAGCCGCATACGAAATACAACAGAGGACCCGAAAATGAGTAGCGGAAAGGTCGTACAGGTAATTGGCGCTGTCATCGACGTGGAATTCCCGCGTGACAACGTGCCTAAGGTTTACGACGCGCTGAAGATCAGCGACAAAGGACTGACCCTCGAAGTCCAGCAACAGCTGGGTGATGGCGTCGTGCGCGCTATCGCTATGGGTCCCTCTGAAGGTATCAGCCGCGGTTTGGCGGTCGAGAATACCGGCGCGCCGATCAGTGTGCCGGTTGGTATCGAGACACTCGGCCGTATCATGGACGTGCTGGGTAACCCGATCGATGAGAAAGGCGAGATCGGCGAGCAGGAGCGCGCGTCTATTCACCGCGCTGCGCCGAGCTATGAAGAGCTTGCCGCTTCTGAGGAATTGTTGGAGACCGGCATCAAAGTGATCGACTTGGTCTGCCCGTTTGCCAAGGGCGGTAAAGTCGGCCTGTTTGGTGGTGCCGGTGTCGGTAAGACCGTCAACATGATGGAGCTCATTAACAACATCGCGACCGAACACTCCGGTTTGTCAGTGTTTGCCGGTGTGGGTGAGCGGACGCGTGAAGGTAACGACTTCTACTACGAGATGCAGGAGTCAGGCGTTGTTAACGTCGAGAACATGAAAGAGTCCAAGGTGGCGATGGTCTACGGCCAGATGAACGAACCGCCCGGCAACCGTCTCCGTGTTGCACTGACTGGCTTGACCATGGCCGAAAAGTTCCGTGACGAAGGCCGTGACGTACTCCTGTTCGTCGACAATATTTATCGTTACACCCTCGCCGGTACAGAGGTATCGGCACTACTCGGCCGTATGCCTTCAGCGGTAGGTTATCAGCCGACGCTGGCTGAAGAGATGGGCGCACTGCAGGAACGTATTACCTCCACCAAGACCGGCTCGATTACATCGATTCAGGCGGTTTACGTACCTGCGGACGACCTGACTGACCCGTCACCCGCCACCACCTTTGCTCACCTCGACTCAACCGTCGTACTGAGCCGTGACATTGCTGCCAAAGGTATTTACCCGGCGGTAGATCCGCTTGACTCTACGTCGCGCCAGCTCGATCCGTTGATCATCGGTCAAGAGCACTACGAAGTGGCGCGTGGTGTGCAGTCGGTATTGCAGCGTTACAAAGAGCTGAAGGACATCATCGCGATTCTGGGTATGGACGAGCTGTCTGAAGAAGATAAGCTGACCGTTGCTCGTGCGCGTAAGATCGAACGCTTCCTGTCACAGCCCTTCCACGTGGCGGAAGTCTTCACCGGCTCACCGGGTATCTACGTGTCGCTGAAAGATACGATTGCAGGCTTTAAAGGTCTGCTTGCTGGTGAGTACGATCATCTGCCAGAGCAAGCCTTCTACATGGTCGGCTCGATCGAGCAGGCGGTGGAGAAAGCGGCCAAGCTTTGAGTCGCTGAGGGGAGACGCCCATGTCCATGACAATCCACTGCGATATCGTCAGTGCCGAGGCTCAGATCTATTCCGGGCTGGTCAATATGCTGGTAGCGACGGGTGCGCAGGGTGAACTTGGTGTTTGCTATGGCCACGCGCCACTGCTCACCAAACTGATTCCTGGCCCGATCCGCATCATTGAGCAGAACGGTGAAGAACACGTGTACTACGCTTCTGGCGGTTATCTTGAAGTCCAAGGTGATGTAGTGACGGTCTTGGCCGATACTGCGTTGCGTGCGGCAGATGTTGATGAAGCCGCTGCTGAAGAAGCGCGTAAAGCTGCGGAAGACGCACTGGCAGATCAATCTGGTGAACTCGATTACGGTCGTGCTTCGGCACAGTTGGCCGAGGCTGCTGCGCAGCTTGCCACCTTACGTAAACTGAAGAATCGCGCGGGTCGAGGCTAAGACCTTATTAAGTGTTTCCTAAAACCGCCTTCGGGCGGTTTTTTTTTTGGCAGCAGTGCGCTTGTCTCTGACCCGCGTTGTGAAATGATAAGCGCGAAATGATAGGAATTCATTGGTGAAGAATCGATCCCATGCTTGAGGTCATTGTTCTTGCTGCCGGGCGTGGCACCCGGATGCACTCGGATTTACCGAAGGTTCTGCACCCGCTCGCGGGCAAGCCGATGGTGGCTCATGTTATCGATACCGCGCGAGACCTCGGTGCGGACCGTATTCATGTTGTAGTAGGACATGGTGCGGAACTTGTTCGGGGCGCTGTCGCTGCGGACGATGTCGCTTTTCACGAACAAGCTGAGCAGTTGGGAACGGGCCATGCTGTACAGCAGGCTTTACCCTATTGCTCTCCCGAGAGCGTGGCTTTGGTGCTGTTTGGCGATGTCCCTTTACTCGCTGCATCTACGCTGGCACCCATGCTTGAGGTTGCACGCGAGCAACCGGTGCTGTTGGCGACTACGCTGGATGACCCTACTGGCTACGGACGCGTGTTGCGCGATGCTGCGGGTCATTTTTCGGAAGTGGTTGAACACAAGGATGCGACGCCCGAGCAGCGCGCGGTGCGAGAAGTGAATACGGGCGTGTTGGCGGCGACGGCCGCGCAACTCACCGATTGGCTATCGCAAGTCACCAATGACAACGCTCAGGGTGAGTATTACCTGCCCGATGTGCTGACGATTGCGCGGGAGGCAGGCCTATCAGTTGCGGTGCAACTGGCAGCGGACGCGTCCCAGACGGCGGGTGTTAATGATCGCTTACAGCTGGAGCAATTGGAGCGCACACGACAAAAGCAGCGCGCTGAGGCGCTACTTAGCCAAGGCGTTGCGCTGGCTGACCGGCAGCGGATTGATATTCGCGGTGAGCTCATCTGCGGCAGAGATGTTTTTATTGACGTCAATGTCGTTGTGGAAGGACGCGTCGTTTTGGGTGACGGTGTGAAGGTCTCCGCCAACTGTGTGTTACGCGACAGCGAACTCGGCGCTGGCACCGAGGTTGAACCTTTTAGCTATATCGATGGCGCAACGGTTGGCGCGCGCTGTCGCATCGGGCCTTATGCCCGCCTGCGACCCGGATCCGCACTTGATGATGCGGCACGGATTGGCAATTTTGTAGAAACCAAAAATTCGCGGATTGGTGCCGGTAGCAAGGCGAATCACCTTGCTTATATTGGCGACGCCGATGTTGGCGCAGGCAGTAACATCGGCGCGGGCACCATCACCTGCAACTACGATGGGGTGAATAAACATCGTACCGTGCTCGGTGATGATGTTTTTGTGGGGTCTAACAGCACGCTGGTCGCACCCGTGACCATCGAGAGCGGCGGTTTTGTAGGCGCGGGATCCACCA
>JAZBOZ010000144.1:0-6763 GCA_036351405.1 Halieaceae bacterium
GCCGACAGCTCAGTGCGATGCTTATGATCGTCGCAACGAGACCATTCCAACGCCGCCAGTGATCAGTCCAAGCAACGCCAACATCCAGATCGGCAGGACTGGGACCGGTGTCGCAGGCCCTCGTGGCGCGGGTGTAACTACTGTTACCGGATCAAGGATTCGACCTGCCGTCGGGTCAGCATCCAGCGGACCATTGTCCACGATGGTATAAGTCACCGTATCGCCGGCAATGCTCGCATTGGGGATCTCGGTCCATTCGCCCGCGTCAGACACTTTATAGGCCACAGCGCCAGCAGGGAATGCCTCGCCGAATACTGCTTGAACGGTCACCGAGGCGCCACAGAGTGTTAAAGCGAACTCCAGCTGCGTGTCGAGCGGTGTGCCAGGAGCATTCGAAGCCGTCACCGGCGCTGCTGTGACGCTGCCATCAAAGGAACAAGCTACAGGCGCACCTATGATTCGGATACCTACGCCGGTGCCACCCGCATCACCGTTGTCACCAATGCCATCGCCGTCGGTATCGGCATCTTCAACGGGGTCTGAGGGGAAAGTATCTTCATCATCAGGAGTTCCATCATCATCCGAGTCCGGTAGATCGATACATGCGAGGCCAACATTGGTCACATCAGCCGTCACATTGCTCCCACTGCCATTCGTCACGGCACAGGTTTGGCCCGTGGGCTGTGTGAGCACCGTCACCGCATAGTCGGTGCCGCTGGCGATCTCCGTGGCAAAGGTGAAGGCACCGCTGGCAGAGACCGTGAGGTCATCACCGGCGTTGTTTTGCAGCACCACCGACTCGCCAGCCGCCAGTCCGCTCAACGTACCGCCAATACTGTAGGTATCGGTGACACAACTGACGGTCACGCTGGTGACATCGACGCCTGGATTGGTGCCGCTGCCGCCCGTCACCAAGCAGGTCTGATTAGCTGGCTGAGTCAGGACCGTTACTGAATAATCGGCACCACTATTGATCGCGGTTGCAAAAGTGAAGGCGCCATTTGATGACACGGTCAGATCGTCGCCCCCGTTGTTCTGCAGCACTACCGATTGTCCATTCGCAATGCCAGACGCGTTACCGCCTACCGTGTTAGTCAGGATCGCGGCGCTACAGTTCGCGCTTGCCCCGCCGTTGACCCCTTGGCAAGTCCATGTCCAATCGCCCGTGCCACTCACGCCACTTGAGGTGCCAACTGCACAAAGGTTCGTAGGCGTGCTCGCGAGCGTTTGTCCATTGTCAGCACCACAAACACCATCAGCCGGAGGGGGCGGGGCGTTAACTGTGTAGGTACCATTTACATAGCCCACCACATAGCTTGTCGCTGGAGCGACATCATTAATCGTGCCACCAAAACAGCGTGTCACGTAGGTACCTGGTGGCGTCGCGGGGGTCAGTTCCGTGCTGTAACTACGATCTGTGTAGGCTCGACAGGTGACCCCTCCCAGGGTGTCGCCCCCTTCCAAACCTTCTGTCGTATGTGCAATAGCTGCGATCGCATCACCCTGGGTGCTGGAGGCATTGCCTGACCTGACCGTAACGACCTTGTTTGACTCGCCAAACGACACAGCGGAAGTACCGAAGGTAAACGCTGCGTAAACTTCTTTAGCGGTAATTTCCCACGTGATCTCTGTAGTCTCACCGTAAAAAATGATACTTGCGTCACCCTCGAATCCCGACAGCGTATTTTCTGAACCCGGCAACTTACGTGTGCAATTGGTGGGTGAATTCACTGGACAGTTGGTTTCTTGATTTACAAAGGCCCAGGGTTGGTCGAACTTCCACTGTCCCTCGACCGAAGGATTACCCAACGACCAAATACTGAGCACCACGTCTTTAACAGGCGCATCGAATCGAATCGCGTAGGCGGCCGGTGAAGGACTTGATGTATCGTCCTCAGTGCCATAGCCACTGGTCGCGATGCCGTCAGACGTGCCCGTATTTCGATCCAAGCCTGTCACGAAAGTACCGTCTACATAACTGCTATCCGGAGCCTGGCCGGCATCGGTAAACAGTGAAGAACAGGACAGCGTCCCGCCATTAACGACTCGCTGACCGTTGACGCACGTGGGTCCCAGCGCCGTAGTGTTAAATCCAAGGGACTCGCCAGTAAAGCTGAAACCAACGGTCGTTCCGAATTCATTGATAACAAGATCGCCTGCCGGGTTATCTGAGGTAAGGTAGGCATAGCGATAGCCGGTGTTAGTAGCCGGTGGGAATGCATTTGCTGTACCACGGTCGTGGTTGATTGAGCCAGACCATTGCGCCCACAAGTTCCCGCGATAAACGGCGTAAAGCGTGACATCGTTGACCGTAGTCAGCGTGTCCCCGGGCTCATAATTGACGCCACTGCCATCGCTTGCCGTGTTCCAGTAAGTGAAGCCGAACAACGTGCCACCCACGGTTTTGCGCAAGGCGTCGGGTGCCGCAACCACCACCTCGTCATTTACCGTTGTCTGTGAGGCGGGTACGTCGCCACTTGTCGCAGAGGCTCCGGCAGAATTTCTATCGTACGAGACTACGGCAGCCCACAATTCACTGCTGGTCGATGCCAGCAGAACCCATAGTACCGTGCGACAAATCGCTTTCAGTTCCATGAGCCTCTCCCTATCCAGTTAAGTGCTGTTCGTACTTTGGCTACCAACGCGTTTTCGTTAAGCGCACTACTTGCGCAAGTCGCCCGCAAATGTGATCAATAAGCCGACAGTTTGGTCTCTTATGCACGCGTCTCAGGAGGGCTAAAACGCATGGAGTCAAACGCATAATAAACAATTAATGTACAACTTGTATAGTTGTATTTGCGGGACGCCACTGACGCCACCGGGTGCTGGACAACCTTCCCATACCATCAGCACCCTTAGGAGGCAGCAACTCCGGGCAGAGCCCAATTGGCGTCAACGCGGTTGAGCGGTTGATGATGCGGGGCTATAACAGCCTTAAACGTGATAGACCAGAATCGGCATGGCTTTGAGCGTGCCTGGGTGAAGGCGCATGTGTTGCGGTGGAGTCAGGATCTGAGGGGCTGCCGCCAACATCGCCTCAGACTGATGGAGTGAACACACCGGTCATTACCTGATCAATCAGTGTCATCCAATCAAGCGCGTCGCCCTCAGAGCAAGGCTCGACATCCAGCAAAATCCGACCAAGGGTATAGGACTGAATAAAAATCGCCCCCATTCGCGGTGATACGGTTTCTCTTATAAAACCCTTTTCCTGTGCGAGTTCAAAGGCCTCGCTTAGCCCCAAAGTCATCCTCGACTGAAGTGCAGCGAGCTTCGCCTGGAGCGCGGGACGCGTCCGCGCCATGGAAATCAGCAATACACGCATCTGCCTTCGTGGCTTGCGATCCGCGCCGTTTGTCGCGCGAGTAATCTTTGCCATCGCGTCTTTGAATTGATCTTGGCTTTCGCAGCCGGAGATGATCTGCAGAATCATCTGCGTGTCCAGCTCCACCTGCTCGCTGAATCCTTTCAGCAATGTAGCTTCGACCAAAGCATCGACATCAGCAAAATGCTTATACAGCGTGTTCCTAGCCACTCCCGCCGTATTCAGAACGTCCTGAGTGGTAATTTGCGAGACACCTTTCTCCATCAGTAAATTTTCAGCAGCTTCAATCAATCGTCTGCGGACGGCTTCACCGCGGAGCTGACGCTTAGGATTGGAAGGAGAATTGGACATCACCCACCCCACGGATAATGACAGGTAAATTGATGGCAACTGAACCACTTTTGCCGACGCCCGTTGGTTTCTTGGCTGCTTGGTTCAATCGCGGTGTTTTCGATTTATTTGAGGGATATAGTATGACACGTCGCTACGCCAAGGGATTTTCAGTGTCGCTATGGCTGAGGCTGAGGCTGAGATTGAAGCGCTAGCAGAGCCAAACCGCGTAGCTGATGATCTCCGGTTAGAAGCGGTGGCGTTTGTAAGTATTCATCCATGGACCCTACGAATCCAAGCCTGCTGATTTGACGATACCCTGACCGGTGCTGCCCACTCTGAACATAGCAGCCCCTAAAACGACCAGCGCGGTCCAACAATCGTTGGACTGCGCACTGGCGTAAGTCGCAAAGCGGGGCCAGTAAGCCCCGCGGGTTAATTCTCGATGGTCTCGCCGGCGATACCCAGGGTTCGGCGTACGTCTGCCTGGAGCAGCGGCAGCGGCATGCCCCCTTTGGTCAAGACAGCATCATGGAATTCGCGGATATCGAAGTCATCACCCAGTGCCTGCTGTGCCTCATCCCTAAGTTCAAGAATGGTCAGCATGCCAACCATGTAACCGAGTGCCTGACCCGGCATGGCGACATAACGTTCAATCTCTGAAACAACCTCTGAGCCATCACCCTCAGCCTCGGCGCCTTTTGTTTCAGCCATGTACTGGATCGCCTCCTCCCGGCTCCAACCTTTGGCATGCATACCGGTATCAACAACGAGGCGGACTGCGCGATGCAGCTCGTCATAGAGTCTGCCGATATCGGCAAGGGGCTTGTCCTTATACATGCCCATCTCCCAAGCCAGTCGCTCTGCGTAGAGTCCCCAGCCCTCGGCAAAGGCGTTGGTGTTGGTGTTAACACGCTGCAGCAGCGGCAGCTCGTCCCGCTCGAGTCCCAAGGCAACCTGGAAATGATGTCCGGGCACCGCCTCGTGATAAGTGATCGTGGGCAGTCCCCAGATTGGCACCAACTGGGTAGACCGCAAATTCAGATAATAGATACCTGGACGCGTACCATCGGCTGAAGGGCTGTTGTAATAACCCGCCGCACTCGTTTCCTCGCGGAAGGCCGGTACCCTTCGCACCTCGACGGGTGAGTTAGGCAGCACCCCAAAATATTCCGGTGCGATCGCGTTGATCTCGTCGACCATCGCCGTGACTTCTTCCAACGTTCGTTGTTTGTACTCCTCAGTGTTGGGATACACCAGATCCGGATTCTTCACCATCTCGCGCAGGCGCTCCGGCACCGTTCCCTCAGTCATGCCGATGGTTTGCATAATCGCATCCATATCGGCGTGAATCCTGGCGACGTTATCGAGCCCCAATTGATGAACCTCGTCGGCCGTCAACTCAGTGTCGGTATTGAGGCGCATCATCGCCGCGTACAGTTCTCCGCCGTTGGGCAACGATGCCAGTGAGGCATTGTGGCTTGAGCGTCCCTTCAATGATGCGACCGTGTCGGCAAGGGCCGCGTACCCCGGATACGTGACGGTTTCCAATGCGTCCAGTGCACGAGCGAGCAATTCTTTACCGCCGTCTACGGCGCTCTCTTCCAGCTTTTGTTTAAAGCTCGTGTAGATCACGTTTTCTTGTGGAGGCGCCGCAATCAAATTACGCAATAGTCGCTCGGCCTTCTCAATGATGAAGTCTGGCGGTATTGCGCCGGCCTCGGCATCAGCAAGGACCTCCTCTTCCAACCCGGCCAACATGGCACCACTGGCCAAGAGTCGCTCGATGTATGCCTCCGCACTCGCCACATCGGTGACCGGGTGGTTGTTCTCCAGCAAACTGGTCAGCTCAATATGCGGACCATTCATCTGTGCCACAGCGTAGGGTTCAAACATGGGTCCATAGCTGGTCAGATAAGGGGTCCCATAGTCCACCAGCGCATCGATATCGAGCAGCTGCTGATAGCGGAACAGTTGGACATCGACCATCTGTTGCTCTGATGCGGTCAAATCGCTGGCTCGCAGTGCCTTTAGCCGCTGCACGATCGATCGCGTCAAGGCCATGGTTTCCTCGCGGGCGGCGACGCCAGTTTTACTCAGCCGGTTGTTGTACTGACCGCCCGCGACCTCCTCGGTGACACCCAGTGCACTCGCGCTTTCCGGGGAGTTACGCAGCCATTCCCGGGTGATATCGGCCATCACCGCAGGGAAGGTGACTTGCACTGCTTCCGATTGCATCGACACGGTGTCGGTGGCCTCATTGCCATTGCTAGATGTTGCAGGCTGTTCGGCACCACAGCCGGCGAGAAGTATCGCAATGCTGGATGAGATGATCAGTCGATTCATGAGATTTTCCCCGGTATGTGAGCGCGCAGTGTATCGATTGTTCTGCTGGAAGGAACCTCGGCCAATATGCACCTGATCTTCAGCAGAGGCGACGATGACTATTTCACGGCGCAGTCAATCGGTCTCTAATCCCGTTCCGCTCGCTCCATTCCTCCAGCCCGGCAAGAAGCTTGCACTGATCGGTGCCAACGGCTGCGGCAAGTCCAGTCTATTCGCCATATTGTTGGGAGTATTGCCGCACGACCCGGGCGATGTTCGCGGGCTTTCAAAGATGCGAATCGCTCACATGGCTTAGGAAACACCGGCGTGCCGAGGAGCTGTGGTTAAAACAGCAGGACAAGCTAGACGCGCGTGATTCGACGGCCTAATACGCTGGAGGTTAGGGCGCCAAGTCTTTTGATCCGAGCCCTGTCTGGCGCGACTTATCATGCGCGAGTACATACAACCCGTTACAGATTCCCACTGCATAGCATCAGCGAAGTCACGCCTCTTGGCTCGTCCCTAATCGGCGCTATATGCCTCAAGCTCAATTTCAATCATAAACTGCGGTAGCGCCAAACCCTTGACCTCAAGCCAGCTGCCGGTCGGAAAGCGACCCTGATAAATCTCGGACCGGTATTCCCCCGAGACTTCAAGAAACGCCGCCATGTCGGTGGTAAACACATCCTCGACAATCACATCGGCAAATGACAAGCCGTAGTGCGCGAGGATTTTCTCGAGATCAGCATAAACATTGATCATCTGCTGCCGGATGTCACCAAC
>JAZBOZ010000145.1:0-4618 GCA_036351405.1 Halieaceae bacterium
CGGCGCTCTTTCTCTTCAGCGATGACCTTCTCAGCCACTTGTGCCGGACACGGCATGTAGTGTGAGAATTCCATCGAGAACTGGCCACGACCCGAGGTGATAGTACGCAGGTGACCGATGTAACCAAACATCTCTGACAGCGGCACGTCAGCCTTGATACGGATACCGGTAGGGCCGGGCTCCTGATCTTTGATCATGCCGCGACGACGGTTCAAGTCACCGATCACATCACCGACGTTATCCTCGGGGGTGAATACGTCCACCTTCATGATGGGCTCGATCAGCTGTGGTCCCGCTTTAGGCATGGACTGACGGAACGCCCCTTTGGCTGCGAGCTCAAACGCAATAGCTGACGAGTCAACCGCGTGGAATGCACCGTCGTAGAGTTCAACCGCCACGTCGAGTACCGGGAAGCCGGCCAGAGGACCTTGCTCCATCATGCCCTGGAAGCCCTTCTCGATCGCCGGGAAGAATTCCTTCGGTACGTTACCGCCCACAACTGTAGACGTGAACTGGAAGCCACTACCGGGCTCTCCGGGGGTGATTCTGTAATCGATCTTACCGAACTGACCTGAACCACCCGACTGCTTCTTGTGGGTGTAGCTGTCTTCGACAGGCATGGTGATCGTCTCGCGATACGCTACCTGCGGCTGACCCACTTCGAGTTCTACGCCATAGGTTCGACGCAGAATATCCACCTTGATATCGAGGTGCAGCTCACCCATACCCTTGAGGATGGTTTCGCCAGAATCTTCGTCAGTTTCCACTCGGAAAGACGGGTCTTCAGCGATCATCTTGCCGATGGCAACGCCCATCTTCTCGGTGCCTGCCTTATCTTTGGGCGCAACCGCGATAGAAATCACGGGCTCAGGGAATACCATCGCCTCAAGTGTGCAAGGCTTATTCGGGTCACACAGGGTGTGGCCGGTCTGGACATTCTTCATACCCACACACGCAAAGATATCGCCCGCCTGCGCTGAGTCGATCTCGTTGCGGTCGTTAGCGTGCATTTCCACCATACGGCCGATGCGCTCGGTCTTACCGGTTGCCGAGTTCAGGATAGTGTCACCCTTCTTCAGCTTGCCTGAATAGACGCGGATAAAGGTCAGAGCACCAAAGCGGTCGTCCATGATCTTGAACGCCAGCGCGCGGAAGGGCTCTTCAACCGAAACAATCGCCTTCTCGCCCGTCGGGTTACCTTCTTCGTCCGTCAGATCCTGCGGGTCGACCTCAGTCGGGCTGGGCAGGTAATCAACAACGGCGTCGAGTACCAGCTGCACACCTTTGTTCTTGAACGCCGAACCACAGTAGGTCGGGAAGAACGCCAAGGTACGCGTACCTTCACGGATGCAGCGCTTGATATCTTCTAGGGAGGGCTCCTCGCCTTCCATGTAAGCCATCATCAGGTCGTCGTCCATCTCGACCGCGGTCTCGATCAACTGCTCGCGGTACATCGCAGCATCTTCGACCATATCCGCCGGGATATCAGTGACTTCGTAATTCTCGGGGAGACCTGAATCATCCCAGATGTAGGCCTTCTGGCTCAGTACGTCGACCACGCCCGAGAACTCATCCTCACGACCGATCGGCAGGGTCATAACCAGCGGGTTGGCACCCAGCACTTTCTTGACCTGTTCTACCACACGATAGAAATCCGCACCGACTCGGTCCAGCTTGTTGACGAAGATCAGTCTCGAAACTTCGGATTCGTTGGCATAACGCCAGTTGGTTTCTGACTGGGGCTCAACACCACCAGAGCCACAGAACACGCCAATACCGCCATCCAGGACTTTCAGCGAACGATATACCTCAACGGTAAAGTCCACGTGTCCGGGCGTGTCGATGATGTTCAGGCGATGGTCATTCCAGAAACAGGTCGTCGCAGCAGACTGAATGGTGATACCACGCTCCTGCTCCTGCTCCATGAAGTCCGTGGTCGCGGCGCCATCGTGTACCTCACCGGTCTTATGGATCTTGCCGGTGAGCTTGAGGATGCGCTCGGTCGTCGTGGTTTTACCCGCATCGACGTGCGCAAAGATACCGATATTTCGGTAAAGAGATAGGTCAGACATGGTTCAACTCATCCAATTGGTGTTCTTTCAATACCAGCGCGCCACCACCCGAAACGGGATCACTTTATCCATTAAAAACAAAGTGTTATGCCTATTTACGGAGTGCTGCTCGTCAACCCGGGGGCCATTCTCCTGGCCATACCGGTTGCCGGCTGCTCAAAGACGCGCGCGAGGGTATCACAGCGGCGTGCGGAAGGCTCGCCCGAGTTGCACAGTTGGGCATTTGTCACAGTTCACTTGCCGATGCGGATCACCCGAGAAGTGGCGCTCCCAACGTAGCTCTCGGGCAAGGGGCTGCCGGCAGCCCCACTCCCTCACTCATTCAGCCAAAACCCCGCTCGCTACGGTGCGCTAAAGGACCCGCTCGCAATCGCGTCAGGAGGATCGAAGCAATAAGTTCGCCTTCTCCTGCTCATCCAGTTTGAAGGTGGCGAGCAGTGCATCGAGTTGTTCCGCAAGATTGCGCATCTCAGCGACGGAAGACGCGTTTTCATTAACCATTGAAGAGTTTTGCTGAGTCACACTATCGAGTTGGGTCACCGCTGAACTGACTTCTCCAAGAGAAATGCTCTGCTCTCGACTCCCCTCGCTGATGGCATTAAGGGCATGATTGACCTGTTCGATACGCTCCATAATGCTCGACATGGCCTCGCCAACACTGGCAACCTTTTCGATCCCTGAGTGAGAAGCCGCGACTGACTGATCGGTCACATCGCGAATCTCGCGCGCTGCGTCCTTGCTCCGCTCCGCCAATGCCCGCACCTCATTGGCCACCACAGCGAATCCCCGCCCCTGTTCCCCCGCACGAGCCGCCTCAACCGACGCGTTCAGCGCCAGAATATTGGTCTGGAAGGCAACACTGTCGATCAGCGTCAGAATGTCGGTAACGCGCGAGGCGGCTGCCTGTATATCCTCCATCGTAGTGCGCAGCTCCTCCATGCTGGAATTGCCGAGCTGCACCGCCTCTGCGGTGGAGCTCGACATCGCGCTCGCTTGCCTCGCTGACTCAGCACCGGAGGCAACGGTCGCAGTAATCTCCTCAACGGCTGCCGAAGTCTCCTCAAGGCTTGCAGCGGCTTCGTCGCTGCGGGCTGCCAACTCCTGGCTACTGGCTGCAATCGTATCGGCTGTTTGCAGCACCCGGTCAGCGCTGTCACGGACATCCAAAAGCGTGTCTTGCATGCGCGTCACGAAGGCATTGAATTGGCGGGATAGCTCACTCAATTCATGATTGCCGCTGTCGTCCAGCCGCATGGTGAGATCACCGTCACCCTGCGAGATCTCGCGCATGGCGTTGGCCGTTTCCACGATCGGTCGAGAGATGCTCCGCGCCACCAATACGGCCATGACAAGCCCCGCGATCAGGGTGATCACGCTGATGAACAGTGCAGCATTCCTGGCGTTGGCAGCTCTCGCTATATACGACGAGCGATCCAGAGAGATTTCCAGGACACCGATGGGCTGCCCCGAGAAGTCCTTGATGACCGACCCAAGAATAGCAACAGGCTTGCCGTTGAATTGGTGATTTTCAATGGGCTTGCCACCCTCAACCGCGTCCATTAACGCCGCGGTGCTCAGCAGGGGTGCATCTCCCAGTGTCGAGGCAAATGTCTCAAACCCATCGTCTTTGATCAGACGCAATGCGGCACCCGCGCCATACTGCTCGAGAAAACTGTCAAAGAAATACTGGCCAAAGCTGAGACCCAGCTCTACGGAGCCCACATGCTGCCCTTCCGAGAACACCGGGGCTAGACCACGGATCCCAAGTCCTGCGACGCCCCGCTCGAGCCCCGAGATCGGACGCTGATCACGATTGGTAGCTATGATGGTTTTACGAAATCCTGAGAGGTCGTCGCCAAACTTCTCCGGCCGATGCACCCGCAGAAACGAGGTTGCCGGCGGCAAATGAAACTGAAACTGAGCAGCGCCATGCTGAGTGCGCAAATCGGCAAAACCCGGCACGAATTCCGTGGCGAGAGGGTCTCTCTGTTGCTCTGCCATAGATCGCTGCACCGTAGGCATAGCAGCGACCAGCGCGCTCAGTGATGAGGCGCGCGCAGCTTCTGCCTCAATGGCATTCACTAGATTGACCTTGAGCGCATTCAATTCGCGCTCCTCGGCCTCGCCGATCACGCTATTCATGCGGTTGAGTAGGAACGGCACAATCACGAGCACGGCCAGCAGCAAAACAGCCAGCAAACCGGTGATGATTCGGCCGGCCAGAGACACACGGTCGAGAGTAATCATGTTGCGGGGACTCCAGTCGTTAGGGGGCGACGTCTTGGACCACACCACGAAAACTAGTCCGATATGTGCTTTCCGTCTATCGATTTATTAGCAGATGATAGGAAAAAACTATCAAAGCTCTGCCGTCGCAATACAAAAACTTCTCAGGAGTCGCAGGATTTCTGCGGATGCATTACCTGCGCGAAAACGCCGCTATGCGCCTACCCGCCGCTTTCCTGCTAGGCGGCTAACGTCGAAATGGTTCAGCGCGGTGGATCAACCATAGCGCCGGTGCTGGTGTTGCGTCGGAACCAACCGGC
>JAZBOZ010000146.1:0-8725 GCA_036351405.1 Halieaceae bacterium
CGAGGAGTCGGAGAAGACTCTGGCCGCGCGACGCAACCGCATGCGCGCATCATCCAGTTCGGTGATGTCGTGAGCGCTTACGACGACACCGGTGATGGTGCCGTGCTCGCGCAGCGGTGAGTAAATCACATTAAAGAAACGCCGCCCTCTGGGCGTGTCCCGCCATTCCTGAAAGTTGCGGATTTCACCGCCAAGTGCCGCTTTAAATTCTTTTTGCAGGTTCTCTTGCCAGTGGGTTTCGCCCAGGATTTGGGCTGCTTCAACACCAACCAAAGCCTCGGGCGATTGCCTGACACGCTCTGCATAAGCGCGGTTGACCACCCGATATCGGCCTAGCGCATCAAGCAGTGCAACCTGGTCTTGCGTGCTAGAGACGATACGCCGGTACAGTTCTGATTCATGCCGCGCGCTATCGGTACGCAGCCACAAACTCACTATTTTCGAGACGCCATTGATGTAATCAACCTCTTCATCCAGCGGGGCCTCGGCAGCCGCAAACTGAACGATCAGCTGACCGCGCGGGTGTCTGCCGTCGTCAACAGCTTTGACGACACATTCGCCATCGGCCTTTGAGCAGCCGGCATCATAATGGCTGTCGTCTACCTGCAGCGTGACTTTGACAGAGTCCGGGTCGTTCATGGCGTTGACGACTTCATGGACCACCACAGCGGCGAACGAGGCGAAATCCTCCGACGACTGGGAAGCTTGCTGGATGAAATACAGCCCCGACAACTCTTTCACACGCTGCAGCTGAGCATCTTGCAACGCTCTGGCCTCGGTGATATCCCGGGTAACGACAGAAAACCCCTCACCCTCACCGAGACTGCGCAAGCGCGTCTCGAAAAATCGCGCTTTGCCACTCGTCGTTAGAGGAAATGTGTAGGAGGCCATACGGTCCTCGGCGATAGCTTCCCGCTTCGCGGCCTCATACTTCTGGTACACCGCATCGGGCATAAGATCGCCCACCCGACGATTCAGGAACTCTTCAGCAGCGAGGTACAGCAGATCCGGCTCCTGAGTGTGATAGTCGATAATGCGGTCCTGATCATCGATCACCATGAAAATGTCGGGTACGGCCTCAAAAACCGCCTTAACCAGGCGAGTTTGCCGCTCTAGTTCAATCGCCGTCTCCCGTGAGGCTTCGATGTCCATGTGTACACCGATAATCCGTGTGGCGTTACCCGACTCGTCACGAACAATGGTGCCCCGCGAATGAAGCCAGCGGTAAGTACCGTCAGCTTGTCGCAGCTGGAACTCTCGCTCCCACAGCGCGCTGTCACCCGTCAAACACGCTTGTAGATCCTGCAATACCGCCTCGCGCATACTGGGCTCAAGCAAGTCGCTCCAGGTCGATATGTTGTGTTCCAACACACCCTCAGGATAGCCAAGTTGACTCTGCCAGCGCGGTGATAAGTAAAGCTCGCCGGTAGCGACGTTCCAGTCCCAAATGCCATCAGTCATGGCCTCGGTGAGTAGCGAGTAACGCTGCTGTGCCGCATCGCGCGCATGCTCGGCGAGAATCTGTGGCGTGACATCCTGAAAGACCGCCATGATTTGGCTTGGGGTTAGCAACACCAGCCAATTCACAAACCAGGTTTCATCACGTACCGCATCTTGATAGCGCATCGGCGGCAGGTGTTCGTCTTCACCGGTGCGCCACACCCGCCGGAGTGCTTCGACAAAGCCCATCTCTTCTGCACCCGGGAACGCATCGATCAGCGACCGGCCAATGACCGCTTCGACATCGACCTGTGAGAGCGCAGTGGCTGCCGGGTTCATCGCTTCCACAATAAAGTCAGCACCCTCATCGACCACGCTGTAAATCGACAAGCCGAAGGGCATGGCATCGAACACCTCGGGGTTGAGGTGTTCCAGCGCCAGCGAAATCATGGATGTGGGATTATCGTGTGTCGACTGCACCATGGCCTACCTGCCACGTTGATCGCTCAGTGCGATCGTGGCTCGCTCTCACCCCGCTGCAACGCAGATTCAGCGCCGACTATTTCGAGATGTTATGAGATTCATCACCACAGTATATGCCAGAGACCGATCGTTGGAACTAAAGAATCTCCCCATATTGAGCACCCAAATGAACTACATCAGTGAATGCTTCGCGACACTGCAGAAGATGGTTTTCAAGTTCTGGGGGACCTATCTGGCCGTGTGTAACGTTGCTGCGTGGACGCCGCATCTCTGCGCCGCAAGCCGTCTAAACGCTCCTTGATGCGTGACTCAAGCCCACGGTCAGTCGGTTGGTAAAAGCGGCGGTCTCGAAGCGCCTCCGGAAAGTAGTTTTCACCGGCCGCATAGGCACCGGGCTCGTCATGGGCGTATCGATAATCCGCCCCATGGCCCTCGGATTTGGCGAGCGCCGTCGGGGCATTGCGCAGGTGTACCGGCACCTCCTCCGACCCGCCTTCCCTTACAGTCGCTTGCGCGGCCTTGAAGGCGGTGTATACCGCATTGCTTTTCGGGAGGCTGGCTAAATAGACCAGCGCTTGAGCCAGGGCTAATTCACCCTCCGGGCTGCCAAGCCGCTCGAGGGTTTCCCAGGCTGCCAGGGCCACACTCAGGGCGTTGGGGTCGGCAGTACCGATGTCTTCCGTCGCCATTCTGATCGTGCGCCTGGCGATATAGAGCGGATCGCAGCCGCCATCGAGCATCCGTGCGTACCAATATAGGGCTGCATCAGGCGAACTGCCCCGCACCGCCTTGTGCAAGGCCGAAATCTGGTCATAAAACGTATCGGCACCGCGATCGAAGCGGCGCAGTGGTGCCTGAAGTACCTCCTCCAATTGGGCGTCAGAGAGTGGCTGCCCGTAATCGGCGAGGCTGTTGGCAATCTCGAGCAGGTTAAGGGCGCGCCGGGCGTCACCGTCCGCTGCAACGGCGATCCGGGCACGTTGTTGCGCTTCGAGCTGCCATCCCTGGGCTGTTTCGGCGCGCTGCAGAATTGCCTCAAGCTCGTCAACGCTGAGCGGTTGCAAGCGATAAACGCGCGCCCGGGAAAGCAGCGCGGTATTGAGCTCAAACGCCGGGTTCTCCGTGGTCGCGCCGATCAATATCAGCGTGCCATTTTCAACAAAGGGCAGGAAAGCATCCTGCTGCGCTTTGTTGAAACGATGGACCTCATCGACGAATAGCACGCACTGGCGGCCTGCAGCGCGCTCAAGCTTACCCACCTCCACCGCCTCTCGGATCGCTTTGACGCCATCCATCACCGCCGACAGCTTCAGCATCCTCACACCAGAGCTGGCACACAGGAGATTGGCAATAGTCGTCTTGCCGACGCCGGGCGGCCCCCAAAGCACCATGGAATGCAGTGGCTCACCCCGCAAACAACGCCACAGGGGCTTACCTTCGGTCAGTAAGTGCCGCTGGCCCACCAGCTCATCGGATGCTGCGGGTCGTAGTGCCGCAGCCAATGGCTGCTGCCCCCCGGCTACTGGACTATCAAAAAGATCTTCGTTCATCTGCTAAGGCCCAAATATTCCGCCTCAGTCTAGCGCCAACCCGAGGCCAGTTCAGCGGACAAGGGTCACCTGCTGCCGCAAAACGCTCGCAAAAGTTCTCAAGGGCTGTAGCCTGTCTCACTCAGACACCTCTTGCTCAGTCACCTCGTGTGTGGAGATTTACCATGAAGTCGTTCCAGAAAATTCTTGTCGCCAATCGCTCGGAAATCGCGATCCGGGTTATGCGCGCCGCCAACGAATTGGGCAAACGAACGGTGGGCATCTATGCTGAGGAAGACAAACTCAGCCTGCACCGCTTCAAGGCCGATGAGGCCTATCAGATCGGCGAAGGCCTGGGGCCTGTAGGTGCTTACCTGTCGATTGAAGAGCTCATGCGCGTGGCGCGGGAGACCGGAGCGGATGCTCTTCACCCGGGCTACGGATTGTTGAGCGAAAATCCCGAACTGGTCGAGGCCTGCAGAGAGAACGGCATCACCTTTATCGGCCCCTCGGCGGAAACCATGCGTGCGCTCGGCGATAAGGCGTCAGCACGCCAAATTGCTATTGCTGCCGGCGTGCCCGTGATACCCGCGACCGGGATTATCGGTGAAGACTTGTCAGAAATCGCTGAGGAAGCGAGCCGGATCGGCTACCCACTGATGCTTAAAGCCAGCTGGGGCGGCGGCGGTCGTGGCATGCGTCCGATTCACAATCCCGGTGAACTCGAGGAAAAAATCCTCGAAGGCCGGCGAGAGGCAGAGGCTGCCTTCGGCAATGGCGAGGGTTATCTCGAAAAAATGATCGAGCGCGCCCGCCACGTCGAAGTGCAGATTTTGGGCGATCAGCATGGTGCGATTTATCACCTGTGGGAGCGGGATTGTTCGATCCAACGCCGCAATCAAAAGGTCGTCGAGCGGGCACCGGCGCCCTACCTATCTCAAGCACAGCGTGATGAGGTGTGCGAGCTGGGACGACGCATAGCCGCCCACGTGGGCTACGAGTGTGCCGGCACCGTTGAGTTCCTTATGGATGTGGACACCGACGCCTTCTACTTCATTGAAGTGAATCCACGCATTCAGGTCGAGCACACGGTCACCGAGGAAGTCACCGGCATCGATATTGTTCGTGCACAAATCCTGATTGCCGAGGGCAAGACCCTCACCGAGGCCACCGGATTAGCCAGTCAGGCGGAGGTGCAACTTGACGGGCATGCTATCCAGTGCAGGATCACGACCGAAGACCCGCTCAACGAATTCATTCCCGATTATGGCCGGATCACCGCTTATCGAGGCGCCACTGGCATGGGCATACGTCTGGATGGCGGCACCGCCTACTCGGGGGCGGTCATTACTCGCTACTACGACTCACTGCTGGAGAAGATCACCGCGTGGGCCAAAACCGAAGATCAAGCAATTGCGCGAATGGATCGGGCGCTGCGCGAATTTCGGATACGCGGGGTCAGCACCAATATTGCCTTTGTCCAGAATCTTCTGAAGCACCCCACCTTTCTCGATAAGACCTATACCACCAAGTTCATCGATTCGACCGATGCGTTATTCGATTTCAAAACGCCGGCAGATCGCGGCACCAAACTACTGACATATATCGGCGACATCATTGTTAACGGACACCCGGAAACCGCAGGCAGACCCAAACCCGCCGCAACGGCAAGGACACCCAAATGCCCGCCGCTGCTCACTCGAAACCCGGCGCCCGGTAGCAAACAAATATTGGATAGCGAGGGCCCACAGGGCCTGGCAAATTGGCTGGCCGAGCAACCTCAGGTCCTGATGACGGACACCACGATGCGCGATGCGCATCAGTCCCTACTCGCGACCCGCATGCGCTCGATCGACATGATCCGGGTAGCGCCCGCCTACGCAGCGAATCTGCCGCAGCTGTTCTCTCTCGAGTGCTGGGGAGGTGCCACTTTTGATGTCGCCTATTGTTTTCTGCAGGAGTGCCCGTGGCAGCGGTTGAGAGATATTCGTGCTGCCGTCCCGAACATCATGCTGCAGATGCTACTGCGCGGTGCCAATGGTGTGGGGTATACCAACTACCCGGACAACGTCGTCCGATCATTCGTCAAACAAGCGGCCGAGACCGGTGTGGATCTGTTTCGGGTTTTTGACAGCCTGAACTGGGTGGAGAACATGCGCGTCGCTATGGATGCGGTGATCGAAGCCGACAAAGTGTGTGAGGGTACGCTCTGCTACACCGGCGATATCCTGAACCCCGATCGCGCCAAGTACAGCCTCAATTACTACGTCGAGATGGGCAAAGCGCTACGCGATGCCGGCGCACATATTTTGGGCGTAAAAGACATGGCCGGACTGCTCAAGGCCCCCGCCGCCAGAAAGCTCTTTACCGCACTGCGCGAGGAAGTAGGACTACCCATTCACTTTCACACACACGACACGAGCGGCGCTTCCATCGCAACCTGTTTGGTCGCGGCCGAAGTCGGTGTCGACGCGATAGATGGCGCGATGGATGCGCTATCGGGTAACACCTCCCAGCCGACCCTCGGCTCGATTGTTGCAACACTGGAAGGCACAGAGCGCGCGACCGGGCTAGACCAGACGCAGATCCGAGCGATCTCCAATTACTGGGAGGCAGCGCGCGAACACTACGCGGCATTTGAGTCGGGCTTGCAGGCGCCCGCCTCTGAGGTTTACCTGCACGAGATGCCCGGCGGACAATTCACCAACCTTAAAGCTCAAGCGCGATCCCTCGGGCTTGAGGAGCGCTGGCATGAAGTCGCCCAAGCTTACGCCGACGTCAACCAGCTGTTTGGCGACATCGTCAAAGTGACGCCAAGCTCCAAAGTCGTTGGTGATACCGCACTGATGATGGTCTCCCAGGGCCTCAGTATTAAGGAGCTGGCAGACCCCGCTGTTGACGTGGCCTTCCCGGATAGCGCGGTCGACATGATGCGCGGCGACCTTGGCCAACCGCCAGGAGGCTGGCCGAGCGATGTTCAACAACGCATCCTCGGCGACGAACGCCCTTATCGCGAGCGCCCTGGCTCCCGACTCGAACCGGTTGACCTGGAAGCCACACGACAAGCCGTCAGCGAACAGTTGGGCGGCGTCGACATCGATGATGAAGACCTGAATGGCTATCTCATGTACCCCAAAGTGTTCATGGAGTACGCGCAGCGCCATGCCAAGTACGGCCCGGTTCGGGTGCTGCCCACCGACGTCTACTTTTATGGCATGGAGGACGGGCAGGAAATTTCAGTGGAAATCGAGCCGGGTAAAACACTGGAGATCCGCTGTCTCACCACCTCCGAG
Organism: Halieaceae bacterium; assembly: GCA_036351405.1. Taxonomy (GTDB): domain Bacteria; phylum Pseudomonadota; class Gammaproteobacteria; order Pseudomonadales; family Halieaceae; genus Luminiphilus. Next base: position 6,746 of record JAZBOZ010000146.1, read on the forward strand.
GCCAACGAGGAGGGCATCGTTAAAGTCTTCTTCGAAATGAATGGACAGCCGCGCCGCGTGCGTATCGAAGATCGCACCGTGGCGGCAACCAAGGTGCGCCCACCCCGCGCAGAGGTCGGCAACCCCCTCCATGTGGGGGCACCCATGCCGGGAGCTGTAGTCACCGTTGCCGTTCAGAAGGGCAGTGAAGTGCGCCAAGGCGATGTGCTGCTGACGATTGAGGCGATGAAGATGGAGTCATCCATTCGCGCAGATCGGAACGGTACTATCGATGAAATCTTTGTCGCACCGGGAAGCCAGATTGACGCCAAGGACTTGTTGATGACCTTCAGCGCTTAGCGGCCGGCACCCTAGGATTCCCATTAGTCGCGCGCTTGGTACTTTCCGACGCGTCGCATGTTGCTGTGAGCCTTGCCCACGGCAAGATGATGGTCTTTGAAGAATAAAAAGAAGGATTATCGTGGCGTATCGTCAGAATTTCGCGCTTTACTGCGCGGTGGTCGTGTCTATCGGCGGGTTTGTCTTTGGCTTCGATGCCTCGGTCATTTCTGGCGTTGTTGGTTTTGTCACCAGTGAATTTGACTTAAGCCCCATTGAAGCCGGATTTGTGGTGGCAGCCCCTACCGCATCAGGTTTGCTCGGGACGGTGATAGCAGGCCCGCTAAGCGACCATTTCGGTCGTCGCAAAGTGCTGATGGTGATCGCGGCGATTTATCTCCTGTCAGCCATCGCGTCAGCGCTGGCGACTTCGTATCTCATGTTGGTCGGTGCCCGCGCACTGGGGGGCATCGCCTTCACTTCCCTCATGCTCGCGCCGCTCTATATCGGGGAGATATCGCCCGCGGCGGTCAGAGGTAAACGGGTATCGATCAATCAGCTCAATATCGTGCTGGGGCTATCGGCGGCGTATTTCACCAATTATTTTATTCTCCAGCTCAGCGAGTCGGGTCTCGACTGGGTGGTCTCATGGGGCATCGCAGACCATGCGTGGCGTTGGATGTTGGGACTTGAGATCGTACCGGCCGGGGTTTTCTTCCTCATGTTATTCACCCTGCCCGACACACCCCGCTGGCTCATGCTCAAAGGAAGAACAGCGGACGCCGAAAGTGTGATCGCGCGGCTGCTGCCCCCGGACCAAGTGGCTGCAGAGCTGGCAGTGATCCGGGACAGCTCAGCGAGCGAACCAGAATCCGTTTGGTCTCGCATCGGCGATATCTTCAAACCCGGCATGCGACTCGCACTGGTGGTAGGCCTTGTTGTTGCGGTGGCGCAGCAGATTACGGGCATCAATGCGATTTTCTTCTACGCGCCCACGATCTTTGAACAGAGCGGTATCGGCACCAATGCAGCCTTCTCGCAGGCGGTGATGGTCGGACTGACCAACGTCATCTTTACCGTGGTAGCAATGGCGCTCATCGATCGCTGGGGACGGAAGCCGCTACTCGTGCTCGGACTGTCGGGCATCATTGTCAGCATGGGTATTTGCTCCTGGGGGTTCGCATCCGCCACCTACTCACTCACGCCACAAAAAATAGAGTCGCTGCAGACCACAGAGACCCTCGATACCAGGGCGCTGTCTGCCATGAGTCAAACAAACTACGATAGCGACATCGCTTTCAAGGCGGCGCTCAATGAAGCCCTCGGGGAACGCGCTGCGAGGGATCACGAGAGCGTGTTGTTACAAAGCGCAATCCAAATGAATCCGGTGCTGATCCTGATAGGCATCCTCGGTTTCGTCGCGTCGTTTGCCATCAGCCTGGGCCCGGTAATGTGGGTACTGTTTTCAGAAATCTTCCCCAACCAGCTCCGCGGTGTAGCGGTGTCTTTCGTCGGGTTGATCAACAGCCTCGTCAGTTTCTCGGTACAGTTGGTGTTCCCGGTCGAACTCGCCACACTGGGCGCGGCAGCCACCTTTTTCAGCTACGTGCTGTTCGCGCTGATCGCATTGGGGCTCATCATCAAGTTATTACCGGAAACCAA
>JAZBOZ010000147.1:0-10796 GCA_036351405.1 Halieaceae bacterium
ACATCCACACGTCCAACAGGGATCGGCCCTGTTCGTCCACGTGGTCCACGATATCGTGCAGCAGACCACCATCCTGGGTACGGCGAATTTGCGCATAACCAAATTCGCTGGTGTCAGCTCCTTGAACCGCGCCGCCCATCTGCACCGCCATGGTTTGCATGCCGTAGCAGATACCCAGCACAGGGACATCCAGCTCAAACACAACATCGGCAGCGCGGGGCGAATCAGGGGCAGTCACCGACTCGGGCCCACCCGAGAGGATGATGCCGGTCGCACCGAACGCTCGGATAGCTTCGGCGTCCACGTCCCAAGGATAAATCTCGCTGTAAACGCCGATTTCCCGTACACGACGCGCGATTAACTGGGTGTACTGCGAACCGAAGTCCAGAATCAGGATTCGGTACTGATGAATATCTGTGCTCATTGGCACCTCAGCCTCAGCGGACGGGGTAGTTGGGCGCTTCCTTGGTGATCGCAACATCGTGAACGTGCGACTCGGACATACCCGCCGACGTCACGCGCACAAACTGCGGCTTGGTTCGCATCTCCTCGACCGTGGGGCAGCCTGCGTAACCCATCGACGAGCGAAGACCACCCATCAGCTGATGAACGATGGCAGCTACCGGACCCTTATATGGCACGCGTCCCTCGATACCCTCGGGCACCAATTTTTCAGAACCCGCCGTCGCGTCCTGGAAGTAGCGATCGGAAGAGCCCTGCTTCTGTGCCATGGCACCGATCGAGCCCATACCGCGATAGGACTTATAGGTACGGCCTTGGTACAACTCGACCTCACCGGGTGCTTCCTCGGTACCTGCCAGCATGCTGCCCATCATGACCGTATGCGCGCCTGCTGCTACCGCCTTGGCAATATCGCCAGAGAAACGAATGCCGCCGTCGGCGATCACCGGAATATCGGTGTCTCGAAGGGCTTCCACCACATTGGAAATCGCCGTGATTTGCGGCACGCCCATGCCAGTGACAATCCGCGTGGTACAGATAGAGCCGGGACCAATACCCACCTTAACGCCATCGGCACCCGCATCACGCAGCGCCAATGCCGCCTCGGCGGTCGCGATATTGCCACCGATAACATCGATGTGCGGGTAGTTCGCTTTTATCATCTTCACGCGCTCTAACACGTTGCGCGAATGACCGTGTGCGGTATCGACGACCAGCGCATCAACACCCGCACGAGACAGCGCCTCAACGCGTTCGTCGGTGTCCGGACTGGTACCCACGGACGCACCCACCCGTAACTGCCCATATTGGTCCTTGGCTGCGAGGGGGAAGGATTCGGCCTTATCGAAATCTTTTACGGTGATGAGACCGCGAAGCTCAAAGTTATCGCCGACGACCAGAATCTTTTCAATACGGTGCTGGTGGAGCAACCGCTGAACTTCCTCTGAAGGCGCGCCTTCGCGCACAGTAACCAGCTTGTCTTTCGGCGTCATGATCGAGGACACCAGTTTGCTGGTATCCGTCTCAAAACGCATGTCGCGACGGGTCACGATGCCCACGAGATCTTCGCCATCCAGTACCGGCAGACCCGAAATGCCATTGGCTTGGGTCAACGCCAGGAGCTCGGCGATCGTGCGATCCTGTTGGATAGTAATCGGGTCTTTAACGACGCCGCTCTCAAACTTTTTGACGCGGCGAACTTGTTCCGCCTGTTCGGCGATCGTCATATTTTTGTGGATGATGCCGATGCCACCCTCTTGCGCCAGTGCGATGGCCAAGCGCGACTCGGTAACCGTGTCCATCGCGGCAGAAATCAATGGTATGTTGAGATGGATGTTGCGGGTCAAACGGGTGGCAAGAGAGACGTCTTTCGCCGTCACCTCGGAGTACCCGGGCAGCAGCAAAACATCGTCAAAAGTGAGGGCTTCCTGAGCAACTCGGAGCATGGTGGCCTCGCGGTGGACCGTGGATTGATAAACCGGCGATTATAGCCCGATCCGGTTACCGTCACAATCAAAAGGAGCCTTCGAAGTCGTGCATCCCAGCCCCAATCCCGCCCCGAGCATGACCGTCAGCGAGCTGACCCGGGATGCCAAAACACTGCTTGAGTCCCACTTCGACTGGATATCGGTAGAGGGAGAAATCGGCGACTTTACGGCGGCTGGCTCGGGCCACTGGTACTTCACCCTCAAAGATGCCGCGTCACAGGTGCGCTGCGCGATGTTTCGTCGGGCTAACGCCCGGGTCAAGCTCAAACCATCACGCGGCGACCACGTCAGGATTCGCGCCAGGGTCTCGCTATATGAGGCACGGGGTGAGTTTCAGTTAATTTGTGAGCATATGGCGCCAGCGGGTGATGGCGCGCTGCAGCTCGCCTTCGAGCAGCTCAAACAGCGGCTCGCTAATGAAGGACTCTTCGCCCCCGACAACAAACAGCCCATACCGCATGACGCGCGACATATCGGCGTCGTGACCTCGAGCAGCGGGGCCGCCATCCACGACATTCTCAGCGTGCTCGCCCGCCGCAGCCCACGCTCGGAGGTGCTCCTCTACCCCGTACCGGTCCAGGGTAATGACGCAGCCCCTGCCATCGCAGCGGCCATTGCCCAAGCTAACCGGCTGCATACCCTCGGCAAGTTTCCACTCGATGTACTGATCGTCGGCCGAGGTGGTGGATCTCTCGAGGATCTCTGGGCATTCAACGAAGAGGTTGTGGCTCGCGCGATCGCAGCCAGCGCGATCCCCGTGGTCAGTGCTGTGGGGCACGAAGTTGATTTCAGTATTGCGGATTTCGTCGCCGACTACCGGGCACCAACACCTTCGGCGGCGGCTGAAATCATCACTACCGACCAGCGGGAATGGCAACAACGCTTCGATCAGGCAGGGCTGCGGCTGCAACAGCTGATCAGAGGCCAGATCGAGCAACAACAGCGGCAACTGTCGCACTTGCAACGGCGGCTGAGGCATCCCGGCTACCAACTTGCCCAACGCCGGGATCAATTAACCCACTTGCAGCTCCGGCTAAAGCGCGCCACTAACCGACGCATCGACAACGAGCGTCGCGTGGTGATTCAGCTCCAGGAACGTTTGCTCCGCAGCCGCCCGCAGCGCCGCCTACAGACATCCCACCGACAACTGGTCGAGCTACGCGCTGCTATGCAGCAAACCATGGAAAAAAGGATCAAACGCGACCGGGACCGGCTCGCGCAACGACGCAAACTCATCGAGACGCTGGGGCCGCAGAATACGTTGAACAGGGGCTATGCGATCGTAACCGCGCCGAGCGGAGAAGCGCTCAAACGCGGCAGCGAGGTTTCTGTCGGTGAGGAAATCGGTGTTCGATTAGCCAGCGGCAGACTGACGGCAACCGTTAGCCATACCGAGGATTGATCAGTACTTGGCAGGCAACCGCGTGTTGATGATGATGTGGCGGCCCTCGAAACGAATGTATTCGCCAATCGTCAGATCTTTGAGGATCCGCGCCACCATCTCTCGGGATGCGCCGACCCGGTCGGCAATATCCTGCTGAGTCAGTTTTTCAGGGATGAACAAGGTGCCATCACCACGCTCTTCCGACAGATCCATCAGCACATTGGCCACACGACCGTACACATCCTGCAGTGCCAAGCTCTTGACGTCGGCGGTCAGCTTGCGCACACGGCTCGCGAGGTTGCGAATCAATTGCCGTGAAATATTCGGATGGTCATCAAGTACGCTGTTGAATTCATCCTTCATGACCACTCGGAACTCTGACTTCTCGACCGTTCGCACCGATGCAGAGCGGGTAGCATCGTCGAGCAGCGCCAGCTCGCCAAAATAATCACCGGGCCCAAGCGTGTTCATAATGAACTCTTTGCCGTTTTTGTCACTGCAATAGACCTTGACCCTGCCGCTTTCAATCACGAACAGCGAGTCAGCGGGGTCATTCTCATGGATCACCACGGTATTTTTGGGGAAGGCGCGGGTGGTGCTGCTCTCTTCCAACGCCTTGAGTTCCGGCTCTGTCAGTCCGTGAAATATTTCCACTTGATCCAGCATTGGGTCTATGTCCTGCCCTGAGTTAGCGTTTTTGAGATACTAACCCAAGCATTCCGCCACGCCTATACCCTTCCGAGTACCTTCCCGTGCCCCAAATCCACACCGTGGCTATACTCTCAACATGATTGAATCAGACACTAAGCCCGACTCACCGAATGCCACCGAAGCGTGGGCGCAGCGCGTACTGGTCGCACTGGAAACACTGCAGCGGGTTGCCTCACGCAGCACCATTTCGATCCCGACACCTGAATCCGATGATTTTGCTGCGCTATTCAAGGCGGGCGAAAAACTGGTGGAACGGCTTCAAGGACCCAAAGATCATCGTCATCACGACCTGATGAACATCATCGGTGCGATTCGCGGCTATAGCGAGATGCTCGATGAGACTGCCGACTCGCTGCACCCTGCATTGCGTGAGGCGCTAACACCCGTATTGCGTATCGCGACCCAATCTGCCGATGGCGACATGCTCTCCCCCATCAGTACAGCAGGCGACAGCGTTGTCCCCTCCGAGGGCACCCACGCTGAATTGAAGGCAGCCAAGGCCGGCAGCAAGAGCAGCGACACCGGCATGATTCTCGCGGTGGATGACATGCCAGAAAATCGCGATCTCGTCAGTCGCCTCCTAACCCGAGCCGGGCACACCGTTGTCACCGCGGAATCCGGAGAAGAGGCGCTGGAACTACTGACGACCCTCGCGGTTGACGTCGTGTTACTCGATCTGATGATGCCAGGCGTTGGTGGTGCGGAAGTATTGCGGCGAATGAAGGACAACGATCGGCTGCGAGCCACACCGGTCATCATGATCAGCGGTCGGCAGGACATGGACCAGATCGTCTCTTGCATTCAGGCAGGCGCGGACGACTATTTGCTGAAGCCGTTTAATCCCGTCTTGCTGCAAGCACGCATCGCTGCGGGCATCGAGCGTAAGCGCTGGCACGATCGCGAGGAGCAGTATCGACAGCAGCTGGAACGCAATGAACGTTTTATTCGCAGCACCTTCGGCCGCTACCTCTCCGACGACATCGTCGACGAACTGCTTGAGAACCCGGAGGGTCTGGATCTCGGTGGTGATTTGCGCGAGGTCACCATCATGATGTCTGACATTCGCGGGTTCACCACGCTCAGCGAACAACTCAAACCACAGCAGGTGATGCGACTACTCAATCGCTATCTCGGCCGGATGACCGACGTGATTTTGGAACACGGCGGCACCATCGATGAATTTCTCGGGGATGCGGTGCTCGCCGTGTTTGGTGCGCCCAAACTGCGCGACGACGATGCTGAGCGGGCCATGCGCTGCGCGATTGCCATGCAGGCCGCCATGGACGGCATCAATGCCGAAAACAAAGCGGAGAACCTGCCCGAGTTGTCGATGGCCATCGCCCTCAACACGGGCGCAGTGGTCGCCGGGAACATTGGCTCTGAAAGACGCGCCAAATACGGATTCGTGGGCCACAACATGAATGTCACTTCACGCATCGAAGATCACGTCGGCCCTGGTGAAATTCTGGCGTCGAAAAGCACGCTGGACGCAGCCGCTGGCAAGTTCGCTACCGGGCCCGCTCGCGAGCTTTCCGTCAAAGGTATCGAGGAGCAGTTGTTGGTATTCCCGGTGACCGGTCTTGCCGGGGAAATCGCTTCATGAGTGGAAACCCAAAAACCGTCTTGCTCGTCGAAGACAACGCGGTCAATCGCGACATGCTGATTCGCCGGCTGACTCGTGCCGGTCATACCGTCATTGCCGCAGAGGACGGTGAGGAAGCGCTCAGCAAAATGCGGCAAGAACATCCAGCGGTGGTACTGATGGATATGAATTTACCGGTCAAAGACGGATGGACAGCCAGCCGCGAGGCGAGTGCTGACCCTGCGCTAGCAGATATTCCGATCGTCGCGCTAACGGCCCATGCCATGGATCACGACCGGGAACAGGCGCTTGCCGCGGGGTGCGTCGATTACGCCACCAAGCCGATCGACTTCCCCGAACTGCTCGCCAAAATCGACAAGTGGCTGGGACAGCGCTGACGTGCAGCTCAGACCCCGCCTCAGTCTTCGCGCACGGCTCTATCTATTCTCGGTCGCAATTTTCACCTTGTTTGCGATCAATGTCGGCACTCACCTCTGGGGCAGCTTCGCCCGAAACGAGAGCCTTGTTGCTTACCGCGACGCTGTCAGTGCCGCACAGCTAACCGCTGATCTCGAGCAGAGCCTGGAGAATCAGCGCCAGCAAGTATTGGTGCTCGCCACCCTGAGAGAGACCACCGAAGACCCGCTCGGCAACGACGAGCTGAACACCGCCATCGACGACCTCGAGGCGATCAGCACGCGGCTGCGTCGCCTGGGCGCATTGGGGATCGAAGGCACCGAGGACTATTACCGGCGCTTGCACGAGAGCGCGAGCGACTTGCTCGATCTGTGGCGTCGCTTCTACAACAGCTACAACAACGAAGGGCCGGTGCCCAATGTGGATACGCCGACCCGCTATAACGACGCCCAGCAGCGGTTGCGCGAGCTCGACCAAAGACAGGCGTATCTGGCAGTACAACGCTCCAACGCCATCGACCGCACTATTGCGTTGACAGACCGGATTACGGTGCTCGGCTTTATTGCATCGATTGCCATCACCACACTGCTGGTCGTTCTCCTGCTGCGCAGCACCAACGCGTCGCTGCTGCGGCTAAAAATCGGGGCAGAACGATTCGGCTCGGGTGACCTCAGCCATCGCATCAATGAGCAACTCGACGCCGGTGAAATCGCCGAGCTTGCGCGCACCTTTAACGAAATGTCCGGCAAACTTGAGCAAGCCATCGAAGAAGTGCGCGCCGCCAAAGCCGATGCTGACAACGCCAATGCGGCCAAAAGTATGTTCCTCGCCAACGTCAGCCACGAGTTACGCACGCCGCTCAACGCGATCATTGGCTACAGCGAAATGCTGCAAGATGAGCTGGGAGATGGTGCCGAAATCGATCGGGCTCAGTTCACCCATGACCTCTCGACGATTATTTTCTCCGGCCGCCAGCTGTTGTCACTGATCAACGACATTCTCGACCTGTCCAAGATCGAGACGGGCAAGATGCAGGTCAGCCTGTCGGTCTTTAACCCGGGCGATCTGGTGGCGCAGGTCTGCGATACGCTGAGCCCGCTGCTCGGCCAACATCACAACACGCTGGTACTTGAGATCGACCGCGACAGCCTCTACGACATCGAGAGTGATGCCGGCAAACTGCAACAGATCATTACTAACTTGTTCTCCAACGCCTGTAAATTCACCGATAGCGGAACCATCACTGTCAGTGCCCAGATCCGCGACGAAATCCTCGATATTGGTGTCTCTGACACGGGCATCGGCATGAGCGAGGCGCAGCAGGCCAAGGTATTTGAAGCGTTCATACAGGCAGACGCCAGCACATCGCAGAACTACGGCGGTACGGGCCTGGGGCTGGCTATCGTCAGGGAATTCTGTGAAATGCTGGGGGGTGATATCGTGTTGGAGAGCACGCCTGGTGCCGGATCGCGATTCAGCGTGCGCCTTCCGGCTGTCCCAGTGTCAGATCGCGCAGTCGCTTGAGGGCTTCTTCGCGTTTGCGAAGATCACCGCTTAAGGCGTCGTTGAGTTGCTGAAGGGTCGAGAGCTGGCTCTCCAGTGACTGAATGGCGGCCAACGCCAAAATCATCACTTCCGCACGCTCGTCAACGCCACTGGCACCCGCATCCTCGCCAACCGCGTCACCCGACTGGCTGAGCAGCGTCACAAACGCGATGCCTACATCCGCCTCGCGGATCGCCTGAGGCTCGTCACTACCTCGATGCCGCTCGAAATAAACACGCGCGCGCTCATAGTCCCGAGCGGCCAGCGCCCGAACGCCACGGTCAAAATAGTTTTCTGTGGCTGCGGTGACCTCGGTGCAGTCACAACCCTCTTCGGTGGAGGGCAAAGGTATGTTGAGTTCGGCTGGCGCAGGCGGTGTGGGCTTCGGCGCGGGTTCTGGCGCTGGCTTCGGCGCACTGGCACAACCACTCAGTGCGAGTGTGATCGCAAGCGCGCCGGTCAGCGGTAGAAGGCCAAATCGAGCCACGAAGTCATCCATTCATCAGTGCGTCGAGCATAGCACTGGGTTCGGGAGCCGGCCAAGCCAGATCATTCGGGTCGCATATGCGGGAACAGCAGCACGTCGCGAATCGAGGGAGAGTTGGTCAGCAGCATGACCAGGCGGTCGATGCCGATACCCTCGCCCACCGTGGGTGGCATGCCGTACTCCAGCGCGCGGATGTAATCGTGATCGTAGTGCATCGCTTCATCGTCGCCCGCGTCTTTCTCGGCGACCTGCGCCCGGAAGCGCTCTGCCTGGTCCTCAGCGTCATTCAACTCGCTAAAGCCATTGGCGATTTCACGCCCGGCAATAAAGAACTCGAATCGATCCGTCACAAAGGGATCGTTGTCATTGCGGCGCGCGAGGGGCGACACTTCAGTGGGATAGTCGGTAATAAACGTCGGTTGCTCGAGCTTTTCTTCAGCAGTGGCCTCGAAGATCTCGATCTGCACTTTACCCAGACCCCAGGTGGGCTTGGCTTGAATGCCCAGCTTCGCGAGTACAGCGCGCGCCGCATCCAGATTATCGATATCGGCAGGCGTCAGATCCGGGTTGTACTTGAGGATGGCCTCGAACACCGACAGCCGCTCAAAGGGCTTAGCGAAATCGATCGCAAGATCGCCCCATACGACTTCATTGGTACCCAGTACTGATTGCGTCAACTCGCGTAACAGCGACTCAGTAAGGTCCATCGCGTCACGGTAATCAGCGTACGCCCAATAGAACTCCAACATCGTGAACTCGGGGTTGTGACGGGTCGACAAGCCCTCGTTACGGAAATTGCGGTTAACCTCGAACACCCGCTCAAAACCGCCAACAGTTAGCCGCTTGAGATACAGCTCCGGCGCGATGCGCAGATACATGTCCATATCTAGCGCATTGTGGTGCGTCACGAAGGGACGCGCGGTGGCACCACCCGGAATCGGATGCAGCATGGGTGTCTCGACTTCCATGAACGCACGTTCATTCAGGAAGTGGCGAATGAACGCAATGGTTGCCGAGCGGATGCGGAAGATGTCGCGAACCTCCGGGTTCGCGATCAAATCCACGTAGCGCTGGCGGTAGCGCAATTCCTGGTCCGCAAGGCCATGGTATTTGTCGGGCAGTGGACGCAGGGCCTTGGTCAACAGTCGCGCCTCTGCCATATTGATATAGAGATCACCCTTGCCACTGCGCTGCAGGGTGCCACGAGCAGCGACGATATCACCGAGGTCCCAGCCTTTAATGCCCGCCAGCGTCTCCTCATCCAAGCCCTTGCGGTCGATGTAGAGCTGGATTTGTCCAGAGTCATCCTGAATCAGCAGGAAAGCACCGCGGTTACGAATCAGTCGTCCAGCCACAGCAAACTCTCGACCCGCTTCAGCCAGTGCCTCTTTGCTGTCCTGCTCAAACTCCGCGTGCAGTTCACCCGCCAAGGCGGTGCGACGAAAGTCGTTGGGGAACGGATTGCCCTGCTCGCGCAGCGCGGCCAGCTTGGCCCGGCGCTCGGCAATCAACTTGTTTTCGTCGGCTGCGGGTTGGTCCGCCATGATCTATTCCTCAAAGTCCCTGCTTCAACGACGCCTCGATAAACTGATCGAGGGAGCCATCCAGTACCGCTTGGGTGTTGCGTGTTTCCACGCCCGTGCGCAGGTCTTTGATCCGCGCATCATCGAGCACGTAAGAGCGGATCTGGCTGCCCCAGCCAATATCCGCCTTGTTGTCTTCCATCGCCTGCTTTTCAGCGTTGCGCTTGAGCATCTCCATCTCGTAGAGCTTGGCGCGGAGCTGCTTCATCGCATTGTCTTTGTTCTGATGTTGGGAACGTTCTGTCTGACAGCTCGCCACGATCCCCGAAGGCTCGTGGGTAATCCGCACCGCCGAATCGGTGGTGTTCACGTGCTGACCGCCAGCGCCAGAGGACCGGTAGGTGTCGATCCGCAGGTCCGCTGGATTGATCTCGATCTCGATGTTGTCATCGATCTCCGGCGATACGAACACCGAAGCAAAGGAAGTGTGACGACGACCGCCACTATCGAACGGTGATTTACGCACCAGACGATGCACCCCTGTCTCGGTACGCAGCCAACCGAAGGCGTACTCCCCTTCGAACTGCACCGTCGCCGACTTGAGGCCCGCGACTTCACCAGCAGATGCTTCGATCACCGTGGTCTTGAAGCCCTTGTCCTCACCCCAGCGCAGGTACATACGCAGCAGCATCTCGGACCAGTCCTGCGCCTCAGTGCCACCCGAGCCGGCCTGAATATCCAGATAGGCGTTATTGGGGTCCATCTCCCCTGAGAACATCCGACGGAATTCAAGCTTCTCCAGGGACGCGATCAGACCTGCGATGTCTTCAGCCACCGCATCGGCAGTTTCCTGATCGTCTTCAGCAACGGCCATCTCCAGCAGGTCGCTGGCATCGGTGTAGCCGCTGTCGAGTTCTTCGATGGTCTTGACCACCGCCTCGAGTGAGGCCCGCTCCCGACCGAGTGCCTGGGCGCGCTCCGCGTCTTCCCAGACCGAAGGTTCGGCCAGTTCGAGTTCGACTTCTTTCAGTCGATCCTGTTTTTCAGCGAAGTCAAAGATACCCCCTAAGCACGTCAGTACGTGCGCGGATATCTTTGAGTTGATTCATCAGCGGGGCGACTTCCACGGGCATCTCAGGCTTTTCAGAATGGGACGCGGAGTCTACCGAAGCGCGAGCATACGCGCCAGAAGTGGCCC
>JAZBOZ010000148.1:0-2744 GCA_036351405.1 Halieaceae bacterium
CTTCATCCGAAATTTCGGCATTCTGTTCAAATGCCAAAGTCTCGATAGCAACCATCATTCGGGATTCGATGCTGGCATCGACCAGGGCGCCACCGCGCCGCAGCTGGCATCCGCCACGCATCATGTTGGGATTGGGAATCAGCTCAGCGCTAATCCGCTGCTGCTCGAGCAAATCTTCAATACGCGCCTTGTCTTCGGGGTTGAGGACAACTTGCAGCCCCGAACTTGCCTCAGCCAATGATTCAAGCGCGGCACCCAGTGCGCGCTCGATGGCAGCGTCATCAGTCCTCAGTTCGCGCTCAACAACAGCACGTGCGACGGCCACGCTGAGACCCAACAGCTGGGTTTGTACTTCTTGTTCCAGATCGAGAAACGGCGCCTGCATGGCCTCCCAAATCGCCGACATCTCGGCGAGCAGGGTTTGCGCCTGACGACGGCCCTCGGCGAGCCCTTGCTGCAGACCTTCGTTGTAGCCTTGCTGACGCCCCGCTGCGAGTGTCTGCTCGTATTCCTGCCGTGCTGATGCCGGCGTGACAACACTCAGCGAGGGCGGCGACCAGGGCGTGATGGCGGGCTCAGACATAATCGTCATTACCCTTGCCGAGCTGGATCTCGCCTTGCTCGGCCAATTCCTGCGCGGTCTTCAATATTTCTTTCTGGGCTGCCTCGACTTCAACCAGTTTGACCGGGCCCTTGGACTCCATATCGTCCTGCAAAATTTCGGCCGCGCGTTCTGACATATTGCTGAAGAAGCGATCGGCCAGTTCCTGATCCACACCCTTCAGTGCGGTGATCAAATTTTCCTGGGCGATCTCCCGAATGAGTCGCTGGAAGCCACGATCATCGAGCGCCATGAGGTTATCGAAGACAAACATCTTCTCCTTCACCTGTTCACCGAGTTCCTTATCGACCTCGTTGAGCGCTTCAAGCATTTCCGCTTCCAAGTCAGTACTCGCGGCATTGAGAATGGCTGCGGCATTGACTGCGCCTTTGACTTTTTTCGGCGGCGTCTTCTGCATTTTGCCAAGCTGGCTCTCCATCACACGGTCCAGCTCTTGCATTGCACCCGGGTCGATCGTCTCCATACGTGCCACCCGAAGGATCACGTCTTTGCGCACATCCGTCGGCAGCTCTTTCAGCACTTGGGCGGCGTGGTCGTCTTCAAGCTGCGTAAGGACAGTCGCTGCAATCTGGGGGTGCTCCTCGGCCAACACCTCGGCGATCGCTTTGGGCGCCATCCACTGCAGCGCCTCGACACCCGAATTGGGCTCCGGCTTATCGTCCATCACTTGGGAGAGGATCGACTTGGCACGACCCTCTCCGAGCGCGGTTGTCATCACCCGCTTGGTGAATTCCGGTGCAGAGAGCGCCAGCGGGTTAATGGCAGATGCGTCCTGCTGGAAAGACTGCAGGACGCTTTCGATATCTTCGTTGGAGAGGTTGGTGATCGAGGCCATCGCCTCGCCCACCTGCTGGACTTCCTTGGCGCTCATGTGCCGCATAATCTGCGTCGCGGTGTCTTCGCCAACACCGAGCAATAAAATTGCGGCGCGCTGGGCGCCTGTCATTTCACCATTAGCCATCGGCTGCTATCCAATTGCGGACCACATAGGCGGCGCGAGCGGGTTGCTCGTTAGCCACGTTGCGTGCCATCGCGACATTCTGATGATAGTTGGCGCCACTGGAAGACGCACCTGGTAGCGCCCTCTGACCAGAGCCACCGATCGAGACGGTATCGTCACCGAATTCATCGTCGCGCCCTGCCGGGCCTGCCAATCGCGGCTGATCTTCGTCGTCATCACGCGCCGCCGAGGGTGGCACGTAGCTGGTCGAATAGCGGATCAAGGGGCGTACGACCATCAGGAAGATCAGCAACAGGGCAACCGCAGCACCCACACCCCGGGCCGCCTGCCAAACCCAGCCCTGCTCCAAGATGCTGGGCTCGGGTATCGGCTCGATGGGTGCCGGTGCCACGAAGGGTGAGTTGATGACGCTCAAGGTATCACCGCGAGCCTGATCAAAGCCTACCGCCTCACGCACGAGCTGGTTGATCTGGTCGATACGGGCCTGATCGAGAGCAACCTTGTTGCCGTCCGCATCCAGAACGTAGTCGACAACCACAGCGACCGAGAGTCGATTCAATGAACCCGGGACTTCACGGACGTGGGCGATGTTTTTGTTCACCTCAAAGTTACGGGTGACCTTACGGCTCTCACGCGCAGGGCGGTTGTCGATCACCGGCGCTTGGTTGGGTTGCGGGTTGGGATTCGCATTGATATTGGCCGCACCCGGTGGCTGATTCGTCAACTCGCCCGGTACACCACTCGCGCCGCCGGCCAGCTTATTGTCGATGTTTTCGGTGGACTGCTCACTACGCAAAACGGTTTCGGGATCGAAGGTCTCGCTGGTGCGCTCGATGCGCGTGAAATCCATATCCGCAGTGACCTGGGCACGGACTGCACCCGGCCCAAACAAGGGCTCAAGAATATCGAGGATCCGCTCGCTCATCGCCTTTTCGAGCTGCTGGGCGATGCGGAACTGCTCGGCCGTGTAGCCGAAGTCGTTGTCTTTGCCTTGATCAGACAGCAGCTTGCCCCCCTGATCCACCACAGACACGCGAGATGCATCGAGATTGGGGATACTCGAAGCCACCAGATGAATAATGCCCGCCAGCTGTCGGTCTCCCAGCGTAACGCCGGGAGTGAGATTCAGCATGACAGACGCGGACGGTTCATTACCCTTCC
>JAZBOZ010000149.1:0-2706 GCA_036351405.1 Halieaceae bacterium
GCCCACATCAGGCGCTGGCAAGACGACTCTGGCGCTGAATCTCGGCTTCAGCCTCGGCCGCCAGTCCGATCAGCGCACGCTTGTCGCCGATGCTGATCTGCGCCGCCCGCAGATGGCTAAGGTGCTGGGCATCCCGGAAAGACATTGCTTCGACCGAGTTCTCGATGGGACTTCAGCGCTGTCGGAAAACGCCATGCGTGTAGGGGGTAATCTCGCCTTTGCGACCACCCATAGCCCCGTACGCAATTCCGCCGAACTCTTGCAAAGTCGCCGCGCTGGCGCTGCGCTCGACGCGATCGAGGCGACCTATGCACCCACAGTGATGCTGTTCGAACTGCCCCCGCTCCTGGCAAGCGATGACGCGATGGCCTTTCTCGGACATATGGACTGCGCGCTGATCGTTGCCGCGGCTGAGCGCAACTCCACCAAGGACGTTGACCGGTGCGAGCGCGAGGTGGCCAGCCGGACCACGGTGCTCGGTGTGGTCCTCAACCGCTGTCGCTACATGGAACGGACCGACGGCTATTCCGAATATTACGGCTGAGTGCGCCTCAAGCGCACCGCGCGCAGAACATTTCGCCACAAGCTTTCGCTATCATTTCCGAAAGCTCGCCCATCACAAAGCCAGTGTAATGGTACGGGGTTGTGTCGCTCTGTAATATTGGGGCTGCGGCGCGCAGGGCAGCGGGTGTCTTCATCGACGGGATGCAGCTGGCCTGCCCAATAAAGGTAAGCGACGGTCCACCACTCTGCTGACACGCAACCTTCGCTTCTCAACGCTGAAGGCGTGGGGCATGAAGCTGGTAAAGGTGTCCAGCCTCAAGAAGGCACGTGTGGCCGTTGCCCGCAAGCTTGCTGTCATCCTCCACGCCATGTGGAAGACAAACACCCCGTTCCGCTGGAGCGAGGTCGATGCATGAGAACATGGGAGCATGACTGACTGACGACTTCACGAATGCGTCCTGCCGGGACGCGTGGCCAGGATCAGGCTGGCCCTCTGAAACGCGGCGCCTCCACAAGACGCAGGGAAGATGACCGCGAGGACCGCGAGGACCAATTCGGGCGATCCACCATTCGACACCAACATGCAGCGACCCCGAGAGCGATCGACTGCAGAAAGAACCTTGAACCCGGCGAAAGCGCACACGTGAAAGAGAAGTCTTGATTGGTGCGATTAGAGAATTTTTCAGGGGCAGGCCAACTGACGCTGCGCAAGACCTGAACAATGAGCACAAATGAAAACGGCGGCCACATGGCCGCCGTACCGTCGTGCGAAGCTCAGTATATCAGGCTTTGCGACGACGCCTCATGGCAGCGAGACCACCGATGCCAGCCAAAAGCATCCAGCCTGCTGCCGGAAGCGGAACCACACCAACAGATGCGCCATCGACAGAGAACGCATCATTAAGTTTTCCGCCATTATCAATAGTAATTGTTGCTGAACCAACCTTCGCCGCAAAGTCGATTACGATGAGCTTCGCATTGCCGCTTGTTTGGCTCTGGAACACCGCAGTATCTGCAATATCCGTAGAAGTCACGGTGACTGTTGCCCCTTGGTCAGCAGCGTCCATCATACCAAAGACGACCCGATTGAAGTCACCGAACGGCGCCACGACATCCCAAACGACCCCGAATGTATCATTCGAGTTGAGAGACCAAATGCCGTCGTCAGGAACAAGATTGCCTTGTCCGTTCGGGTTAGTATCGAACAAAGACAAAAATTCACAGTCTGGGCTACCGCCAGACTGAGTACAGGTCGATCCACTACCCGCGCCACCAATTGAAGTGAAAGTGCCAACATCGGTGTTCAGAGGACCATTAAGGATACCGGGGGTATCGGTGATGTCCTCAAAGTCTTCAACTACAAACGGATTGTTGCTAACCGCCAAGTTGAAGTCATTGATATCGAACTCAGTCACTTTGATAGAGCCAGCGGCAGCTACACCGGCTGTCAAAAGAACTGACACAGCCGCAGCTGCCACGTGCTTGAATGTGATCATGACGCACCCCATGCGTTAAAGAACAATTAACAATGATCTACGGATGCGTCCGCTGCGTCAAGGGTAAACTGCAGGGATCGACCGGTCAGAGGTAGTGGAATGTGACCTTCTTCAGTGACGAGGCCCGGTTTCAGTGTTAGTAAATGATGAATCTTCGAACTCCGGTTGTCGTGGCCGACGAAGCGGCTCTGGATGGCGGAGCCTGTCACTGCACGACCTTGGGAGCTGGCGGCCGATAGCCCGGTGACGAGTGCGGGCACTTCGTGTTGTTGTGCTGGCATCAGCCCTCGATGACGATTCGCGCCTGTCTCTTTTATAAAGAGCTACGTAGTTCTGGATCGGGCTGCTCCCTTATCCAACGAACGACCGCCGCGGCCGGATTATGCATACTCCGCGAGGATCGCTCTTGTCGTCTGAACGGCCGCGGCCAGCTCGTTCTTGTCCGCCTCCTTGAGCCCCAGTCCAGCCGGATCGAACGACACCTGAGCGGCCCCACCACCCCCCGTAGCGGCGCGTGCAGCCCGGCCTCGCGCCCGGCCTGAAAGTGGTGACTGCGCTTGTGGTAGATGCCCTTCGGAGCCTGCGATCGCCGTTGTCCTGGCTGCAGCGCCATCGCCCCCTTGCCCCTCCGAGGCCGCCTGCACCTTCTGGAGTTCCTGCTTCAGCTTCTCGACGGTGTCGCGCGTCTCCGACATCTGCCGATCCC
>JAZBOZ010000150.1:0-2495 GCA_036351405.1 Halieaceae bacterium
ATCGTTACGGTTATTAGACGTGAGCGCGGTGGCGAGTTGATCCAGCGTGATACCGAGTCCCGCCATTTTGAGCGTATCGGGCACCACCTCGAAGGTCACAACCCGCCCACCCAGTGAATTCACATCAGCAACACCCGGTACCGCGCGTAGAGCCGGGCGGATGGTCCAGTCGAGCAAGCTGCGACGCTCCTCCATCGACAACACATCGCTCTCAAGACTGAACATATACATCTCACCCAGCGGTGTGGTGAGTGGTGCCACACCCCCGTCGATACCCTCGGGTAAATCGCTCCAGATACCACGCAGCCGTTGGTCCACCTGATTTCGTGCCCAGTAGATGTCTGTGCCCTCTTCAAAATCTACGGTGACATCCGTCAGGGCGTATTTCGTGGTGGAACGGAGTAGCGCAACTCGTTGGATTCCCAGCATCTCGCGCTCAATAGGGCCTGTGATACGTGTTTCAACTTCACCGGGTGTCATACCTGGTGCTTTGATAATCACCTTAACTTGCGGCGTGGAAACATCCGGGAAAGCATCGATCGGTGTGTTCTGATAAGCCCACCAACCCGCAGCTAGCACGAGAGCTGCCCCCAGCATCACCAGCAAACGTTGGGTCAGCGCGAACTCGACAAGGCGCGACAGCACTATTCCTCGCCTCCTGCGCCGAGCCAAACTGCTTTGAGAGCGATGGCCCCACTGACCGCCAATGACGGGAGTTGAACACTGCCAGTACTGACGTAAGCATCAACACCGGTCTGCCGCAGCACGGTCACAGCCACTGGGCGGAAGGCATCACCCTCCTCTACGAAGATCCAATCCTTGGAGTCATGGCGTGTCAGCCCGGTTTGGGGAATACGCCAGACACTCGATGTAGTAAACGGTGTGAGGATGCTGACATCGACCAACTGGCCGGGCTTCAGATTGGCGCTGTTATCGAGCGCTGCCCGAACCAAAACACCCTGATCTTCCTGGTGGATCGTACAACCCACCGATAAGACTCGGCCTTTGCCCGAAGAGTCGTTCACCCTGACCTCAAGGCCATTGAGATGAGGCCCGCAACGCTCAGCCGGCATGTGAATCTCCAACTGCAGCTGTACTGGCGAAATCATCTCCAGCAATGGTGCGCCCATCTCAACGCGACTGCCGGGCACCACCCACTGCTCCGTCAGCACACCGTCCATGGCTGCACTCACCGGCAACGCAGTCAGGGGCTCACCTTTATCGATCAGGCGCTGCACGGTGCTGGCAGAAACACCCATCATATTGAGTTCCGATTCCGCCGCCAGACGGTTTGCGGTAGCACTGCCGTGCTCAGCACGGGTTTCCAGCAGCCGTCGCTCGGTGATACCCCCTTGCGCAAATAGCGCCTGATTACCCTTGAGCTTTTGCTTCGCGATCGCCAGTTCCTGAGTGGCCAGCAGTAAGCGCTGCTGGGCCGCGATGACCTCGGCGCCACTGAGCGACAATAGTTCATCACCGGCTTTAACATGTTGCCCGGGCGCCACGTTGACCTCTATCACGGTGGCATCCAGGGCGGCTTGAAAACGACGGATGCCCGCATTGGGAACCACAACACTTGCCGGAAACGGACCTTCCCGGTAGTGGGTAGCAGAGACAGGGGCTGCGACAGTGATACGAAGCGCATCGCGCTGAGCCGGCGTCAAAGTAAATGCTTCCTGTGCTGCCAGATTTGCGCTTCCCAACAGCGAGGCGATGGCCAGCATTATCAAAGTGCTTTTCATTCGGGCAAGACTCCTGCCGCCTGGTTAAAGAGGGAGATGGCCTCGGCCAGCGATAGCTGCCTGCGACCGCGCTCGGACCAAGCCCTCCGCGCCCGCTCCTGGGCATCCAGCAACTCGAAAAGCCCCGACTCTCCGTTATCAAAAGCCAACTCAGCTAGCGAGGCTGCCTCGCGAGCAATTTCATCCCGTCGCTGGGCCAATTGCAGTGCTCGCTGTTCGCTCTCGATCCGTAATTCAGCGTCGTGAAGCTGCTGTTTCAGCTGCCTTTGGGTCAGTGACAAGTTCAAAGCGGCCTCACCGGCCTGCTGATGAGCCGAGGCTTCGGCTCTGCGGTTGTACTGGCCAAAGTCGAGGGGCACCTCGAAAAACAGACCGAGAGACTGAATCTCGTCCTCGAATCGACTTCCCCGCTCCCCGCGGTAACCCAAGCCAAGTGTCGGCTTGTTGACCCAGGTGGATCCTTGCAGCGCTTCACTGGCACGTGCGGTCGCCAATTCGGCTTCACGCCAATGATGGACTGGGTGCGCCATTAACAATCCCTCGTGCTCTCCCACCGCCTGAGTCTCGGGCTGACTGGGAGGCACCTGTTCCAAACCTGTGAGTCGCAACCAACGCCACTGCATGTGCTCCAGCTCGGCTTCAGCATCGATCAGCGCCTGTTCTCGCTCCAGCAGATCGGCCTCAACAGCCAGTAACTCGTTACGCGCTCGCGAGCCGGCCTCCACAAGCTGTCGAACGTGATCGACTAATTTG
>JAZBOZ010000151.1:0-2244 GCA_036351405.1 Halieaceae bacterium
AAAAGGCATCTTTGGTCCCCTGATGCGGGAATACGTGACTGCCTATTTGCTCCACTTCAGTCGCGCCGTCGATGCCTTTCATCCGAGGATAGGAACGCCGAATACACAGAGGCCCATCCGCTGGGATCCGCCAGCCGTCGATACGCTGCAGGGTAAATGTGTCGGTGTTTTAGGCGCCGGGAGTATTGCCTCCAGTCTGATTGATGTAGCGCGCTGTTTTAACTTCAAGATCATCGGCCTTACGCGCTCAGGCCAAAGCGAAGCAGATTTTGATGCGCTATACAGCGAAGACGAGCGACTGGCCATGGCCAGTGCTTGCGATTATCTCGTCAGCCTACTGCCCGACACCAACGCCACACGACATTTCATCGATGCAGAACTGCTGGCAGCCCTGCCGTCTCACTGCGTGCTGATTAACGCGGGCCGGGGCGCCACCGTTGACGATGATGCCTTATTGGCCGCACTCGATAACGGCCAACTGAAAGCCGCTGTGCTGGATGTTTTCAACGAGGAACCGTTACCCAGCGACCATCCCTATTGGCACCATCCGCGCGTTTGGGTTACCCAGCATACGGCTGCGCTGTCCGACCCGAAAGATGTCACGGGCGTTTTTGCAGAGAACTATCGACGTTGGATATCAGGAGATACGCTTGTGTACCGGATCGATTTTGATAGAGGCTACTGACCTACCCAAAGCATGGAATCAAACTAGCGGGCAGATGGTACGCTGCTACGCAAAGCCAGCGGCGAGAGAGACTTAACAATGAACGACGTGCCCAGATGGGAAGAAGGTGGCTGCCACTGTGGCGCTGTGCGGTTCAAAGCTCGACTCACTGGTTACAAGGCCATCGCCTGCAATTGTTCTATCTGCGCGAAGAAGGGGTTCATCAACATCATCGTCCAGCCGGAGGACTTCGAATTACTATCCGGCGAAGAGCAGTTAACCAGTTATCGCTTCAACACCCGGATAGCGGACCATCGATTCTGCAAAGTGTGCGGCATCCATCCGTTTAGCAGACCTCGATCCCACCCGGGCGCCTACGACGTCAACGGTCGCTGCTTGGACAACGGCATTGATGACTGGGAAATCGATGTTTTTGACGGCCAGCACTGGGAAGAAAACGTCGCGAAAATTCAGTAAGCCCGGCGAAGCGCACTGATTTAACAAAGCAAGTTGGGTTTTGCCCGCCCCCAGCTTTAACGACTACTCACCGGTAAATGACGGCGGCCGTTTTTCCTGAAAGGCGGTCACTGCCTCGCGGAAATCATGGCTGCTAGCTGCGAGTAGCCACTGATCAGCATCCATATGCATCACGGCCTCACCCAGCGCTGTTGCATAGCGGTTGACACTCCGCTTGATCATTTGAACGGCAATAGGTGGGAGTGCCGCGTACTGATTCGCCCAATCTGCCGTCAAGTCAGCGAGATGTGCGGCCTCACACACCTCATCAGCCCAACCCCATGCGGCCAACTGTTCCGCAGGAAACAGCGCACCTGACATAACCATACGCTTCGCCCTTGCTGACCCAATGAGTTCAATGAGACCCGGCAGGGCACCCCACATCAGATTCATCCCCAACCTGACTTCACCATAGCCAACCCGGGCATCAGCGGCGACGAGCCGGAAGTCGCTCGCTGTGGCGATGCAGGCCCCGGCTCCTGTCGCCACACCCTGAATCGCACAAATTGTGGGTTGCTCGATCTCGCGAATGGCGCGCACGAGATCTGCACCTAAGGCCACCTCTCGCCGTTGCGCCAGTAGACTCGGCTGCTCAGCCAACAACATGCGCTGTAGCTCAGCAATGTCAGCCCCCACCGAGAAGTCGCTTCCAGCAGCCTCGATAACCACAACACGGGTTGAGGTATCGTCACTGACAGCTCGGGCAGCATCGCGCAAGTCGCTCATCAACTCGCGGTTCATCGCATTACGGGACGCTGGCCTATTGATCAGCAGCCGACTGATCGCGCCTTCTTTGATGAGATTGATCACTGCGAGACGCTCCCTGTATTCCGACGGGAAGCCCACCAAAGGAGCGCAGCCACCGCCAGCTCTAGACCGATAAAAGGCGTCAGTACCGCATCATGGAATAACCAGGCGATGGTTCTGCCGAGCGCAGCCACTAATAACAGCGCGATAGCCGGGTAGTACCACCGTTGCTGCCCGGAGACCAAAGCCACCACGATCGAACCGCCCAGTGTAAGAAAGAAAGCTGATAAATCACCCACCTGAGTGCTCAGCCCCAG
>JAZBOZ010000152.1:0-3775 GCA_036351405.1 Halieaceae bacterium
TGAAAGGCTGGGGCTGCTGAATTGCCAGCCCCAGTCGGTTGATCAACAATCAACCAAAGTGGAAGAAGCAGAGCTTGTTGCCGTCGGGGTCGCGGACATAAGCGCCATAGAACATGTCGGGGATGCGCTGTCCCGGCTCACCGTCGCAGCTGCCGCCCAGCTCAATCGCCTTCTTGTACAGCTTGTCGCAATCTTCTTTGCTGCCCGGATTGATTGCGACCATGTTGCCGTTACCCGGGTGGTTGCCTGACTGGTCATAGGGGATGCACACCGCCAGCATCGGTTGATTCATGTCTTTGCCAAAGAACGCAATGCGCTCCATGTCCATCAGCGGCTTGGCGCCGATTTCCGCGAGTAGTTCACCATAATAGGCCTTGGCCTGATCCATATTGGACACGCCGAGGGTTACGTAACCGATCATTCATGTTCTCCTGCTGGGTGAAGGGGGGCCGCCGCGACCGGCGAGCCTTGCCCAAGATTAATCGGCTACTGGCAACAGTACCAGCCGTCTTCTCGCGATGCGCACGAACGCGTATTCTGCGGCCTCTAAATCCACCCGATCGGGGAGAGAACATTGCTGGATGAGTTGATGATGGGGCTGATCGTTGCCGGACTGCTGGGCACACTGATCTTCACCCGCGTCGCACCGACCTGGGCGTTCTCGGGCGCAATGTTGGTCACTTACTTTGCCGGGCTTATCGACGCCGATGTGGTGCTGGAAAAAGCGGGCAACCAAGGGTTGGTGACACTCATTCTGCTCATGTTGGTGTCGGTCGGTCTGGAGCGCCTGCCCTGGCTAGCCGTGTTATCTGCTCAACTGGTGCGACCGTCATTGCGCCGCACATTGCTTCGCTTATCAGCGATTACCGTGGCGTTTTCCGCCCTCCTGAACAACACCGCTGTCGTGGCGACGCTGGCGGGTGTCCTGCGCAAGAATCGCCTGCATCCGGCTAGCCATCTGTTACTGCCGCTTTCTTATGCGGCGATTTTGGGTGGCACGCTCACGTTGATCGGCACGTCGACCAATTTGATCGTGAGCAGTTTCTATCAGGATGTCACCGGCTCGGGGCTTGGGTTTTTCACCTTTCTGCCAGTGGGTGCCGCCGCTGTGGTGACCGGTGTTGGAACCATGCTGCTGTTCTCCCGTTGGCTACCGGATCATGGCCGTGACGAGTTACAACTCGAGGACTATCTGATCGAAGCGGAGGTGTTGCCGCACTCCAAGCTGATCGGTCGTTCAATTCAGGAAAATGGGCTGCGTGATCTGGGCGATATATTTCTGGTCGAGATTGCCCGCGAAGACCAATTACTCACGGCGGTCTCACCCACCCAACATATCGAGGCGGGCGATAAGCTCATTTTTTCCGGTGATGTCAGCAAAGTGGGATTGCTTGAGCGGTTTCATGGGTTGAAGACGTTTGCCTCTGCGGAGGGTCTGCTCACCGCCAACCTGACCGAGGTAGTGGTGATGCCAAACGCGTCGGTGGCCGGTCAAACGATCAAGGACAGCGGATTCCGGTCGCGCTTTGATGCGGCTGTGGTTGGGCTGCGTCGCGATGGGGAACAGTTGTCGGGCAAGTTGGGAGTGATCGAGTTACAGCCGGGTGACTCGCTTATGCTCGCTGTCGGTCCTGATTTTCACAGCCGCAGTAATTTGCGTAAGAATTTTTTGGTGATCGATAGCAGCATCGGTGCCTCGCGGTTGCCGCTCGGTGTCAGCGTGTTTATCACCTCGGTGCTGGTGGCTGTAATTGTTTTGTCGGCGATGGGCGTGCTGTCACTCCTGAAAGGCCTGGCGTTCCTTTTGCTGTCGATGCTGTTGCTCAAAGTCTGCAAGCCCAACGAATTGCGACGCCGATTCCCCTTTGAAATGTGGCTGATTATCTCCTCGGCACTGACGGTGTCACAGGGCATGACCGATACCGGCGCCGTCGATGCACTGGTTGAAGGACTGACGCCACTTTTGGCCGATACCTCACCGTGGCTTGCGGTGGCCGCCGTGTATTTCCTGACGCTGCTTATGACCGAGTTGATGACGAACAATGCGGCGGCGGCGTTGGTTTTCCCGCTCGCCTACTCATTGGCACTGGTCAGCGGCTCGGATCCAATGCCTTTCGTGATGGCGGTTGCCTTTGGTGCCAGCGCGTCGTTTGTTACGCCCTTCGGATACACCACCAATCTGATGGTGCAGAACTTGGGTGGCTATCGCCGGCTGGATTACATTCGTTTCGGTACCCCAGTATCGTTGGCGTACTCGGCATCCGTCGCGGTGTTTCTGCCACTGGCTTTCCCATTGTAAGCGCTACGTGGATGAAGGCCCTTTTGCGGTCACTGGACGGGTGAGACGTATTTTGACTTGTGGCGCCGATTACTGACCGACTCTGTACTCCACCCGACCGACCGGGTTTGCCAAACTATTTGTGTGGCAGGCTTGCTCTATAGAGCCGCCACAACGGCCAGCTCAGGGACGAGCTGGGTCTCAAAGAAAAGGAGTTCACGATGAAACGAAGCATCTGCGGCCTGCTGGCCACCACAACCCTGTTATCAACCCTCTCTACGGGTGCGATGGCAGCCCCTAATATCAACCTTCACAGCGGTTTGACCACCGATGTTCTGCCGCCCGGCGCACAGATTCTTGATGAATTGGAAATGCAGAATTTACAGGGTAAATTCATTATGCTGCCATGGATCATGGGCGTTGCTGGGCTGGATCTGGCCTTAATCGGTCTTTTCTGGGGCACTTATGTGACCAACTACGCACCACAAGACGCGGTCGTGAACCGGAATCTCACCGGCGACACGGCCGGCACTAACTGAAGCACTGAAGGGGGAGGGTATCGATGGATCCACGTACGGCCTTGCAGGAAAAGCTCGCCAGCAATGAGCGCGAGCAGACACGGGGCAAGCGCAGTTTGGAGCTGATCGGGCAGGGCATGTTGCTCTGGGCACTGCTGGTGCTGCCCCCCGCATTCTTGATCAATGGAGCTTACACACTTCCCAGCGTACTCGCCGTTTACTTTGCCGCATCGCCGCTGGTGGCGTGGTACTCATGGCGTCTCGCGCGGGCGGAGATCAGCTAGGCGCTTAGCAACAGCCCAGTGCGCCGCTGGCTTCTGCGGTGCGCTTCGGGTCTGGGGTACCTACAGCGCATTGTTGGCGGTATTCGCCATCGGCTTGGTGTCGCCATCAAACGCGCAACCCTGGTCTGCGACGGAGCCTGCGGTAGAGTTACAGCAAACCGACTTCAGCTGCGGTTTGGCGGCACTCGCCAACACCTTGATTCGACTGGGATCTTGGCAGGGTAGTGAAGCGCAACTCTTAGGCGTGGGGGAATCTATTGGCGTGTCCTCTGCGACAGCAAAAGTCGCGGGCTATTCCATGGCCGAGCTGCTGGCCATCGCGCGTACCCAAGGGTTTGATGGCGTCGGACTGCGGTTGGACATGGCGGGGTTGGTGACAATGCAGCCGCCTTTCATCGTCAGGTTGGAAACGGCTGCTGGCGGGCACTTCTCAACCGTGGTCGAGATTATTGTCAGAGATCGGACAGAGCGTGGTGTTGCTGTGCGTCTGGCTGATCCCACCTGGGGTGACGTGACGCTGGACGCCGCCGCCTTCGCCGCGCTGTGGCTGCATCAAAAATCAACTACCGGCGTCGCATTGGCACTGCGTCGCCGATAGTTGCTCGATTTGCGGAGGGTCGCTGAGAGCCCTAGCTGGATTCAAAGAGCTGCGTAGCGACTTTCCGTTAAAGCAGCGACTGGGTCGTCAGCCCCAA
>JAZBOZ010000153.1:0-2720 GCA_036351405.1 Halieaceae bacterium
GGAAAAAACAGAGTGAAGCACCAATGACCTCGGATACAGAAATCAACAAGATGCTCGTTGAGCTCGATGCCTTCATCGCAGCCAAGCTCAAGCCTCTCGAAGCCGCAAACGACAACATCCGCTTCTTTGACCATCGCCGCGAGCATGCGCGGACCGATTGGGACAACGACGGCCGGCCCAGAGAGGACTGGATGGCGCTGTTGGCGCAGGCTCGTGATCTCGCTCGAGAGGCCGGTTTTCTCGCGTTTGCCCTGCCTGCGGAGTACGGCGGCGGTGACGCGAGTAACTACGCGATGGCGGTGGTGCGAGAGCATCTGGCTGCGAAGGGCATTGGCTTGCATTGTGACCTGCAGAACGAACACTCGATTGTTGGTAATTACCCGACCACGTTGATCGTCCGGGATTTTGGTACACCCGAACAACGCGACACATTAATCCCCGGCAGTATCTCGGGTGAGATCAACATCGCCTTCGGGCTCACGGAGCCTGACCATGGGTCGGATGCCACCTGGCTGGAGGCGACGGCGAGCCCCGAGACGCGCCACGGTGTTGATGGGTGGAGCATCTACGGCGACAAGATGTGGACCACCGGCGCCGACGTCGCATCGCATATTCTGGTGTTCGCGCGCACTGCGGGTAAGCAGGGCAGTGCTCGCGATATCACCGCGTTTCTGGTGCCGGTCGATGCCCCTGGGTATTCGATCAAAGAGTGGCTCTGGACCTTCAACATGCCCACAGACCACCCGCGAGTTGCCTTCAGAGATGTCTGGGTGCCCGACAGCGCGGTGATCGGTGAGGTCGATGCTGGCCTCGCCATCGCCCAACACTTCGTTCACGAAAACCGCATCCGTCAGGCGGCTTCCAGCCTTGGGACGGCACGTTATTGCATCAGTGAGTCGGTGCGCCACGCCCTCGATCGCACCACCTTCGGTCAGCCGCTCGCGGTGAATCAATCCATTCAGTTCCGGCTTGCGGAACTACACACCGATTACGAGCTGGTGAAATCACTGACCTTTGAAGTCGCTCGCGCCATGGACACAATGAACAAGCGCGATGTTGCTAAAAAGCTCTCGGACAAGGTCGCGATGTGTAACTACCGTGCCAACAAGCTCGCCTGTGAGGCCGCGGACGCCGCGATCCAAATCCATGGCGGTATGGGCTACTCACGGCACAAGCAGTTCGAGCACCACTATCGGCATCATCGTCGGTATCGGATTACCGAGGGTTCGGATGAGATTCAGCTTCGTAAGATTGCGGGTACGCTGCTGGGGTTTGTTTAGCACGTTGGAGTGTGATCGAGCTCTTTAATTGAGCAGCGCTGCATAATCGGTATCTATTCGGTTCCACGGGATCAGCAATCCTCCGGGGGATTTATACTGGCGGGACCTTCGGCGGCCTGGATGGCCGCCGCAGAGCCTACACGGACGTACTTGTGGCGTGTCCCGCTAGTGTGAATCCCGCGGTGGATTGCGACTTACGGCGCGATACTAAAAGTAGCTGCATTGACTCCATATTTCCTAGAAGGCAGTCGATCAAATTACCGGCGGGGGTTCGGCGAGCGCTAATGCGCTGCAGGAGTTCCACCACAAAAAAGGGCCCCGAAGGGCCCCAATCAAAAGCGCTATACCCAACCCACATCAGTGGGCAGCGCAGGTTCAACGTACCGCAACACGATCGTCGACATCCGTTGAGATCACGTCGAGTGCATCGTAAGCGCCCACCTCAACAGCAAAGTCGTGGAGACTTTGGCCATTGCATTCAAAGCTATCCGCCAGTGCGTTCATCGAGTGGGTTTTTTGATGCCGCGGTGCTGCACGGCGAATTGCCTGCTTAAGGTCGGTGCTGTTGTCATCGACGATGGCGCGGCAGACTGCAATAGCGTCCGGGTTGCCGTCATAGGTGACTTTGGCGTGGCTTGGAACGGCTACCACAGCGGCAGCGGTGGCAATGGTCAATCCTGAGATCAGTGTATTCAGCTTCATCTTCAACTACTCCTTGTTGATGCGATTTCTTGGCTGCACGAAACCAGTCCTTGGCTTCGTTATGGTCAGTATTCATGAATCCCGGGTGTGCGCACAAACATCTCTGCTGGCCACTGTTCATCTTTAGTGGTCATAGTGCTTATGTGGTTGGCTAATAGGGGCTGCTTGCATGTGCTGGGCGATTGCTGTTGTTAGCTCCCCAAATAGAAATCATCGTCAAACGTCTTCATCGCATTGGGATAGAAGATCGCCAGTGCCGCCACACACATCCCGTTGATAAACCCCTCAGAAAACATCAGCAGCGGCAGCATGGGCCAAAACTCGCGTGCGGAGCGCGTCCAGTCATCAAGGCCCTGAAGGTCGAACAGTCCGTAAGCGAGCAGTGCTAAAGCCAGCACTACCAACCCGCCACCCAGAAACCCCGAACCGAGTATGTAAACAAACGGGTGCCGCAGAATAGGCCGATACAGGGCCCGCGAAAAACCCCACGACAGCGTGGCCGGTAGCACTACGGTCATCAGTGCGGAAACGGGGAATACCGGCCACTCTACGGGCTGCAGAATAAAAAAGCCCACCAGTGCTGCGGTACCGCCCAAGACAGTAAAGCACCAACCAATCGCTAAAGTGAGTGTGGTGATGCCAATCAGGTGCAGCACCATGCCATCGATCAGATGGATGTTGAGCAGCCATAGCAGTAAACAAGCCACCGAGCCTCCGGCGACAAGATGCATCCGCTCC
>JAZBOZ010000154.1:0-14677 GCA_036351405.1 Halieaceae bacterium
AGGCGTACCGCCCACGGCCCGGAAGGCGCGGACCGGCGAGTTGACGCCTCCGGGAATATGTTTCTGGGCGCTTTCGAACAATTCTTCAGATCGGGACATGATGCACTTCTTGGTTGAGTTCGCGGTGCATTATCGCCAATCCTCGGCGTCAATGCAGTGTTACTTGCGTACAGTCCTCGGGCGTTGCCGAGTTGCCGCTCGAATCAGGCGGATTCTGGTGGTTGCTGGTCGTGGGCACTGACCGATCCTGTCGGTGCTCTAGAACGGGCGCACGTACACCAGCAGGACGATGGCGAAGAGAAACAGCACCGGAACTTCGTTGAAAAATCGGTAGAAAACGTGGGTTTTGTTGTCTTCACCCCGATTGATTCGGCCCATATAGATGCCGCATTGGACGTGGTATGCAAGTAGAAACGCCACGCCGCTCAACTTGGCATGCATCCAGCCGGCTGCCAGGTAGTAATCCCACTGATAACTGAGCCGCCAGAGGCCGAAGACTACGGTGAGCACCATAAATGGCGTCACAAATTTGTAGAGCTTGCGCGCCATCGTGGCGAGCGTGGCTTTGGTGGCGGCATCGTCAGCCTGCGCGTAGTAGACGAAAATGCGTGGCAGGTAGAACAGACCGGCAAACCAGCAGACTACAAAGATGACGTGCAGGGCCTGGATCCAGAGCATGGTCAGATTCCGTAGCGTTGATGGATGTGTCGTGCGACAGTTGCTGCCGCAACATTAACAGAAGAACTCCTTGGCATGATCAATATCGGTATTGTGGGTGGTACGGGCTACACCGGCGTCGAGTTGGTGCGTTTACTGTCGCGTCATCCGGGTGCGCAGCTGTCCGTGATTACCTCACGAGGCGAGGCGGGGACGCCGATAGCCAAGCTTTATCCGAGCCTGCGCGGTGTGACGGATCTGGTGTTTGAAGATCCCGCTCGTGCGGATCTCAGTGCCTGTGACGTGGTTTTTTTCGCGACGCCTCACAATGTGGCGATGCGCAGCGTGCCCGAGTTATTGGCTAGCGGGCAGCGTGTGATTGATCTTTCGGCCGATTTCCGGCTGCGGGATGTTGCGCTCTGGGAGCAGTGGTATGGGGAGCGCCATGCGGCGCCTGAGTTGTGTGCCGAGGCGGTTTACGGATTACCTGAAATGAACCGCGAAGCGATCCGCAAGGCGCAGCTGGTCGCCTGCGCGGGGTGTTATCCCACTTCGGTACAGCTTGGATTCTGGCCATTGCTGCATCGAGGACTTTGCGACCCCTCACAACTTATCGCGTCCAGTGCGTCGGGTGTGAGCGGCGCAGGGCGCCAGGGCAAGATAGACAACTTACTCACCGAAGCTGGCGAAAGCTTCAAGGCTTATGGGGTCGCCGGGCATCGCCACCTGCCAGAGATTGAGCAGGGTCTCTCAGCGATGGCGGGTGAGGCGGTGCAGCTCACTTTCGTACCACACCTGGTGCCGATGTCCCGAGGGATTCACTCCACGCTGTTCGCGACGGTGTCTGATCACGACATAGATTTACAGGCGGTTTTTGAAAACCATTATGCGCAGGAGCCTTTTGTGGATGTGCTGCCTGCCGGTGAAACACCGCGAACCGCCAGTGTACGTGGTGCTAACGTTTGTCGCATCGCGGTGACCCGTCCCCAGGGTCGCGATGTGGTCGTGGTGACTGTAGCGATCGACAACTTGGTGAAAGGGGCTTCGGGCCAGGCTATCCAGGTGATGAACTTAATGTTTGACCTGCCCGAGGTCACCGGTCTCGATGTTGTTGCGCTGATGCCCTGATCGATGCGCGCCTCCCAACTCAAAACCCGTATCCGACAGGTCGATCCCATTCGAGAGCGGCGTCGTCTGCTGCTGCTATCGGCTATGTGGATTGCCTTGCCCGTCGCCGGGTTCCTGTTGGGAAGACATTGGTCTCCAGAGCTTGCCGTGCCTTTGACCGATGCTGCAGAACCATTGCGGGCACAAGTCACTCAGCTGGAGACGCGTTTGCAGATCGATCGAGAGACGATCGCGGCACTGCGCAGCGATCTCGCTGATGCCAATGCCAGGTTGGATGAATTGCAGCGGGAGTTGGCTTTCTATCGCGGTGTGATGGCGCCCGAGGCATTGAATGCGGAATTACTGCTACGAGAGCCTACCCTGGTGCGCTTGTCAGAGCCTGGGCGTTGGCGGTACCAGCTGGTGGTGCAGCAAGGTGGGCGCAATGACATCGTGCGCAAGGGGACGCTCACCGTATCGGTTGTGGGTGTTCAGGGAGACGTCCCGGCGGTCCATCCTCTGTCGGCCCTCACAGAAGATCTGGATGATAATGCGCTGAGTTTGGGTTTCCGGTATTTTCAAAAGTTTGATGGCGTGCTCGTGTTGCCTGACGGGTTCCAGCCCGAGGCGATTGAGCTCGAGGCGACGCTCAAGCAGCCCACTGAGGCAACCGTGAAACGCCGATTTGATTGGCCATCCGGCGACAGGAGTGCCTCAATGGCGCCGACCGACCCCGAGGAGTGAAGCAATGCGAGGACGCAAGGATAAGCCCGTGAGCACCGTCAAAGGTGCCACCACCCTGATTTCGTCTGAAACGGTGATTCATGGAGATATACGGTTTCAGGGAAATCTTGATATTGAAGGTAAGGTGGTGGGTTCGGTCATCGCTGATCCCGACAGCGCGGCGATGCTGCGGGTGGTAGAGGGTGGCCGAGTAGAGGGTGAGATCCGGGTGCCTTCTGCGGTGATCAATGGCGAGGTGGCCGGTGATATCCACTCCACCGAGCGTTTGGAGCTCGCGGATCGCGCAACGATTGATGGTGATGTGTTCTACAACCTGATCGAAATGACCGTCGGTTGTAAGGTCAACGGGGGGTTGCGCCACGTGTCCCCCGTTGCTGACGATCTTGCAGTCCGTAGAGAGGAGCGTGCCAGTCAGGGTGACGGGTGAACCCTTTGATTTTGCGGTAAATTTTATGGGCTGAGGCCGATCGACGACCACGAAATCGGGTAAACTTCTGACGTCTTCAGCGGTCCAAGCTTGGTATCCAGTGATCGCAACACGCAGAACAGAGCAAACAGAGAAGAGAGTGGCATGACCGTCGTCGCAGCCTATGATCCCAGTGAAATCCGCCTGACCGATAGCGCAGTCCGCAAGGTCCGGGAGCTGGTGTCGGATGAAGAAAATCCGCAGCTTAAGCTCAGGGTCTACATTACCGGTGGCGGCTGTTCGGGCTTCCAGTACGGCTTTACTTTCGACGAGGCGGTGGCTGAAGACGACATGGTGATCGAAAAGGACGGTGCAACTGCACTGGTGGACGCCATGAGTTATCAGTATCTGATGGGCTCTGAAGTGGATTACACCGAGGGTCTTGAGGGGTCACGTTTCATCATCCACAACCCTAATGCCACCACGACATGCGGTTGTGGCGCGTCTTTTTCTATCTGAACCAATAAAGCTGTCGCCTCTCGCTGATTGCCAACGGCGCTGGTTGAGTCAAGTTTTGCTGTGAGCTTGCGGCTAGCCCGCGGGATACACCGCCCCCAGCACGCGATAACCTTTGGCACCCGTAACGCGGGGTTCATTGCCCGGCTGCGACGCAAGCGTACGTTTTGCCAGCCACGCGAATGCCGTGGCTTCAACCCAGTCGGGGTGTATGCCCAGCGCTTCCGTGGTTGTCACATGTGACGGCTTCAGTAGCGTCCCAAGACGCTGCATCAGCGCCACATTACTCGCGCCGCCGCCGCAAATCGCTATGGTTTCGGGCTGTTGATCTACGAGTGCGTCGGCAATGGTGCGCGCCGTGAGTTCGAGTAATGTGCGCTGGATGAATTGCTCTGGCTGGCGTTTCTCGTGAATGAACTGGTCCAACCACTGGGCATTGAAATAATCAACGCCGGTGCTCTTGGGGGCGGGCTTGGCAAAATAGGGATCGGCGAGCATTTGGGCGAGCAGTGCTTCGTCGACTTGTCCGGTGGCCGCCCAGGCGCCGTCCCTATCGAAACGGTCACCCCAGCACATGCCAATCCAGTGATCCATCAGCGTGTTGCCGGGTCCGGTGTCGAAACCACTGACCTGGCCGGCCGCATCGATCAATGAGACGTTGGCAATACCACCGATATTCACCACGGCCGTACTGGTGTGCGGTTTGGCGAACGCAGCGGCATGAAACGCAGGTACCAGCGGCGCTCCCTGACCGCCTGCCGCCATGTCTCGCCGCCGGAAGTCGGCCACTGTGGTGATGCCGGTTCTTTCCGCAATGCGGCTGGGGTCACCAATTTGCAGGGTGTACGGGTAAGCGGCATTCGGTGCGTGTCGCAACGTCTGACCATGGCTGCCGATGGCCGCAATCTGTGAGGGCGACAGCCCCGCTTTGCGAATGACGTTGAGGGCTGCTTGCGCAAATAGCTCCCCCAGCTGCCCGTCGAGTAGCCCCATTCTTGCCAATTCGCGGTCGCCGCTGCGGGTCAGCGCAAAAATCTCGCTGCGCAGCTCGTTGTCGAAGGGAGTGCCAAGGGTGGCAACCAGGTCGATGCTATCGCCTTCAATGTGTGCGACGACCGCATCGATGCTATCGGCGCTGGTGCCCGACATCAGGCCAACGTAATAGCGCTTGCTGGTCACTCCGCCATAGCCAGCCGTGTGTCTCCGCGCAGCGCGGCCAGCTGTTGCAGCGGCTCACGGATGGCGCGGCGGAACTGGGCAATCTCAGTTTTCGGCAGCGACTTCGCCTTGGGCAGTAGCTTGTGAACCGTGCGTGGATTGCGATGCACACCGTTGACCAAGAATTCATAGTGCAGATGCGGGCCCGTGGCCGCGCCTGTGGAGCCTACGGTGCCTATCACTTCGCCTTGCTTCACGCGGGCACCTTTGCTGGTGCGTCGCTTGTTGAGGTGTAAATAATGGGTGCGGAACCCTTCTCCGTGCTGGATGAACACGTAGTTGCCGTTAGCGCGGGTGTAACCCGCCTCGATCACTCGGCCATCTCCTGCGGCGTAAACAGGCGTGCCCCGTGGCGCTGCATAATCGGTACCCCGATGGGGGCGTTTGGTCTTGTAAATCGGGTGCAGGCGGTTGGGGTTAAAGTTTGAACTTACCCGGGTGAAATCAAGCGGTGCCTTCAGGAAGGCCTTGCGCATGCTGACCCCGAGTTCATTGTAATAACTGGTATCGCCCTGGCTGTCGGTGTAGCGATAGGCCTGAAAGGTTTTGCCCTGATTGGTAAAGGACGCCGCGACAATATTGCCATCCTTGAGCTTCTCGCCGTCGACGAACAGCTGTTCGTAAACCACGTGGATGGCATCGCCAGCCCGAGGGTCGAGCACGAAGTCGATCACGCCGCCAAAGATGCTCGCCAATTCCATAATCACAGCCCCTGACAGGCCGGCGTCTTGACCCGCCATGAACAGTGATGAATCGATCGTCATCGATGCCTCGCGCACGCGAACATCCGGCGCTCGCTCGAGGATTTCGGTGGCAAAGCCTGCTTCGCCTCGCATGAAGGTCGTGGCTTTGAGTGGGGATTCGGTGTGCCGTACGGCGCTCAGTGCACCGCTGTCGTCGGTGAGGAAGGCAATCTTCTCGCCGGGGAAAATTTTACGGAGTGCACGCCCGCCGTCGGCCTGAGTGACCTCGTAAACATCACGGTCACTGAAGCCCGCGCGGTTGAAGATCAGCGACAGGTTATCGCCCGAGCGGACGACTTCTTCGTGCCAGGCCGGTACTGGCTCCGGCGCCGGCGCAATGGCTTCAGGAGAGGGCGCGTCAGCCGAGGACTCGACGAGTGCCGTCTCGAGCTCGGTGGCCATTGTTTCTGCGACTGTTTCTGCGACGGGCAGGGTTTCTGCCACTGAGGCATCGATTGTCGGCTCTCGTTTGTCACCGGACAGTCCAAAAGCCAGCGTCGTAACGCCGATCAGCCCCAGCGCGACCCAGCGGAGGTGCGGGATGCGCGTAGGCTGTTGTCGCGGCGTGGCGCCACGAGGCGGGCGAACTGTAAAAGGAGACTTTGTCATAATCAGCCGGTAACTGCTTGATAGCTATCAACTATACGCCACTTGTTGCGCGTCCTGAAGTAGCGCGTTCCCGGGCCTGTGGTCGCTCCCGGGCGTGCTCCGGGTGGCGTGCTAATGCAGGATCAACGCCTGAATTGTGGGATAATCCGCGTCCCTTCAAATAACAGCCGTGTTTGTTCCATGTCTAAAGCGTTAATCGCAGATCTCGAGGCTCGTGGGTTGGTATTTCAAATGACCGGGGAGAACGGCCTCGGCGATTGGCTCGATGCTGAGCCGCGCACGCTGTACTGCGGTTTTGACCCCACCGCCGACAGTTTGCATATTGGCTCGCTGGTGCCGTTGCTGACGCTGCGTCGGTTTCAGCAAGCCGGACACAAACCCATCGCTGTCGTCGGCGGTGCGACGGGTCTCATCGGCGATCCGAGCTTCAAAGCCGCAGAGCGGCAGCTCAACACACCAGATGTGGTCGCGGGCTGGACTGACAAGATTCGACAGCAGGTGAGCCAGTTCATCGACTTCGACGGTGAAAGCCCGGCCCGGGTGGTCAACAATCTGGATTGGACTCAGGGCATGGATGTCCTGACTTTCCTTCGCGATATTGGCAAACACTTCTCCGTCAATGCGATGGTTGCCAAGGAGTCCGTGAAGCAGCGCATCGAGCGTGAAGGCGCTGGCATCAGTTTCACTGAATTTACCTACATGATCCTGCAGTCCTACGACTTCGCTGAGCTCTACCATCGCTATGGTTGCGGGCTGCAAATCGGCGGTTCCGATCAGTGGGGCAATATCACAGGGGGCATTGACCTTACCCGGCGGCTCTATGGTGGGCATGTCCACGGGATGACGCTGCCCTTGGTCACCAAGGCTGACGGTACCAAGTTCGGCAAGACCGAGAGCGGCACGATCTGGTTGGATTCGCGCCGCACGTCACCGTACGCGTTCTATCAATTCTGGCTTAACACTGCAGATGCCGATGTTTACCGATTCCTCCGCTATTTCACCTTCCTGTCAGTGGCAGAAATTGCTGACATCGAGGCCGCCGATCAGGCCCGTGAGGGACGTCCAGAAGCGCAGGGCATTCTCGCCCGTGAAGTCACCCGATTGGTTCATGGTGAGGAGGGCTTGCTGGCCGCGCAGCGGATCACCGAGTCGCTGTTCAGTGGCGACATCCAGCAGCTGTCTGCGGCTGACCTCGAGCAATTGCGACTGGACGGTTTGCCAAGCGCCGCGCTTGATCGAAATGCCATGCCACCCACATTGACCCAGTTGCTGAGTGACGTGGGGATGGTGAGTTCGGGGAAGCAGGTCAAGGATGCGCTGGGGCGCGGCGCGGTGGTGGTGAACGGCCAGGCTTTGGGGGCCGACAGCAACGCGCAACCTGGCGCTGCGTTCGCGCCCGAATTGGCGCTACACAACCGCTTCTATGTTGTCCGTTTGGGCAAAAAGAAATACCACCTGTTCGTCGCTGATGATGCAGCCTGAACGGCAGCGGGAGCTCGCTAGCTGTGTCGATTGACGAGCTGTTCGTCCCCAAAGATGCTGCGACCTTCGCGAGAATTCAGGCGGAGCTCCACGCGGCTGCCGAGGCGATGGATGACCTCGAACCGGCGGTTACGGTGTTTGGCAGTGCGCGCTCCGAACCCGACAGCTGGGAGTGCCGCACGGCGGCGGCTTTGGGTGCAATCCTGGCGGGAGCAGGTACGCCGGTGATTACCGGAGGCGGCCCCGGTGTGATGGCGGCTGCCAACCGCGGGGCCTTCGAGGCGGGTGGTGAATCAGCAGGGCTCAATATTCAACTGCCGGCCGAGCAGATACCCAATCCCTATACCACGCGCTCAATCAACTTCCGCTATTTCTTGACCCGTAAATATTTTCTGCTTCGCTATTCCTTCGGGTTTGTGGTCTTTCCCGGTGGCTTTGGCACCGCTGATGAACTGTTCGAGCTATTGGTTCTCTACAACACTGACCGTACAGAGCGTCGGCCTATTATTTTGATGGGGTCCTGGTTCTGGAGCGACTTACTGGAATGGATGATGGATTTTCAGGGTGGGTACGGTTACATCGATCCTGAAGATATGGGTTACGTTCAGGTCTGCGATGATCTTGGCGAAGCCGTGGTAGCGTTATTGGGAACGGATCGCGCCCGGGCTTTACTGTCTACCGGGCTGCACGAGTAACGGCGGGAGCTGACAGAAAGGGCTTATGTTACCTGCGATTTTTGGTCTAACCGGTCTTGCGCTCACTGATGCTGAGCGATCCTTCTTCCGCAGTGCTGATCCACTCGGTTTTATTCTCTTTGCGCGTAATGTCGCGGATCGCGCACAGCTTAGAGCACTGACTGACGAGCTGCGATCGCTGACAGGGCGTGACGACTTGCCGATTCTCGTCGATCAGGAGGGAGGGCGTGTGGCACGTCTGGGTCCGCCTGATTGGCTGATTTATCCCGCGGCCTCGGATCTGGCAAAGGGCTTTCATGAAGACCCCGCTCGCACGGTTCGACTGGTAGAGATCAACTTCGAAGCGTTGGCGCTCGACCTGTTTGAGGTTGGCATCAGCGTCAATACAGCCCCGGTGCTCGATGTACTGACGGATATTACCCATCAAGTCATTGGTGACCGTGCCTTTGGTGCCGAGGGGATGCAGGTAGCGCGGTTGGGTAGGGCTTGTCTCAACGGGCTGCGGCTGGGCGGCGTTGCTGGCGTGATCAAGCACATACCAGGGCATGGCCGCGCCAGCCTCGACAGCCACGAGGCATTGCCTGTGGTGCACACAATGGATCGCCAGCTTGATCGCGATCTGTTGCCTTTCATGCAACTCGCCGACGCGCCAATGGCAATGACCGCCCACGTAAAGTACACAGCGTGGGATTCTGACAACTGCGCAACGCTCTCCCGCTCTGTGATCCATGAAGTCATTCGCAGTCGTATCGGCTTCGATGGTCTTTTGATGACTGACGATCTCGACATGAAAGCGCTCAAGGGGAGCGTGCCTGAACTGGCGGTTGAGGCGATCGCTGCCGGCAATGATGTGGTGCTCAACTGCTGGGCCAAAATGGAAGATATGGAAGGCATCGCCGCTGCACTGCCGTCAGCGACACCCAAGTGTCTTGAGCGGTTGCAGGCCGCTATGCGAGGCCTTTCGCCCGTAGTATCACGGGCCACAATATCGGAGCGACAAATCGCACTGCTCGATGAGCGGGATCGTCTCATGCAATCCTGAGGCGGAGCTTAATATGACTAACCGACGTATCACTGTTGTAACGCCCAGTCAGCCCACCAGCGATGGCGCTGGTGTGGCGATTCAGCGACTGGGACTGGCTGGTAACACCCGGGTCGATCCCGTATTGATGATTGACGAGCTGAAGTCCCCTTACAGAGAGGATTTTGCCGCGGGATTCCCTCCTCATCCCCACCGCGGCATGCAAACCCTGACCTACATGAAACACGGGGGCATCACTCACGAGGATAGTCTGGGTAATCGCGGCGAAATCGTTGATGGTGGCGTGCAATGGATGTCGGCGGGTCGCGGCGTGATTCATTCAGAAATGCCGACCCAAGAGACTCAGGGCATGCATGGCTTCCAGCTGTGGTTCAACTTGCCGGCCCGCGAGAAGATGGATCCGCCCAGGTACCGCGATATTCGTCGGGAAGCACTGCCCGTGCTATCCAATGATCGCTTCAGTGCCGTGGCAATTGCAGGGGACTGGGAGCTCGACGGTGAGTCAGTTACCGGTGCGCTTCATGAGCTGGTGCCGCAGGCGTCGATGCTCGATGTTAATCTCGAGGCGGGCATGGCGCTCAGCGTCCCGGTGTCGGCGACTGACACGGCCCTCGCCTATATCTACGAGGGCGCTATCGTCGAACAGGGACGATCGATCGCGTCGGGGAACATGGTGGTTGCTGAAGATGGCGAGCACTGGACCATCACTGCGGGAGCGGAGGGCGCGCAGATGCTGGTCATTACCGGACGCCCGCTGCGTGAGCCCGTTGCGGCCTATGGTCCCTTCGTGATGAATACAGAACTACAAATTCGGCAGGCCATTAATGATTACCAATCAGGGCGCTTCCTTGATCCCTAATCGACAACGGGTATTGCGCATATTGGGACGAGCGGGACCCGTTGTCGCCGTCTCCGCGATCGCACTGCTGATGGCGGGTTGCGCCGCCACGAGTGACCCAGTCGAAGCACCGGTGCTGCCCACAACACCGCAGACGGTATGGAATGATTGCGGGTCGGATCGGCCTCGCATCTGTACTATGGAGTACGCACCGGTGTGCGCGCGGCTCGGCGCTGGTGGTGAGAAAACCTACCCGTCGAAGTGTAATGCCTGTGCTGATATTGCTGTCGCCGCATGGCGCGACGCCCCCTGTAAGGAGAGATGATGTCCCTGACCAACCGAATCTTGCTGGCCATGGTGACTGGCATTCTGCTCGGCTCATCGATGGAGTGGCTGCTGGCGACACTGGATCCTGAGTCGACGGCGCATCGCTGGATTCTCGGCGGGCTGGTCAATGGGGTCTTTGACGTCGTCGGGCGTATCTTCGTCGCAAGCCTAAAGCTGTTGGTGGTACCGCTGGTGCTGGTATCGCTGATTTGCGGCATGACCTCGCTGGGCAACAGTTCTCGCATGGGTTCCATTGCGGGTAAAACGATTTTCCTCTACCTGCTGACCACCGGCGTTGCGGTAACGCTCGGTTTGGCAGTGGCCAGTTTTGTGGGCCCCGGCATCGGTGTTGATGCGCCGGGCGATGCTTCATTTACACCCAAAGCCGCGCCCCCGCTGACCGACACGCTGGTGAACATTTTCCCGACCAACCCGTTCTCCGCTATGGCGGAGGGCAAAATGCTGCAAGTGATCGTGTTTGCTCTGCTCGTTGGGTTCGCGTTGACCCGCGCTGGGGAAGCCGGTGAGCGCATCGCCGCCTGGTTCCGCGATATGGAAGTGGTGGTGATGAAGATGGTCGGTATCTTGATTGAGCTTGCCCCATGGGGGGTGTTCGCGCTGCTGACCAAGCTATTTGCCACCATGGGGATTTCTGCGGTGGTCGATCTTGCCGCTTACTTCCTAACCCTGCTGGGCGTGTTGCTGTTCCACGGGCTCGTGGTCTATGCGCTGTTATTGCGTGCTTTGACCGGGCTCAGCCCCGCCATGCTTCGCCACAAGATGCGCCGCGTCTGGGCTTTTGCCTTCAGTACATCGTCTTCGGGTGCCACGCTGCCTATCACGCTGCGCACAGCGGAGATGCGTCTTGGCGTGAGTAAAAGTGTTGCAGGTTTCTCGATTCCACTCGGCGCAACGATCAACATGGATGGCACTGCCATCATGCAGGGCGTGGCCACCGTGTTTATCGCCCAGGTCTATGGTGTCGATCTCACCGTGACGCAGCTGCTGATGGTTATCCTGACCGCGACTTTGGCTTCTATCGGCACCGCGGCGGTGCCGGGTGTCGGCCTCATTACGCTGTCGCTGGTATTGCAGCAGGTTGGCCTGCCCATGGAGGGTGTGGCGCTGATTATCGGTGTCGACCGTCTGCTCGATATGGTGCGCACTGCGGTCAACGTGACCGGAGACGCCACGGTAGCGACGATTGTCGCTTATCGCGAGGGGCAGCTCGACGAGGCGATGTTCAATGATCCCGATGCGGATCATGATGGTGATGAGCCGCACGAGGCGGAGTCAGCCGCATGACTGTTGCCGTTACCATCGTCCCTGTGACCGGCTACCAGCAGAATTGCACAGTCGTGAAGTGCGAGGCGACGGGTAAGGCGGCGATTGTCGACCCGGGCGGTGACGTCGAGCGCATTCTTGCCGCGGTAGAGAAAATGGGCGCTACGGTTGAGAAGATACTGCTCACCCATGGGCACATGGATCACTGCGCTGCCTCAGATGTGCTGCGACAGCAGTTACAGGTCCCGATTGAGGGGCCCGAACAAGCCGATCGTTTCTGGATTGAACGTTTGCCCGAGTGGTGTCAGATGGCAGGCTTCCCCCATGCTGATGCCTTTGAGCCGGACCGATGGCTCTCCGATGGCGATACAGTGACGGTCGGCGACGCGACGCTGCAGGTGATTCACTGCCCGGGCCACACGCCGGGGCATGTGGTCTTTTTCTACCCGGAGCAGAACGTCGCCTGGGTCGGCGACGTAATTTTTGCAGGCTCCATCGGCCGTACCGACTTCCCCATGGGGGATCACGACCAGCTGATCGCCTCTATCCGTAACAAGCTGTTCCCGCTAGGCGATGGCGTCACTTTCATACCGGGTCACGGGCCGACGTCGACACTCGGTCAGGAACGTCAAAGTAATCCTTTCGTCGCGGACAGTCGTTACGGCTGAGTCAGTCGGCCACGAATCCTTCCCAAGTGGCCATGTAACCCTGAAACGCCTCGCCAAGACCTTCTTCCGCCAGATAGGCGCGCGTCACGGGTAGCGCAGTGGCCTTGAAGTTGGGGTCGGCGATGGCGCGCTTGGGGAAGTCATGGTGCAGGATGGCACCGCGACCGATCGCCACAAAGTCCAGCCCTGCATCAAGGGCTGCTTGGGCAGTGGCCGCGTCGTAAATCTTGCCGGCCGCCCCCAGTTGCACGCCTTCGCGCGGTAAACTCGAGAACGCCTCCAGTAAGGTTTGTCCGGCAAACGCCTCATCGCTGGCGGCCATGTTGATGTCCCACAGCGACATGTCGAGATAGTCGATGCGTGGATCAACCAGTAGCTGACCCGCCAGCGCGTGGATCTCCTTCATGTCGACCCCAAAGCGTTCTGGCGAGAGGCGCACCCCCAGGCTAAAGCTGCGCCCGCAGCGTTGATGAACCCCTTCGATGATCTCCATCAAAATTCGGGCGCGATTTTCAGGGGAGCCACCGTATTGGTCGTCCCGCCGGTTGTACGTCGGGCTCAAAAACTCGCACAACAGATATCCGTGGGCGCCATGTAACTCGACGCCATCGAATCCGGCTTTTTGGGCGCGTTCTGCGGCGGTGATGAAGTCATCGATCAATTGCTGAACTTGCGCCGCTGTCATGGCCTTGGCGCCTGTTTTCTCGTCATCGGATGGGCACTGGGGAACGTTGTCGCAGTACTCTGGCTTGGCGCGCATGCCACTGTGTTGCAACTGCACCACGGCGTGGGTGCCGTGCGCTTTAAGCGCACTCGCCAGCCGGGTGAGTCCCTCGATATGACGGTCGTCGTGGGCGCCCAGTTGCCCCGGGAACCCGACGCCCGAGTGTTGAACCGAAGCAGCACAGGTCATGGTTAACCCAAACCCACCTTCGGCGCGCATCTCCAACCAGCGCAATTCATCGTCTCCCAGAACACCATCAGCGCCACTTTGCAGATTGGTGAGCGGCGCGAGCATGAAACGATTGGGCAGCGTGGCACCGCAGGCGAGTGGCAGGGCATCT
Organism: Halieaceae bacterium; assembly: GCA_036351405.1. Taxonomy (GTDB): domain Bacteria; phylum Pseudomonadota; class Gammaproteobacteria; order Pseudomonadales; family Halieaceae; genus Luminiphilus. The sequence continues at coordinate 13,401 of JAZBOZ010000154.1, forward strand.
GACAGAGCGGTCATGGTGTTGACTCCTGAACTGGGGATGAGCGCAGATTTTGTATGTTGTTAGCGTATGACCTTGACCCAGTCACCGATGCGAGGTTCGCCGCTGGGCCAATATCCGTTGATGAGCCGCAGCTGGCTCTCGGCGTCTGGAATACGGGCGCTGGTGGCCAGGCTTTTGATCGTCGCGCCGCGGGGCACCTGCACATAGTGGATGTTGCGGCTCTTACCCGTGATCTTTTCGCGGGGAGCCAGTGGGCGAAAGCTGCGGATAATCTCGAGTAATGCCGCGTCATCAGTGGCAAAGTCGTCGGCGCTGCCCTCGAACCGAAAGCGGTAGCGGTGGTCTATCACGGCGAGCCGCTTATTCAGCCCGCCAGCAGAGGCCACAGCGGTGCTACCGACCAGACCATACTGCTCCAGCGCCTCCGTGGCGCTCAGGCTGCCGCTGGCGTTGCTGGTGAGGTCCTGCTCGGCGCTGGTGTCTGGTTCAACCTTCGCCAATGTAATCTCGATACGCGCGTCGCCCTCGGGGCTCTCGGCGACAATCGCGCGACTGCCTTGCTGTACGCGCCAGCCCGGCGGGTGCTCAAACGTAAAATCGAGTTTGTTGTGGTAGAAACGGTTTGGTTCGTCCTGGGCACTGGCGCTGGCACCGAACACCAGCCCCTCCGTTTGACGGCGAAATTCGCCGGGCAGCTCCGGGTCCTCGGACTGCTCATCGACAGGCAATGCGTTGGCTGCGCGTATCACGGTTTGCAGCCGTAGATCATTCCGAGGATGGCTGGCGTAGAGTCCGTGATAGGTCCCTGAGGGTTTGCCACTCGCCTTGGCTTGAACCCGGCGGTACTGCTCCTGATCTTTGAGCACGCCGATCACCGACAGCATGGCATCGACGTCATAGCCTGCCCGGTGCATGAACTCAGCGCCCGCGGAATCCGCTTCCAGCTCCATATCGCGACCAAACCCCGACACCAGTTCGGCGCCGTACATGCTGGCGGCGTCGTACACATCTCCCGACCCGGTCAGAATATAAGCGCCTACCGCGGCAACTTTCGATGTGATCTGCTGGGTGCGACGACGGCTGTGATGATTCTCGGTAATGTGCCCAATCTCGTGAGCGATCACACCCGCGAGTTCAGCCTCCGATTCCAGATACGCCAGCAACCCCCGATTGATGTAAATGAAGCCCCCAGGCAGCGCGAAGGCGTTGATATCGGGGGAGTCGAGCACAGTGAAAGTGAATGTCGAGTCGGGCATTGACGAGTGGGCGACCAGCCG
>JAZBOZ010000155.1:0-5994 GCA_036351405.1 Halieaceae bacterium
CAGCCGGGGTAGCCGCACTGACCGCACTGGGTTTGCGGCAGTAGCGCATTGATCTGCTCCGCGAGCGGGTTGCCCTCGGTTTTAAAGCGCTCAGCCGCAAAGCCGAGCAGGCCTCCAAACAGCAAGCCGAGTAGGGCCAGGGTGGCCAGTGCAGCGAGTAGCGGGTTGTCAGCGATCAGTGCAAACATCGGCTCACACCAATCCCGAGAAGCCCATGAAGGCGAGCGAGGCCAGCCCCGCAGTGATCATCCCTATTGCGGCACCCTGGAATGGCTCGGGCACATCCGCGACATTGATTCGCTCGCGCATGGCGGCGAATAGCACCAGTACCAGCGAAAACCCGAGCGCTGCGCCTAAGCCATACAGCAGCGACTCGACAAAGTTGTGGGCTTTATTCGTGTTGAGCAGCGCGACACCCAGCACGGCGCAGTTGGTCGTAATGAGCGGCAGATAGACGCCCAGCACACGATGCAACAGCGGGCTGGTTTTACGGACAACAATTTCGGTGAACTGCACAACGACTGCGATCACCAGGATAAAGCTCAAAGTGCGCAGGTAGGTGAGATCCAGCGGGATCAGCAGATATTGATAGGTGAGGTAACTGGTGGCCGATGCGAGGGTGAGGACGAACGTCGTCGCCATCGACATGCCCAGCGCCGTCTCGAGCTTGTTGGAGACGCCCATAAACGGGCACAGCCCAAGGAACTGTACCAACACGAAGTTGTTGACCAATACGGCGCCGACAAGCAGCAGCGCGTAATCACCCAGCATGTCTTGCTCCGTTAAATCGGCGAAAAGTGCGTCCCGCTCGGTGCCAAGTGTAGGGCAACCGCGGGTTCGCTACAGGGGTACCTGTGTTACGTGCCGGGCTGCCCTGACTGACTGGCTGCGTCACGCGCACTGTCAGCGTCGCCAGTCAGCCCATCAATAGGCGCCCGCCGCCTGCATAGCAAAGAACCAAGTCTTAGCCTTTGCTGGCCTCAACCATCGCAGCAACCGCTTCCGGGTCCACGCGCTGAATCAACGGCTTGAACTTGTTGATCTTGTGGTCGGTGAGCGGCGCCTTGAGTTCGGTCCAGTCGAGGCTGATGTTGAGGAAGGCCTCCGACTTTTCTGCCAGCGCCGGCAGCACCGGTTTCAAGTAGGTCGCCAGCGCACGGAACAGGTTGATGCCCACACTGCACGCGTCTTGCACTTCCTGCTCTCGGCCTTCTTCTTTCGCCAGCACCCAGGGCTTCTTCTCATCGATGTATTGGTTGGCGCGATCCGCCAGCGCAACGATATCGCGCATGGCGCGATTGAAATCCCGTGCCTCGTAGTGGGCCGCAATGGCATCGCCCGCGTCGATGAACTGCTGTATCAGCTCGGGCTCGGCACAAACGGCGCCCAGCTGATTATCGAACTGCTTGCGCAGGAACCCGGCACAGCGCGATGCAATGTTGACGACCTTGCCGACCAGATCCGAGTTCACCCGCTGTACAAAATCCTCAAGATTGAGGTCGATGTCGTCGACGCTAGGACCCAGTTTTGCCGCAAAGTAGTAGCGTAAGTACTCGGGGTCGAGATGATTGAGGTAAGTGCTCGCCATAATGAACGTGCCGCGACTCTTGGACATCTTGGTGCCGTCGACGGTCAGGAACCCGTGCGCATAGATCGCGCTGGGTTTACGCAAACCGGAAGCATCCAGCATGGCCGGCCAGAACAGGCCGTGGAAGTTGACGATGTCCTTGCCAATAAAGTGATACAGCTCGGTGTCGTGGCCGGGCTGCCAGTAGCTGTCGAAGTCGTCTCCGCTTTCCTTGCAGTATTTCTCGTGGCTGGCGATGTAACCGATCGGTGCATCCAGCCATACGTAGAAGTACTTACCGGGGTGCCCCGGGATTTCGAAGCCGAAGTAGGGCGCATCGCGGCTGATATCCCAGTCCTGCAGGCCCGCATCGATCCACTCGCGCAGCTTGTTGGCGATCGCCGGTTGCAGCTGGCCGCTCTGGGTCCACTCACTCAGAAGCTCGGTGAAATGACCGAGATGGAAGAAAACGTGGTCCGAGGCTTTCTCAACGGGTGGCGTGCCTGAGAGTGCTGACACCGGATCAATCAAGTCTGCGGGGGTGTAGGTTGCACCACAAGCCTCGCAATTATCGCCGTACTGATCTGGGGTTTTGCAACGCGGGCAGGTGCCCTTGATGAAGCGGTCTGCCAGGAACAGCCCTTTCTCTTCGTCGAAAGCCTGCACGATCTCGCGCACACCGATGTGTCCTGCTGCCTCCAGCGCTTTGAAAATACGGTTGGACCAACGCTGGTTTTCTTCGGAATGCGTTGAATGGTAGTGGTCGAAACGCACCAGGAATCCCGCAGAGTCCGCTTCGTGTTCGGCTTGCACGCGCGCGATCTGCTCTTCCGGGGTGATGCCCTGTTTTTCGGCGGACAGCATGATGGCGGTGCCATGGGCATCGTCCGCGCAGACGTAGCGACAGTGATGTCCGCGCGAGCGCTGGAAGCGTACCCAGATGTCGGTCTGTACCTGCTCAAGGATGTGCCCAAGGTGCAGTGATCCGTTGGCATAGGGAAGCGCGGAGGTGACGAGGATCTGGCGTGCCGTGTCAGACATGGTGTGCGTACTCGCTACAGTGCGTTGATGGTATGGATACGGGTTCGACTTGGCGTGGACGGTGCTATCGAGCGACGTGCCGGGTCAGGGGGCGCTGGTCTGTCTCAGGCGCTGTGTCAGCCGCGTTACGAAAGGCGGCGATTCTAACCGATCGGGTTTTGGCTTTCATGAGAACGGGTGGGTCATTCATGGCAATAGCACCAATTCTGACCGGGCCGGGCATCTCGGGCGTTATACTTGCCTTTCACGTAACTCGGTGAAAAACCATGGAAAAACCCCGGAAAATTGTGGCCATTGCCTCGGGCAAGGGCGGCGTTGGCAAGTCCACAGTCACCGCGAACCTTGCAGTGGCTCTGGCGGCGCGCGGGCTGTCTGTGGGGCTTTTGGATGCCGATATCTATGGGCCAAGCCAGGGTTTGATGCTCGGCGTGGCTGATGGCACTAGGCCCGTCCAAGAGGGTGACAAGTGGTTGCTGCCGATCGAGGCTTACGGGATCAAAACGATGTCCATGAGCTTCCTGGTCAACGAGCGCACGCCCACTGTTTGGCGAGGCCCGATGGCCGCCGGTGCCCTTATGCAAATGCTCGATCAAACCCGGTGGGGTGGCCTCGATGTGCTGCTGGTGGACATGCCCCCGGGTACGGGCGATATCCAGCTGACCCTGTCACAAAAAGCGGCCCTTGCCGGCGCTGTGATCGTCACTACGCCCCAGGACATCGCGCTACTGGATGCGCGAAAGGGCGTGGAGATGTTCGCCAAAGTCGAAGTACCGGTGCTCGGAGTGATCCAAAACATGGCCACTCACGTTTGCAGTCAGTGCGGGCATGTTGATCCGGTCTTTGGCACTGATGGTGGTGAGCGCCTTGCCGCGGACTATGGCGTACCGTTGCTGGCCAGTCTGCCGCTGTCGCGCCTGATGCGCGAACACGCCGACAGCGGGCGTCCGGTTGTCGCTACCGCGGCCGCATCGAGTGAAGCGGCGGCGTATCTTGCCGCGGCAGATCAATTGCTCACTGTCCTCGATGGTCGTGAAGCCCCGGTGGCGCCGACCATTACGATGGGAGATTGATGACTGTGTTGGCCCCGAATCACCGCGCTTGGAGCTCGTGCTTGTGAAATACCCCCGATTATTTGAGCCGCTCGACATGGGTGATCTCAAGCTGCGCAACCGAATATTGATGGCACCGATGACGCGGAGTCGCGCGACTGATGACGATCGCGTGACGTCCCTGCAAGTCACCTACTACCGGCAGCGGGCGAGCGCAGGCTTGATCTTCAGTGAGGGCGTGCACCCCTCACCCAACGGCAAGGGTTATTGCCGTACCCCCGGGATATTCAACGATGAGCAGGTCGAAGCCTGGCGTGCCGTGACCGATGCGGTACATGCTGAAGGCGGTCTGATGGCCTGCCAGTTGATGCACTGCGGCCGTGTGGCACACCCCGAAAATAAAGCACCGGGAACCCGCACACTCGCTCCGTCGGCCATCGCCGCGGCCGCGGATATTTTTACGGATGCGGGTATGCAACCGATGCCCCTGCCCGAGGCGATGACCGAGCAGGACATCCGCGACGTGGTTCAGGAGTACGCCGAGGCGACACGGCGCTGCATGGACGCCGGTTTTGATGCGGTAGAGTTGCACTGCGCGGCGGGCTATCTACCGGCGCAGTTTCTCGCGAGCGGCAGCAATCAGCGCACAGACGCCTACGGCGGTGATGTCGCCGGCCGGCTGCGATTTATTCGCGAAGTGCTGGAGGCGATGATCGGCTTCATCGGTGCGGGTCGAGTCGGCATTCGTATCGCGCCGGGGAATCCCTACAACGATCATATTGATGCCGATCCCGAGGCGACTTACGGCGCGCTAGCGGCAATGGCCGATGCGTTGGGTCTCGCATGGGTACACACGATTCGCACGCCCGCCTCGGGCATTGATGCATTGGCGCTGACGCGGGCGCACTACAGCGGGACGGTGATCGGCAGCGATGGTTTTGACGCCGCTGAGGCCGATGAACACATCGATAACGGCCGATGCGATGCGGTGTCCTTTGGCCGCGCCTACATCGCCAACCCCGATCTGGTCGATCGTTTCGCGGCGGATGGTCCCTTCAACGATCTTGATGAGGCGACCGTTTATGCGGGTGGCGGTGCGGCGGGTTACACCGATTATCCAACCCTGCTGCAGTTCGCGGCTAGCCGAGGATAGGCGGCAGTTCTTTGGTCAGCGGGCCTTTTTCCCGGATGGCTGAACCGGTCAACGCATAGCCCAGCAATTGGCCACTGGCATCCCGGAAGGTCGCCTTAAGATCGGGCGCTGTCCCCTCGATAATCCACTCGCCGTGGGCGTCGCGAGGCACCGGTGACACGGTCACGGGACAGGCCGGGGTTTTGATGGTGACCGGCATGGCGGGGTACACGACAGGCGTTTCCTTGCCCACCAGCGTGGCACCCAGCGAGCGTGCGGCCGCCATCAGTGGCGCGACGTAAACCAAAACGTGACCTTCGACCTCGGCACAGTCCCCGAGCGCATAGACATGGGGGGCGCTGGTGCGCAGGCAGCGATCGGTCTTGATGCCGCGGCCTACTGCGATGCCTGCCGCTTCTGCGAGGGCTGTGCGTGGGCGAACACCCACCGCCGATAGCACCAGATCGGCCTCGATGCTTTCACCGTTGTCCAGCTCAACCCGGTAGCCGTTGTCCGTGTGGTTGACGGCCTGAGCCAGCGCACCGAAGTGGAATTTAGCGCCCTTATCCTCGAGCGCCCGCTGTACCGCGTGCCCGCAGGGTTCAGGCAGCAACGTGGGTAGGCACCAGCCCATCGGGTCCACGGACTCGGTCTCGTATCCGCCGTTCAACAGGTCGTTGGTAAACTCACAGCCGATCAGTCCGGCGCCGATGATGGCGACCTTGCGAACCCCTTTTTCGAGTACTCGCTGCTGGAATTGCCCATAGTCATCCAGATCGTTGACGCTCAGCACGTCATCGAGGGCGTCGCCGCTCATTGGCGGGCGAATGACTTCAGCGCCCAATGTCAGTACCAGATCGCGATAGGGCAGTGACTCGCCGCTTTCGAGCTGGATTTGCCGCGCATCGACATCAATGGACGCCACGCGGCTGCGGGTGTGCACCGTCACGCTTAGCTGCGCGGCGATATCGCTGGCCTGTTGCATGGCAAGCTTCTCTACCGACAGCTGCTTGGTATAGCCGGTAGATATCAAGGGCTTTGAATAGACCTCGCCGCCATCGGCGGTGACGATAACGATGGGCACCTCGGTGTCATAACGGCGTATTTCCCGGGCCAGTCCATAGCCCGCCAATCCCGAGCCAATGATGATGATGGGGTCTGCATCAGATGCGGGATTGTGGTCTGCCGGTACGGTCATGGATCGG
>JAZBOZ010000156.1:0-11146 GCA_036351405.1 Halieaceae bacterium
GTGCGCGGATATCTTTGAGTTGATTCATCAGCGGGGCGACTTCCACGGGCATCTCAGGCTTTTCAGAATGGGACGCGGAGTCTACCGAAGCGCGAGCATACGCGCCAGAAGTGGCCCCACTTAACGAGGTCAGCCTACTCCGGCCACACCTGCACAATATTAAGCTGTGGCTTCCGCTCTCCACGAAACTCGTTGACGTCGAGGCGATAGAGCGCACCCACGCGCTGCACAGGCTCCGCCCAGTCGAGGGGCTCGATGTTGAAGGCGATGCCGTCCACCATCTGACCGTCTACGCGCAAGCGCAGCTTTAGGTGACGCTCGCCGACAATCCGCTGATCTATGACATCGAACACGCCGTCGAATACCGGCTCGGGAAACTTCTGCCCCCAGGGACCGGCCGCTCGCAGCGCTTCAGCCTGCGGGAGCGTGACCTCTGCCCCTGCCAGCTCACCATCGCTATCGTAGACCGGTTCTGGCGGGTGATGGCCCAGCGCCTCGGCAACAGCTTCATTGAACGCTGCAGAAAATTGATCAAACCGGGCACCATCTAACGTGAGGCCTGCGGCCATCGCATGCCCGCCAAATTTGCGGATCATCCCCGGATGCAAGGCGTCGACGCGGGCAAGCACATCACGGAGATGCACTTCGGGCAACGAGCGCCCGGAGCCTTTGAGATCACCGTCGCCGGCATCGGCAAAAACAATCGTGGGCCGATGAAACTTCTCCTTCAGCCGTGACGCCACGATACCCACCACGCCCTGATGGAAACTGTCGTCATGGACACTCAGCGCAAAAGGCATCGCGTCAGCGGCAACATCGGCGTCTTCAAGACGCTTCAACGCTTCCGCCTGCATCCCCTGCTCGATCTGCCGCCGCTCGCGATTGAGTCGATCAAGCTCTTCGGCGCGGGGCCGCGCCTCCAGCGTCGATTGGGATAGCAGACACTCAATACCCAGCGACATATCGTCCAGGCGCCCTGCGGCATTCAAACGCGGCCCTGCAATGAAGCCAAGATCGGTGCTGCTCGCCTGAGTGATATCTCGCCCGGCCACCTCAAATAACGCGGCAATCCCGGGCCGGGCACGCCCTGCGTGCATTCGCGCCAAGCCCGCAGCCACCAAAATGCGGTTGTTGCGATCGAGTGGCACCACGTCCGCAACCGTGCCCAGCGCCACGAGATCGAGGGCATCTCCCAGGTTGGGCTCTTCGATACCGGAATGGCGAAACCAATCCCTACGACGCAACTCCGCGCGCAGCGCGGTGAGCACGTAAAACATGACCCCGACCCCTGCCAGCGACTTACTGGGGAAGCTACAGGCGGGTTGATTGGGATTCACGATGACATCGGCTTGGGGCAGCGTCGGTCCGGGCAAATGGTGATCGGTCACCAATACACTGATACCCATCTCACGGGCACAGGCCACGCCATCGATCGAGGAGATCCCGTTATCAACGGTCACGATAAGATCAGGGACACGCTCGGCCGCAAGCGCCACAATCTCCGGGCTCAAGCCGTAGCCGAACTCGAAGCGATTGGGCACCAGATAACTCACTTCCCGCAGACCCATCTGCTGCAACAGATCGACCGCCAGCGCAGAACTGGTGGCGCCGTCGCAGTCAAAATCCCCGACGATCACGACGCGGGCTTCACCTTCGATCGCATCGGCGAGTAACACCGCGGCGTCCGCAGCGCCATGCAGGCGCTCAGGTGGGATCAATCCCTTGAGTGTCAGTGAGAGTTCCGCAGCATCGACGACACCGCGGCCAGCGTAAATCCGCTTGAGCAGCGGCGAGATGGCCGCGGACTGTAGTGAATGGCTGATATCCGCCTCACGGCGGCGAATGGAGGGTCGCATCAGGCGTTGACGTGCTCTGCCATAAACTGTTGCACGACGCTGAGATCATTGGGTAGCACCGTGCTGCGCTCGGGACGGGCAAACAAATCCGCAAGATGCGGCGGCAGCGCGGCCTCCATACCCTCTACTGATCGCGCAATGGCATCGGGGAACTTGGCCGGATGGGCAGTCGCCAGAGTCACCATCGGTACCGTGCAGTCCCGCTGGCAATCTCTCGCTGCACGCACACCAATGGCAGTGTGTGGGTCGAGCAAATACTCGCAATGCGCCCAAACACTGGCGATCTCGGCACAGGTCTCTTCATCCGACACCCGGCTACTGGCAAAAAGCGCTCGTGCCTCGGCCATGGCCGCATCATCGAGCGCAATGGCACCCTGATCAAACTCATGCATGAGTTGGGCCACCCGCTCGCCATCTCGACCGTAGAGATCAAAGATCAGTCGTTCAAAATTGGACGACACCGTAATGTCCATGCTGGGCGACAATGATTTCTCGAGAGACTGGCGTGCATAACGACCTGTGGTCAAAACCCGATGCAACACGTCATTGCGATTGGTTGCAATGACCAGTTGATCAATCGGCAGCCCCATTTGGCGCGCCAGATAGCCTGCAAAGATGTCGCCAAAGTTGCCGGTAGGCACCGAGAAAGACACGGGGCGGTCCGGGCCACCCAGAGCTACCGCGGCGTAAAAGTAATAAACGATCTGCGCCATGATCCGCGCCCAGTTGATCGAATTCACGGCAACCAGCGAACGATCCTCTGGCAAAAATGGATCGGCCACGAAACTGGCTTTCACCATCGCCTGACAGTCATCGAAGTTACCCTCGATCGCCAGATTGTGAATATTGTCCCCCGGGACGGTGGTCATCTGGCGACGCTGCACCTCGGATACGGCACCGTGCGGGTAGAGAATAAAAATGTCGATGTTGCTGCAGTGGCGACAGCCTTCAATCGCAGCGCTGCCGGTATCGCCCGACGTCGCGCCCATGATGACGACTTTTTCGCCGCGTCGCTCCAGCACGTGGTCGAGTAAACGGCCCAGCAGCTGCAGCGCGAAATCTTTAAAGGCCAACGTTGGCCCATGGAACAGCTCCAATACCCACTGATTGGTATCGAGCTGAACCAGCGGTGCCACCGCCGCGTGGCGGAATTCTGCATAGCTCTCATCGATCAATCGTTTGAGGTCAGCATCTTCGACACAACCCGCAACGAACGGCTGAATGATCTCGAAGGCCAGCAGGTTGTACGGCAGACCCCGCATGGCACGTATCTGATCGGGGCTGAACTTGGGTAGAGACTCGGGTACGTAGAGCCCCCCATCACGAGCAAGACCCGCCAGCAGCACCTCCTCGAAGTTCATCGACGGTGCCGAGCCCCGCGTGCTGATGTAGCGCATCACTGGGCCACCTCCTGAAAATCCTCGACCCGCAACCGGGTGATCGCACCATCGATCGTATCGAGCTCCAACAGCGCATCACACGCAGCGTACAGGCACTCCTGACTCGCAGCGCTTGTCAGAATAATCACTGGCACCCGGTCCTCGCCCCGGTGTGGCGCCTTTTGAATCAGCGATTCAATGCTGATACCCCGCTCACCCAGGATACGCGCGATTGCTGCCATCACGCCGGGTCGATCGGTCGCCGTCATTCGCAAGTACCACGGCGTGACGACTTCTGCGGCCGGCACAATCGGACGCGCCTGCAGCGCATCAACCGGTATACCAAGCCCGGGGGACAAAGTATGACAGCCTGTCGATAGGCTGCGGCCAATATCAACCAGGTCAGCCACAACGGCGGAGGCGGTCGGCAAAGCACCAGCGCCCGGGCCGGTCAGCAATATCTCACCAACCGAGTCACCCTGCACACGCACAGCGTTCAACACACCGTCGACCGAAGCGATTTGTTCAGCCTCGGGAATCAAGGTCGGGTGCACACGAAGCTCCAGACGCTCACCCTGCGCTCGCGCAATACCCAAGTGTTTGATCCGGTATCCGAGCTCAGCGGCGTACTCCAGATCCGCTGGGGAAACGCGATCCACGCCTTCCATGAACGGCGCATCAATCGCCAACGGCACACCAAAGGCGACCGATGCCAGAATCACCAACTTGTGCGCAGCATCAGTGCCGTCCACATCAAAGCTGGGGTCAGCCTCGGCGTAACCCAGTGCCTGAGCCTCAGCCAAAACGTCGCTGAACTCACGGCCCTTTGCCGACATCTCTGTAAGAATGAAATTGCCAGTACCATTGATAATGCCGGCAACCGAGGCGACATCATTGGCAGCAAGACCTTCGCGCAGTGCCTTGATGATGGGGATACCGCCCGCGACGGCCGCTTCGAAACGCAGCCCCACGTTCTGCGATTCGGCCAATGCAAACAACGCCATGCCATGTTCGGCAATCAGCGCCTTGTTGGCCGTGACCACATGCTTCCGATGCTTCAAGGCTTCGGTAACCAACTCGTTGGCGGTTGTCGTGCCACCGATCAGCTCCACCAAAACATCGACATCAGGGTCGCGAGCGACTTCAAAAATATCCCGGCTAATCCGGCAATCACCGAGCTGGACATCGGGCTTGTCGCTACGCGACCCGACGTGAACCAGCTGCAGTGCGCAACCACTGCGCGCTGACAGTAGCCCACCGTTACGAGCAAAGACATCGACAACACCGGCACCAACCGTGCCCAGCCCGCAGAGCCCGACTCGCAACACACGCTTCTCGCCAGTGCTCATTCAGGTGCCTCCGGGCCTTCCCGCAGTATGCGACGGATACCCCGAACCGCCTGACGGGTTCGGTGTTCGTTTTCAATCAATCCAAAGCGCACGTAGCCCTCACCATATTCGCCAAAGCCGACGCCGGGGGATACCGCCACCCCAGCTCGCTTTAATAGTTGTTTACTGAATTCAATCGAGCCCAAATGGCGGAACGCCTCCGGGATCTGCGCCCACACAAACATCGTTGCCTTGGGAGGTGTCACCGGCCACCCCGCGTCATTCAAGCCGCTACACAACACATCGCGACGACTTTGGTACATATCGCAGATATCCTGCACACACTGCTGATCCCCCTCGAGGGCTGCAATCGCTGCGACCTGTATGGGCGTGAAAATCCCGTAGTCGAGATAGGATTTGATGCGCGTCAGCGCCGCGATCAACTCTTCATTGCCGGCGCAAAAGCCCACTCGCCAACCCGGCATGTTGTAACTCTTCGAGAGCGTAAAAAATTCGACCGCCACATCTCGCGCACCCGGGACTTGCAGGATACTCGGCGCCTTGTAGCCGTCGAATACGAGATCAGCGTAAGCGAGATCGTGCACAACCCAGATGCCCGCCTCTTTCGCGACCGCAACCACCTTCTCAAAGAACGGTAACTCCACGCAGTGCGTCGTCGGGTTCGACGGAAAATTCAGCACCAACATTTTTGGCTTGGGATACGTGTTGCGAATGGCATTTTCGAGTTCCACAAAGAAGGTCTCTTCGTCCGCCATCGGCACGTGCCGTAGATCAGCGCCCGAAATCACGAAGCCATAGGGATGGATCGGATAGGAAGGGTTGGGAACCAGGATGGCGTCGCCCACACCTGTCGTCGCCAATGCCAGATGCGCAAGGCCCTCTTTGGAGCCCATGGTGACGATGATTTCTTTCTCGGGGCTCAGTGTGACTTCGTATCGACGCTGGTACCAATCTGCCATTGCCTTGCGGAGCCGCGGGATGCCTTTCGACTGCGAGTAGCGATGGGTATCGCCCCGCTCCACCGTGCTGCGCAACTTATCGACAATGTGATCCGGCGTGGGTTGATCCGGATTTCCCATCCCGAAATCGATAATGTCTTCGCCGCGGGCTCGCGCCGCCTGCTTCAATTCACCAATGATGTTGAAGACGTACGGCGGCAGACGCTCTATACGCTGAAAATGATGATTCAAAACCCGCCCCCCGGGTCATGGCTTGGTGCCAGTGGGTGATCAGTCGAGACCGAGCATCTTCGCCAGATTAGCGGCCGGTTGATAGCCCGGCACCAATCGGCCATCACTGGTCAGAATCGCCGGCGTACCGCGTACGCCCAACTGGCCACCGAGTGCATACTGATCAGCAATCAACTCGCTGTTGCAGCTGATCATGGGTACTTTGACGCCAGACTTGAGCTTGGTCAGCGTCTCCTGACGATTCGATGAGCACCAAGCAGTCTCCAATTGTTTGGCACCCTCAGAGCCCATGCCAGCGCGAGGGTAAGCCAGATACCGCACTTCAATACCATAGTTGTTCAGCTGCTCAACCTCGCGGTGCAGCTTCTGACAATAACCGCAGGAAATGTCGGTAAAGACGGTGATGTAATCCTCTGTCTCGCCCTCGGGAGAAAATACAATCATGTCGCTGACATTGAGACCGTCGATCAATTCACGGCGCTCAATGCTGCGCTTCTCCTCGGTGACATTGACGACCTCGTCATTGCGCATGGCGTGCAGGTCACCCTGCAGGAAGAAGTACTCGCCGTCCTCGGTGGCATACAGCATCGGACCGTTAGCGATCTGGACTTCGATCAGACCTTTGGCGGGTGATGCTTTGATGTCCTCGATCTCAATCGGCACACCGGCGAAGGCACTGATCGCTGCGGTGAGCTTATCCTGCGCGTCTTTGTGCACATTGGAGCTATAGGTCTCTGCTGACGCCGGCGCAGTCCAGGCAAGGGCTACCACGCTCAGTGCGCCGATACCGCGAGTCAGCCAAGTTTTGTACTTCATGGTGTTCTCCAAATGCCCGCGCTCATCCTCGCGGGTGATGTTGTTGATGCAGCGTCTTGAGCCGAGCCCGCGCCACATGGGTGTAAATTTGGGTGGTTGTCAGGTCACTGTGACCGAGCAACATCTGCACTACTCTGAGATCCGCACCGTGATTGAGTAGATGCGTGGCGAACGCATGTCTCAGGGTATGGGGTGACAGATGCGACTGGATGCCTGCTCTTCGCCCGTACAGTTTAATACGATACCAGAAGGCCTGACGAGACATCGCACCCCCACGATTGGAAGGAAACAACACATCACTGGCTCTACCGTGCAACAAGGCAGCTCTGGGGCCACTCGCAAAGCGCTGAATCCAGCTGAGCGCCTCCTCCCCAACCGGCACCAATCGCTCCTTGCTGCCTTTACCCAGCACCCTGATCACGCCCTGATTCATCGACAGTTGATTGAGCTGCAAGTTCACCAACTCGGATACGCGAAGACCGGTAGCGTACAGCACCTCAAGCATCGCCCTGTCCCGACACTCGATATCGTCGGCAGTATCGGGTGCCTCCAATAGGCGCTCCACATCCGCCTCAGACAAAGATTTAGGCAACGGACGCCCCTGTTTGGGGTTTTCGATCAGCGCGGTAGGGTCGTCGCTAATGACGCCCTCCCGTTGCAGATAGCGATAGAACGCACGTGCCGTCGCGAGGAAGCGGGCCATTGAGCGCTGAGAGCGGCCTTCTCTCAGCGCCTCGCCCATAAACGCCTGAATATCGGACGCATTTCCCGAGACCAAGTCGGTTGACGGCCGCTGTTGTAGCCAACGATCAAAGCGCATCAGATCGCTACGATACGCGCTGAGCGTGTTGTCACTCAGGCCGCGCTCTGACCAGAGCGCATTCAGAAAGCGTTCGACGCACGGAGGAGTTGGGACGCTCCGTGAGGCCTCAGTCTTTTTCAACCTTGGTGAAATAATCTACCCGGCCCTCGCCGGTGATATGGATACGGACGTCAGCACCCTTACAGCGACCCTCAACGATATACATGCCGGTATCGCTCATCCACTTGAAGCTTGCCTTGTTGATCAGCATTCCCGGACAACGCTCCGCAGCGGCTGTGACGATGTCGGCTGGCAACGTGGCTACCGGAATCACACCCTCACCGGGCATATTACTGTCGACAACAGCGGTCGCAGCACTTGCCAACATCAGCCCCAGCACAACGGGCAACATTCTATTTCGCAACATGGTCATTCCTCCCAACGGGAAATCGTCCCAAGATCGGGGTGATCCCATTCACGCTGACCCAACTGGTTGATCGACAAATCGCCATCACCTGCAGCGGGTCCGCTCGCAATGGGACTTGCGGTTGCTGTAAAAGTTGTCGCAGTGGCTGTCACGCTGATGTTGTAAACAGCGTTTGCGTCACGTGGTGACTGAGCGGTTTCCCCATCAAGTGAGGCGTAGCTCAACTGCGTCGAGAAGACATTCTCGGCTCGCTGCGCCATCGCCATCAAATCGGCCTGGGCCTGGCTGCGATAGCCGCGCACAACACTCGACCGATAAGAAGGGATCGCTACCGCGGCGAGAATCGCGATGATCACCACCGTAATCATCAACTCCAGTAACGAGAAGCCCCGCTGATACTGCGCCCGCACGCTCATTGATCCTGCCTCCAGTAGGTTCTGATAATTTGCCCACCCGCGAGCAGCTCCACTGGCGGCTGCTCAGGACCGGCAAACAATTCGCAACCATCGCCGGTACAAATGATGACCGGTTCCTCAACAATACTCGGCGTATCCAGTGCGTAATCACGGCTGGGCTCGGCATCCGGGTCTGCCGACAAGTCGTCACCAAATGCGTCAGTCGCCGTAGCATCAAACAAATCGACCAAATAAAGTCGGGACGTTCCCGCTTTTGGCGTACAGGAACCTTCCTCATTGACCGGTTGATACGTGGTGAAGCTCACACTGTTACGGAAGGAAAGCGGCGTGGACAGCACCTTCTCTCCCGAACGCTCGAGATCGATAAACCAGCCCGAAGAACCCCGTAAGTCAGAGAGCTCGGCCGCGACCTGATCCGCATCGCCGGTTTGAATGAGGTTATCCGTCGCGTCGTAGAGATCGCCCGTTTCTGTCACCGCAGTGGCAGGGTCATCTCCCTCCAGTACCGATTGATAGCTCGATGGTGGCCCGAAGACCGAGTCCTGGAAGAACGCGTAAAACCGATCGTTCACGACTTCGGACAGCGGCGATGGACGGCTACCCGAGCCGATAGTGACCACGAGCTTACGGGAACCATCAATATCGGCCAGCGCGACATCAGGGGCATGGAAGAAGCGTCGATTCTCGGAGGCCAACGTGCTGCCCTCGAGTCCAACCCGGGCGATGATGCCACCGGTTGCCATCAGCTCGACAGGCTGCCCTTGTTTAAAGTCAAAGCGCCAGACTTGGCCGCCCGTATCGCCAATGAACATGCCGTCGTCCAAGCCATCGCTATCAACGTCATAAACCGTCGCTGTAGCAGGGATGGAATGAATCATCTCGGTCGCCTGCAGCGTATGGGCTGCCCCGGCACCCACCGACCAAATCTTCTGACCGGTCGTCGCATCGACGATATAGACCGCATTGCCCATTGAGTCAGCAGTCACGTTCTTCAGGGTTTCGTTATCGTTTGAAAGATCGTAGCCGCCACTAATGTAGAGCACGTCCTTATCAATACCGTCGATGTTGAGCTTGCCGGGAATCGGGCGAGCCCACGATTGACCCAGATCACCGAAATCGCCCTCACCGCCTTTGATTTTCCACATCAAACGGGGAGCATTGCGGTCGGTGACGTCGAGCGCATAGTAGTTCCTGCCACCACGTCGCTGTCCGATGTAGAGATAGACGTGATCTCCCTCAGTCGCATCGATCGTCGACGTGCCAATATTTTTGGTCCAAATCGCGGCACTGCCGTCCAAGCCGTAGTAGTGACCAATTCCGCCATCATTGGCGCGAACATCAGCCTGAAGCCCCAACATCTCCTGCGGAATGTAGCTGAACAACTCGGTGCCAGATTCCGCGTCAATGGCATGGAGGTTGCCCGAGTTCGTGCCAAAGAAGATGGTCACATCCGGATCACCGGCCACTGTTTGCCCGTAAGTCACTGCCACAGGCCGTGAGTGCAGCGGATCATTGATCGCAAAGCGGTCTTCACTGGTGACCGTATCGCCGTCTTGATCCTGAGTGTCTTTACCCCGGATCCAGTCGATTAAATCGCTGCGCTGAGTAGTATCCACACCGAGTAGTGCCGCGGTGAGATCATTGTTGCCCGGCTCGATGCGGTTAGTCGCCGCCGAAAGAAGCGCCGATGAACCCGTATCGGTGTAGATTTTTCGGGTGGTGTATGACGGAACTTTCTCCGCCGCACCGCCAGCCGTCACATCCGTACCGTCAGGGCTGCTACTCCAATAGCTCTGGGCGCTGGTTCTGAAGAAACCGGTGTTCGCATCAACAGCAGGCACACCATTGGCATCCAACAGCACGTTCTGCTCACCACCAAACTCGCCGAGTCGGTAACGCTTCAGGTTGCCCAGCCAGGCCGGCACGCTATCCGGCTTGAAAACAGCAAAATAAACATCGTTGAGATTGGTCAGTCGATTGAACTGGTTGATCGCCGCTACCGGCGCCACAAAGGACGTATCGGTCTTCAGCACTTCAGCGATGATCGCCTTAAACTGCTCGACCAGCGTTTCCAGACTGTCTGCCGTGGCGTAAGTTCCACCACCTGCTGTTGCGATGTCCTCCAACCATTGCTCATCGAAATCGAAACCGACCATGTGGGTAATCACACGCTGCTCACCCTCAAGCTCGTCGTTCATATCGGTTTCGTTCATGTGCTCAGCCAGCTCAACCACACAGCGCTGAGCGGAGGTGCCGCCATAGGGGCATGAACCTGCACCGATCGCATTTTTAATCAGGCTCTCCGAGTGAGGCTCATTCGCTGCGCCATCGGTCAAAAATACGATGTGGCTCTCAAACTGACACTCGTGGGAAATAGGCGTCTTGTAGACGGGTGCACCGGCAAGGTACTCACCCTCAGGCTGTCCAGGACCGTTGGGGTCATCACAGGCGGTGCTACTCAGGTTTTCAGCGGTACAACCTGGAGGCCGAACAATGCCAGCGAACGAATCCTCAGTGATTGACTCCTCCACCGACACCCGTGTGTACCAGAAAGGCTCGGCATCGATGCCCTCGTTCGCCACGTTGATTCGGTTGCCATTCTCGTCGTGACCGCCACGGTATTTACCCCAAACCACAGGGTTGCCCGCATAGTAGTTGTAGGCCTCAAACATGGTGTCCTGAATCGGCGTGAATCCCTCCGCCGACAGCGAATCCACGGCGTTCATGAATTCGGTTCGCGCCGTGTTAAAGGCATCATTACCGGCGCTTTCGAAAGTCACTTCCAATCGAGCCGCGTAAATCGGGTTGCGGTCATAAGTCGAGAAGGTGCGGGTGGTGCCGGACACGTGATCAACGCGCAAGGTAAGGGCGTTGCCCGAGACGAAGCCCTGACTCAGCACCGAGTTGATCA
>JAZBOZ010000157.1:0-2136 GCA_036351405.1 Halieaceae bacterium
CCATGCGCCTATAACGAAACTCTGAATCTACTTTAATCGCGATCAGGGGCGGGGCATGAGCGTAAAAAAAATCATTCATCCACCAATGCTTTGCGCATTGGCACTGGCGGTCACGGGCGCATCAGCGGCGCACTCGGCTGATGACACCGAGGCGCGTATTGCCGAACTCGAGCGTCAGGTGCGCGAGCTCACTGAGCTGCTGGCGAAGCAGGACAGCAGTATCAAAGTCACTACCGAGAGACTTGATACGGACGAGAAGCAGCTGGCTTCGGCTGCCGATGTCGCAGGTGAGGCGCACACCACGCGGATGGGCACAAAGCTGAGTTACGGCGGCTTCGTCAAGGTCGACTCCATGGTCAGCCGTTTCAGCGATGGCAAGCCGACGAATACCTTGATCGAGGACTTTATGGTGCCGTCTTTGGTACCCACTTCGGATGGCAGTGGCAACAGTTATCAGTCCTACAACATGCACAGCAAGACGTCGCGATTTTTTTTGAAGACGGCGACAAAAACCGATGTGGGTCTGATCTCTACCAATTTTGAAATGGATTTCGCAGTAGGCGATCAGGGTAATGAGCGCGTTTCAAACTCCTGGGCGAACCGAATGCGCCATGCTTACGTCAAGTGGGACTACGCGCCCAATGCCTCATTACTCGCAGGGCAGACATGGTCAACGTTCTTCAACGTGGCAACACTGCCCGCCAATCTCGATTTTGTGGGGCCGGTCGGCACGATTTTTAACCGACAGCCTATGATCCGGTGGACCACAGGGCCGTGGATGTTCGCCGCGGAAAACCCAAGAACGCGCTTCCAAAACGAACCTCATGATGATTTCAGTGAAGGTATTCCTGATCTAGTCGCGCGTTATAACGGTCAGTCGGGTGATCTTGCCTGGACGGTCGCGGGTATTGCGCGCCAGTTAACGTATGACAACGGGATCACCGATGACTCGACGGTTGGATACGGTCTCAGTGTCTCGGGTAAATGGATGCTCGGCGCTGACGACATTCGATTTATGGCGAATTATGGCGATGCGCTTGGGCGATATCTTGGCGTCAATGCTTTTAATGACGGCTTTGTAGCCACTGACGGCTCGGTCGAAAAATTTGATCAAATGGGCGCTTTCTTCGCGTATCGCCACAGTTTCGATGACAACTGGAGTGGGGGTTTTACGCTGTCGCTGGCCGAAGCCGACAACCCGTCGGTAGGCGAATACGCGGGCGCTGATCTCATGGCTAAACGCTATCACACAGGGCACCTTAATCTAATCTACAGCCCAACTGCGCGCTTCAGCATTGGCGGTGAATTGATTTACGGCAGCAAGGAGCTCGAAAACGGTAACGACGGCACGCTCAATTGCTTTCTCATGAGCGTTAAGTACGGCATCTAAGTCTTAATTAAATAAAAAGAGGAGGGGGTATGTCCCATCTTTCAGAGAAGAACGCGCAGGAGTATTGGCGTAAGAGCAAGGCTTTGATGTTCAAGCTGATGATCATTTGGTTTATTGCCAGTTATGGCTTCGGCATTTTGCTGGTCGAGCCTTTGAACATGATCAAGCTGGGTGGCTTCAAGCTCGGGTTCTGGTTCGCCCAGCAAGGGTCGATCTATGTGTTTATCGGCATCATTTATTACTACGTTCGCGCCATGCACAAGTTGGACGCCGAGTATCACGTTGAAGAGGAGGATCGTTGATGGAACTTGCAACGATTAGCTACATCGTCGTCGGCGCGACTTTTGCGTTGTATCTCGGTATTGCCGTGTGGGCACGAGCGGGCTCAACCAAAGAGTTTTATGTTGCCGGCGGTGGCATACACCCGGTCGCGAATGGTATGGCGACAGCGGCGGATTGGATGTCGGCGGCATCTTTTATCGGCATGGCCGGCCTCATCGCTTTTATGGGTTACGGCGGCTCGGTCTTTCTCATGGGGTGGACCGGCGGCTATGTCATCCTAGCGATGCTGCTCGCGCCCTATCTGCGTAAATACGGGAAGTTTACGGTGCCCGAATTCATCGGTGATCGGTATTACTCCGACACCGCGCGAATTGTGGCTGTCGTTTGTCTGATCATTTGTTCGGTGACTTATGTCATTGGTCAGATGAAGGGTATCGGTGTCGCGTTTTCACGGTTCCTTGAGA
>JAZBOZ010000158.1:0-2435 GCA_036351405.1 Halieaceae bacterium
ATTGGTTTCGATGGCGATCGATTGATCCTCATGTGCGAGGGTGGCGCCGAGGGTCTGAAACCCGGCGCGCGCGTCACACAATTGACCGGCAGTGGCCGTGTCGCGGTAGGGGCTGACTTGCTGGGTCGCGTCATCGACGGTGCGGGCCAGCCACTCGATGGTTTTAAGCACAAGCCCGGTGAACTGACTGTCCCGTTACGAGGTGGTCCCATCAATCCTATGGACCGCGCTGGTATTAGTAGCCCAATGGATGTCGGTGTGCGGGCGATCAACAGCTTGGTCACCATCGGTCGGGGCCAGCGCATGGGTTTATTCGCGGGTTCAGGCGTCGGCAAGAGTACTTTGCTGGGCATGATGACCCGATTTACCGAGGCGGACGTGATCGTGGTCGGTCTGGTCGGCGAGCGTGGCCGTGAGGTTCGCGAATTCGTTGAAGATAGCTTGGGTCCTGAGGGACTAGCGCGCGCTGTCGTCGTGGCGACACCTGCTGATACGTCGCCGTTGATGCGTGTCGCCGGCTGTTGGCGGGCAACGGCCATCGCGGAGTACTACCGGGCCCAGGGCCTGAATGTGTTGCTGCTGATCGATTCGCTCACGCGTTTTGCCCACGCCCAGCGCGAGATCGGTCTCGCCGCGGGTGAGCCTCCGGTATCACGGGGCTATACCCCGTCGGTTTTTTCTTTACTGCCGAATTTGATTGAACGCGCGGGTAACGTCGGTGCGGGTTCTATTACGGCGATCTATACCGTTCTCACCGAGGGTGATGATCTGCAGGATCCGATTGCAGACTCGGCGCGGGC
The DNA here is from genome assembly GCA_036351405.1 of Halieaceae bacterium. Classification (GTDB taxonomy): domain Bacteria; phylum Pseudomonadota; class Gammaproteobacteria; order Pseudomonadales; family Halieaceae; genus Luminiphilus. The sequence goes on from JAZBOZ010000158.1 coordinate 801, forward strand.
CATTCTCGATGGCCACATTGTGTTGTCGCGGCAAACCGCAGAGAGCGGCCTTTTCCCGGCGATCGATGTCGAGGCATCGGTGAGTCGGTCAATGCTGCAGATTGTGGAACCAGAACATTTGCAGCACGCGCGGATGGTGAAAGAGGCCTTTGCCACCTATCGCGCCAACAGAGACCTGATTTCCGTGGGTGCCTATCGTCAGGGTTCGGATCCCAAGATCGATATGGCGATCCACAGCCAGGATGCAATTCGTAATTTGGTGGAACAGCCGCTCAACCAGCCGGCTGATTTTTCCAGTAGCCTCAAAGCACTCGATGAAACGGTATCTCGGATGCAGGTCACTCAGGTGGTTGAGCCTGCCGGTCATCAGGGTCGTGCCCAGCACCAGATGGGCGGGCAGTCTCCCGCACTCGCGCGCTAAGTCTCCCTAGATGGCCAGCAAACAACTCGAGCTGGTAGCGCGTTTGGCCCGAGAGCAGCAGGACTTGGCCGCTCAGGGGTTGGCCCATGCCCAGCAGCAACTAGACGCGGCACTTGCTCAGCAACGCCAGATCCTTGCTTATCGCGATGACTATCGCGCCATGGCGCGTGGTGGTGAAGGCGGCAGTATAGAAGTGAGGCAGCTGGTTGAGGCGCGGCGCTTTCTTGGCGAAATCGACACGATTGTTGCCAGCCAACAGCAACAGGTGGAGGCCGCTCAGCAACGTGTGGCTCAGCAGCAATTGTTATGGGCTGACGCTGCGCGTTACACCCAATCGATTGAGCAGTTGGCCAAGGATCGTGCGCGCGACTTGGCACAGGCAGCGGACAAGCGGTTGCAACAGCAGCTCGATGATTTTTACGGTCAGCAGCGTTTTTTCGACCTGTGAACTCCTAAATTGGCACATGCCTTGCAGCTTTGATTGTGTGGGACGCGGGAGTTGCTGCTCAGCGCGACCGAAAAACAATCAATAAGTCTGTGCGAGCTACTACCTGCACCGCCGATGCGAGGACCAGCATGATGCTGACGTCAGGTTTGAACAACATTTTGAGTGTCATTCGAGGGTTGCCAGGAGCCGCTACAGACGGCTTGGTTGCAGGGTTTGGTGGTGAGTTCAGAGACTCACAGGCTTTTGCCGATGCGTTTGAGCAAGCTTTGCAGCTGGAGCCTCAGTTGCCCGGCGAAGCAAATACGGCTTCTGCGTTTGAATTGCTGCAGTCGCTGCTCGAAGAAGGCAATCCTTTGCCGCTGGGAGGCAATCCCTCGCCGTTTAACAGCGATGCGGCCGAAGCGGGTCTATCTGTTGATGCCGCGACGCGTGCCATCCCATCGAATTTAAGCGGCGCGTCAGTGGCTGGCACCGACTTGTTCAGTGAGGGTGCCGTCAGTGATGCTGAGGCTGCCCGCAAACTCGCAGATTTGTTCGAGCAGCGTTCGTTGGGATCAAAAGCGAGTGTCGCTTCTGCAACCGCTGAACCCATACCGCCAACCGGCGAGGCCGCGAATGCAACGCCAGAACGCAACAGCGAAGCGAGCGACGAGGCGCTCTCCGCATTGCTCGCGAAAAGACTGACGGCGGCAACTGCGCACACTGACGGGGGTAAGACAAATTCGACTGCGGCAGCCTCGTTCACGGCGACATCCGCTAACACTGC
>JAZBOZ010000159.1:0-34491 GCA_036351405.1 Halieaceae bacterium
CATGTTGTTGCTCCTTCGTCCTTGAAAGTCGGGCTTCCTTGCCCTTCAAGCATCCGGCCAGTCCGGCGCCTACACCCGAATCAATGCAGTCAGCGTGCCAACCGAATAAAGAGCATACAAAACAATAAGTTATGGATTTTCTCAGCCCGCCAGACAGAAGCAATCAGTCATTAAAGGTCAAAGATGCTTATAGTTAAGGCATTTACGGCCTTAAAAGGTCTAAATTACCCAAATATGCGACGATGCGTGTCACCACACAGGGTGAGCGTAGGCCATCAACCTCAGAAATACCGCACACTCGCGACCCTTTGTTGGCCGATTACTGTCAAAATAGCGCGGTAGCGGTCCGCATCATCGATGCGGCCACATCCTCCCTCTTCCAGACATCAGAGCAATGAAGAAAAACCTCATTACCGCATCGCTATTTGCCGTGGCGATTACTCTCTGGCTTGTTTCAGGCGTGTTCTTCAAGACGCCCGAAGATCCGGTGCCTACAGCTCAACAGCAAGCAGCGCAGGGAGCGCCACTGGTGAGTGTGCGAACCCGACAGCTTACAGCCCAGACGCGAACGCTCCACCAAAGCCTGCGGGGGAAAACGGCTGCCAAACGCGTCGCTGCGGTGAGCGCCGAAACGTCGGGCAGAGTCGTCGCGCGGCCGGTTGAGCGTGGCGATCGCGTGAGCGCGGGTGATCTGCTGTGCCAGTTGGCTGTCGATGATCGGGCAGCCAATGTGCAGGAGGCCAAGGCCAATCTGCGACAGATGCAAATCGAATACGAGGGCGCAAAAACCCTAAAGGCCAAAGGATTGGTGTCCGAGAGCCGCATCGCCCAGCTTGAGGCACAGCTTGAAGCCGCGAGCGCCGCTCTGTCGCGGCAGGAATTAAACCTGGAAAGGACCCGCATCACAGCGCCGTTCTCCGGGGTTATCGAAAACCTACCGTTAAACGAAGGGGACCTCGCACAATCAGGCACAGTCTGCGCAAGCTTGGTTGACCTCGACCCACTCCTCGTCGTCGCCAACGTCTCAGAACGAGATATCAGCCTGATGACGGCAGGCCAGCGCGTCACCGCCCAAACGAGCACCGGTGAAGTCTTGGAGGGCGAGGTGTCGTTTGTCGGTAACCAATCGGATGACGCAACCCGAACGTATCCATTGGAAATCACCGTACCCAATCCCGATTATCAAGTGCGAGCAGGACTCACAGCCGTCATCAACGTTCAAACGCAAACCGTACGGGCGCACCGTGTATCGCCAGCGCTTTTTACCCTTAATGATGAGGGCGTTCTCGGTCTACGCGCTGTTGATGAGGAGGATCGTGTCGCTTTCTACCCCATCGAGATCGTAGAAGACGCTATCGATGGGGCATGGGTCACCGGCCTCCCAGAAGTGGTAGAACTCATCACAGTGGGCCAGGAATTCGTGGCCGCAGGACAGCTGGTGAACACCGAGCCTGATAGCGAACTACCGTTAGGAGACGCGCAATGACCGGCTTTATCGACGCCGCCATCGCGCGGTCACGAACCACCATGCTACTGATGGGACTGATCGTCCTTGCCGGTGTGGTCTCTCGAGCAGCACTGCCCATCGCCAACGATCCGCATATCGTGCTGCCCTATTTTTATATTGGTATCGCCCACGAAGGTATCTCTCCGGAAGACGCTGAACGAGTTCTGATCCAACCTACTGAGATCGAACTGCGCAAGATCGAAGGCATCAAGGAAGTCCGGTCGACGGCGTCCGAAGGCTACGCAACGCTGTTTGTCGAATTCGAAGCTGAAGTGGATCTGGACAGCGCGTTGGTAGACACCCGTGAGGCTGTGGATAGGGCCAAATCGGAGATGCCGAGCACGGCAGAGGAGCCATTGGTTCAGGAGCTGGATGTCGACGACTTCCCACTCATTCAGGTCAACCTACTCTCCAACGGGGCGAGCGAACGTCAGGTTTATGACGCAGCGCTCGCATTGCGCGACCAGATCGAGACGATCCCGTCGGTATTGAGCGCCGACTTACGTGGCAATCGGGAGGAAGTGCTCGAGGTGCTCATCGATCCCGAATCACTTGAGGCATACCGGATATCCAGCGAAAGCCTCCTCAGCGTGCTGAGCCGCAACAATCGGCTCATTCCGGCGGGGAGCGTCGAAGCCGGTGGGGGTCGCTTCTCGGTCAAGGTGCCTTCGGTGGTCGAGGAAGCCAGCGACATCATGGATCTGCCCGTTCAGGTCAGCGGCGATGCGGTTGTGACCTTGTCAGATGTCGCAACGATCCGACGTACATTCAAAGACCGCACAAGCTATGCGCGGTTCAATGGTGTCGAGACCATCTACATCGAGGTGAAAAAGCGTGCCGACGCCAACGTCATCGACACCGCCCAGGCAGTATTGGAGGTCGTTGCAGAAGCGAAGCAGCAGACCCCGGACAGTATCTTGATCGTGCCGTCACAAAACACCGCGGAATTCGCCGAGAATCAGGTCACGGAGCTGCAGGGCAACATCATGACCGCGCTCGCCCTGGTCATGGTGATCGTGGTTGCGGCAATGGGCTTCCGCAGTGGCCTCATCGTGGGCCTCGGCATCCCGGTATCCCTCCTGTTCTCGGTCATCATCATCTACCAACTGGGTTATACCTTTAACTTCATGGTGATGTTCGGCATGTTGCTGGGGCTAGGTATGCTGATCGACGGCGCCATTGTTGTGACCGAGTATGCGGATCGGAAAATGAGCGAAGGGCTGGACCACCGCGCCGCCTATTCTGAGGCGGTGAAACGTATGTTTTGGCCAGTAACAGCCTCGACTGCGACCACCCTCGCGGCATTCTTACCTCTGATGTTCTGGCCCGGCGTATCCGGGCAATTCATGCGCTACCTTCCCGTCACCGTATTCACCGTGCTCAGTGGATCGCTGCTCTATGCGCTGCTGTTTGGCCCTGTGCTGGGTACGCTATTTGGCAAGCCCACCGTGCATAGCGCCAAGTCGCAGGCATCGCTTGATCAACTTGAACACGGCGACCCCACACAACTCGGTGGCGCCACAGGCGCCTATGCACGTTTCATGGCGGTGATCTGCGCGCACCCTGTCGCGACGTCGGGGCTCATGCTCAGCCTACTCATCGTCGTGTTCTGGGCCTACGGTCAGTTTGGCCGCGGCATGGTTTTCTTCAACGATGCGGACCCCCAGTTCCTCAACGTCTCGATCAGTGGGCGCGGCAACTTTTCGGCCCAGGAAGTCAACCGACTGGTTTACGACGTAGAACAGCGTGTCCTGCAAGTGTCAGGGATTCGTTCGGTCAACGCGCGAACCTTGTTACCAGGCTCTTCCGGTGGTGACGCGGGGGCCTCCAGCGACAGGATTGGCTCTCTATTTATTGAACTGGTGCCCGAATCTCAGCGAGACCGATCTGGATTTGAAATAACCCGTGAACTGAGGAACCGCACCAGCGACATCGCAGGCATTCGCGTTGAAGTCCAAAAAATGGAACAGGGACCGCCAGTGGGCAAGCCGATTCAAATCGAATTGCGCTCGCGCCATCGTGAGCTGCTGGAGCCCGCCATGGTGCGTATTGCTGAACATATGTCGGATATGCCCGAACTGATCGATATCGACGACACCAGAGCGCTGCCTTCGATCGAATGGCGCATGGATGTAGATCGCGCCCAGGCTGCCCTCTACAACGCAGACGTGGTATCCGCTGGCGTCGCGCTGCAGCTCCTAACCAACGGCGTGAAGGTGGCAGAGTATCGACCCGATGGATCGGATGATGCGGTGGACATCCGCGCTCGCTTCCCTATTGAGCATCGCGGGATTCGCGCGATGGATGAGCTCAAGATCGCCACCGCGAGTGGAGAGGTTCCTCTGAGCAACTTCGTCACGCTCACCCCTGCGCCCGGCGTGGATACGTTCCAACGTATTGATGGCATGGCGGTTGAGCGGATCCGTGCCAACGTAATAGACGGCGTATTGGCAGACACCATGGTAGGTGAGCTGGAAGCTTGGCTGGCAACGCAGGCGTTCGACTCAAGGATTGATATTCAGTTTAGAGGCGCCAACGAGGAGCAGGCCGACAGCATGGCCTTTGTCTCATTCGCTTTTCTGCTCTCATTGCTGCTGATGTTCGTGCTGCTGGTCACCCAGTTCAACAGCTTCTACCAGAGCGGGCTCATTCTTTTAGCGGTGATTATGTCCACCGCCGGCGTGTTGTTAGGCCTGTTGGTCACAGGCAGCCCCTTCAGCGCCATCCTAACGGGTGTCGGTGTTGTATCGCTTGCGGGTATCGTGGTGAACAACAACATCGTCCTGATCGACACCTTTAACGTCGTGCGCGCAGAGCACCCGGAACTGACGGTGCCAGAAGTCATCGTGCGCGCGTCAGCACAGCGTCTCAGACCTGTGATGCTCACCACCGTAACTACAGTATTTGGTCTGCTGCCACTCGCATGCGATCTGTCGATCGATATCCTCAATCGCAGCATTACCGCGGGCGGTCAGATGGCAACCTTTTGGGGCCCACTCTCCCAGGCGATTGTCTTTGGGCTGTCTTTCGCCACGATCTTGACCCTGATTGCCACACCGGCGCTGCTGGCCTTGCCGGCGCATCTGCGCAATAAGGTACAGCGGCGAGGTGAGACGCCACTTCGCCCTGCGACCAGCAACGGTTGAACACCCTCTGTAAGGGTATGTGCTAGGCGCATCAGCTAGTTACACTGTGGCGCTTTCGCGGGCGTGGCTCGCGCGTTCCACTCACGCAACCTGTGTACGGAGTCCTCATGACCGTTGAACTGAATCACCCCGAACTGTTGCAAACTCAGGCGTTTATCAACGGCGAATGGTGTCCGGCAGCCGATGGCGCCACCCTTACAGTCACCAACCCGGCGACTGGAGAGGTCATCACCAACGTCGCCAAGGTCGGGGCGCAGGAAACTGAACAGGCGATCGCCGCTGCCGAAGCTGCAATGGCGTCTTGGCAGCACACGCCCGCCAAACAACGCGCCCAGATATTGCGTCGCTGGTTCGATCTGATGATGACGCATCAGGAAGACCTCGCGCGGATCATGACCGCCGAACAAGGAAAAACGCTGGCCGAGTCACGTGGCGAAGTGGCCTACGGCGCTGCGTTTATTGAGTGGTTTGGCGAACAGGCAAAGCGCATCGATGGCGACGTGATCCCTGCGCCGGGCGGTGACAAGCGTATCGTGTGTATCAAACAACCCGTTGGTGTGGTGGCTGCTGTTACGCCCTGGAATTTCCCCAACGCCATGATCGCGCGCAAAGCGGGCCCGGCGCTGGCCGCAGGTTGCAGCATCGTAATCAAGCCCGCCAGCGAAACGCCGTTATCCGCGCTGGCGATGGCTTACCTCGCCGACCTCGCTGGCGTGCCCAAGGGCGTGCTCAATGTGGTGGTTGGCAGCTCATCAGAGATCGGACCCGTGCTGACCGGCAGCCCGATTGTTCGCAAGCTCACCTTTACCGGCTCAACCCCGGTAGGCATTCAATTGCAAACCGAATGCGCACCCACGCTCAAGAAAACGTCGATGGAGCTCGGGGGGAACGCACCCTTCATCGTCTTTGAGGACGCCGACCTCGACGCCGCCGTGGAGGGCGCCCTGATCTCAAAATACCGCAACAGCGGCCAGACCTGCGTTTGTTCCAACCGACTGCTGGTGCAAGACAGCGTTTATGACGCCTTCGTCGAAAAGCTGGTGGCTGCAACCCAGTCGCTCAAGCTGGGTAACGGTATGGAAGACGGCGTCAACCTCGGTCCTCTGGTCAATCAGAAAGCCGTCAGCGATGTCGATGGATTGGTTAAGGGCTCGGTCGATGCAGGCGCGCAGGTGGCACTCGGCGGTGCCCCCGCTGCACTGGGCCCCTGCTTTTACCAGCCCACCATCCTCACCGAGGTTACCCGCGACATGCCGGTATTCCGCAACGAAATCTTTGGCCCCGTCGCCCCCGTCGTCCGTTTCAAGGACGAGCAGGAAGCTATCGCGATCGCGAATGACACCGAATTCGGCCTCGCGTCGTACTTCTACACGCGAGATATCGGTCGTGTTTGGCGTGTTTCCGAAGCCTTGGAATATGGCATCGTCGGCGTCAATGAGGGCATCATTTCCAACGAAATGGCACCCTTTGGCGGCGTGAAGATGTCAGGCAGCGGTCGCGAAGGCTCGAAGTACGGTATCGATGACTACCTTGAGATCAAGTACATTCTGATGGGCGGGCTGGATCGCTGAAACCGCAACGGTATTGGGCGCTCACTTTAGGCGCTCAATACCCAACAGCTTGAGAACATATTTCTCGTACACCGGCTCGGTGTTTCCTGATCGCATTTTCGACATGAAGTATTTCTCGAATCCGATCTTGGCAAGGTGCACCCACTTACCCATTTTTGCCCAAGTGACGTTCCTGGGCGGAATCTGCGGCAAGGCCACAAAAGCTGCACCGGTATCACCCATGTCCGCGAGGCAGATGGCGTTCCAAGTGCCCGATGCCTCTGGATCCTCTCGTCGAATATCACGAGCAATGTTGTGGACCAAAGCCGTCACCATGGTTTCAATCATGAAGCCCGTCTTCGGCGCCCCTGTGGGCACAGTGGTTTGCTCTACCGGCGGAATGGCCACACACACCCCTGCAGCAAAAATGTTTGTGAAGATGGGATTGCGCTGGAATTCATCGATTTGTACGAAGCCCCGAGGGTTGCATAGCCCCTCGACCTCCCTTACCGCCTTCACCCCGCGAAACGCCGGTAGCACCATCGAATAAGCGAAGGGCAGGATGTGCTCTTTTTTCAACTCACCCCGTTCGTCCATCTCGTGGACCCGCATTTCGCCATCGCTCACCGAGGCAATCTTTGCGTTGGTGATCCACTGGATGTGCCGTTGACGCATTTCGGCTTCCATCATGCCCTTTGAATCGCCGACACCACCCAAACCCATGTGGCCAATGTATGGCTCACTGGTGACAAACGTCATGGGTACCTGATCCCGAATTTTTCGCTTTCGTAAATCCGTCTCGATGATCGTTGCAAACTCGTAAGCCGGACCAAAGCAGCTGGCGCCCTGCGCAGCACCAACCACCACTGGGCCGGGCTTTTCAACGAAGGACTGGTACGACTCCCACGCCTCAAGTGCGTGAGGCGTCGTACATACGGATTGGGTATAACCGCTACCAGGCCCCAACCCCTCGATCTCGTCAAAAGCGAGTTCAGGACCCGTACAAATCACCAGATAATCATAATCCTCGATTTTACCGCTGCCCAATGTGAGCAGGTTGTTGGGCGCATCGATTGCGGTCACACCACTCGCGTCGAAACCGATATTTTTTTTGGCCAGGTATTTTGCGATGTCAATCTGGACGTCCGACGGCTTCCGCCAACCGACAGCCACCCATGGATTCGAGGGCGTAAAAGAGAATTCTGGTCTGTCACCAACAACGAGGACTTCATGCGCTTTGCCCAATTCGGCCTGCAGCTCGTATGCGGCGCTAATGCCACCCAGACCCCCACCGATCACAATGACCTTCGCCATCTGTTGCCCCCTCCAAATTTATTTTTGTTGTATTTTATACTCCAGTTTTTTCGCCACAACAACGCCGTCTTGGGAGCCAGACGGCATTGGGTCAATGACAAGGCTAGTGGCTCAGGGGCCTACCAGAACACGGCGGTATACATCGAGGTTACCCTTGGCCATGGCAGCGACCGAGAACTCCGCCTGCACGAGGTCGCGCCCTGCAACACCCATCGAACACCTGACATCGCTTTTAGCCAGCAACATACTGATTTTATGGGCTAATTCTTCAACATCCCCGGGCTGTATGAGAAAGCCATTCAGGCCGTCCCTCACGATCTCCGGCATGCCCCCTGCGCGGCTCGCCACGATGGGCACACCGGCCGCAGCTGCCTGAATCAGCGACACGCCCAGGCCCTCTCGGTCGGCCGGATGTACCAGCAAATCAAGATTGGGGAGCACCCGGGGAAGATCATCCCGAAAACCCACCAAACGCACGTGGTCGCCAAATTCGGCAGCCGCGGCAGCCAGTTCTGCCTCCAGCGGACCCTGACCAAAAAACAGGACGTTGAGCCTGGGGAATTGCTCGAGCAACGTGGGCATGGCCGCGAGCAGATAGCGATGACCCTTGCGCGGTATTAGCTGCGCCACAACGCCAATCGTGAGATCTCCCTCCACCAGGTCAAACTCGTCACAGAACCAACTTTTGTCTGCGGGCAAATCGTATTCACTGGCATCGAGTGCTGAGCGGACACAGGTGATCTTGGCGTCATCAACCCCACAGTCACGAAGCACACGCGCGATCCCCTCAGAAATCGTGATGACATGGTCATAGAATCGGTACTTGAACGGGACCAGCCAACGAGGTTCCGGGTTATCGACTCGCCGAGAGACAACGCACCGCACACCCTCAAGCTGAGCAGCTATGGCGCCCAGTGTGTCCGCACCCCGGCGACTGTGCAGATGCACCAGATCCGGTTTTTGCTCGCGAATGATTTTTCGCAGGCGACCAATAAATCGCAAATCAAGATCGCCGCCCATCGGAGTCTCGATAACCTGACACTGCTTACTCATCGCCCCAGCGATAGCAGCTCCCGGCGGGCACACCAGAACGCTCTCGACACTGTGCTTCGACAGCGCGGGCAGCAGGTAAGCCACCTGCCGCGCACCACCGTAAAGATGGCGCCCCGCTTCAACGTGAAGGACTTTCACAATGGCAAGGAATTCAGGCGGTTAGCAGCCCTTCTTTAGTCACGAAATCCAGTGTCTCGGCGAGCGCTACGTTGAGTTTTTCCATGATTTCATCGACGTGAGCCTCGGTGATAATCAAGGGGGGGCACAGGGCCACACGATTCCCGCCGAGGGGTCGGATGATCAGCCCCGCACGCTCAGCGGCCTTAGCGCAAAATGCGCCCACAGCCATACCCTCAAACGGAGTCTTGTCACTCTTGTTGGCGACCAGTTCGAGCGCGCCCAGCATGCCAATACCGGCAACCTCGCCAACCAGCGGATGCCCCGCCAGTGTGGCCAGCTGCTGCTGCAGGTAATCGCCGATCTTGGCGGCATGATCAAAAATCTTGTCCCGTTGATAGATGTCGATCACTTTTGCCGCCACAGCACAGCCAACGGGGTGCCCACTGTAGGTGTAACCGTGCCCAAACACGCCCATTTCCGTCGCGGGTCCGGCGATGGCGTCGGCAATATCGCCGGAAACGATCGCAGCACTGACAGGGATATAAGCCGAGGAGAGCGCCTTGGCGCAGGCCATCATTTTGGGACGCATGCCCATCTTATTGGCGCCAAAATCAGTACCGAGGCGACCAAATCCGCAAATGACCTCGTCATCCCACAAAGCAATGCCATAGCGATCAAGAACGGTCTGAATCGCCTCGAAATAGCCTTCGGGTGGCACGATCACACCCCCTGCACCATTGACGGGCTCGGCGATCATCGCAGCAATCGTCTCGGGCCCCTCTGCAAGAATCAAAGCCTCCAATTCACTGGCTCGGCGAGCCACAAACTCCGCCTCAGTCTCGCCCGGCTCCGCGCAGCGGTAGTAGTAAGGCGCGCCAGTTCGCAGCACCCCTAATGCCTCGAACGGCAATTGAAAGTGCGCATGATTGGGTGGCAGACCGGTCAGCGCCGCAGAGGCCATTGTGACGCCGTGATAACCCTTCTCGCGAGCAATGACCTTCACGCGCTGGGGCTGCCCTGTCGCCTCGGCGTAATAACGCACCAGCTTCAGCAAGGTATCGTTGGCGTCGGAACCCGAGTTACCGAGAAAAACCCGGGCGTCATCAATGGGTACCATCGCCGCCAACTTGTCAGCGAGCTCAATGGCCGCGGGGTGCGTCTTGCCGCCAAACATGTGACTAAAACTGAGATCGCGCATCTGTTTCGTCGCGGCTTCGATCACTTCCTCATTGCCGTAACCGAGCGCTGTGCACCACAGACCTGCCATACCCTCGAGATAGCGGTTGCCCTTATCGTCGTAGATATAGGGACCCTCGCCGCGCACCACCACCATTTGCTCGGCGGCTGCAGGATTGGTTGTCGGGTAAATCATTGCCGTCATGGGGCACTCCTACGTCTTAAGATCCTGCAACCATTGGGCCGCGGGGAAAGTTCGATATTGAACGAGAAGGCTAGGCAATCTATGGCGACACGGGAAGCCCCCGAACTGGGGTAGCCCACATGTCCGCTAGTGTGCCCGCGTTCGCTCCTTGCCACAGCGGCCGCAGCGATAACGCGTAATGAGCTCACCCCGATGCACCGCGAACGGATCCGCTTTGACCACCTGCCATTTGTGATGGCCATTACGACACAAGGTGAGGTCCTTTGGCGGCTTGCGTCCAAATTTGACGACCTCACCCATCAGGTATCACCCGAGCGCGCACGGGCAATGGCCGCCTGCCATCGTGCCATCACAGCGGCGCGTTTCTTTGGACTCAATGCGACTGTGAAGTCGCGATCGCTTGCCCACACTTTGCTGATATCAGTGGTATTGCGCCAGATGCCAACGCCAAGACCGGCCAAAAATGCCGCACCAGCCACTGTGGTTTCGAGCATGCGGGGCCTGATAATTTTTCGACCCAAGTAGTCGGCTTGCAGCTGCATCAACAGATTGTTAGCCGCGGCACCACCATCGACCCGCAGGGGACGCAGGCGCTTACCGAGGTCGGCCTCCATCGCCAACAAAATTTCCGCGTTTTGCAGTGCCATTGCATCGAGCGTTGCCCTGGCGATGTGCGCACGGCTGGTGCCGCGGGTTAAACCGCTGAGAACGCCACGAGCGTCCGGATCCCAGTGGGGCGCACCCAGCCCGGTGAGGGCTGGCACGAACGTCACGCCGGCTGCATCGGGGACTGAGGCCGCAAGGGGTTCAATATCGGGCGCAGTCTTGATCAGCCCCAGCTGATCGCGAAGCCACTGGACGGCTGCGCCACACACGAACGCCCCGCCTTCAAGCGCGTAGTGCGGTGCACTGCCCTGCCCCAACTGCCAGGCAACGGTGGTCAGTAGCCCGGCACCCGAGGTCATCAACTCGCTGCCCGTATTCATCAGAATGAACGAGCCCGTACCGAACGTGCACTTTGCATCGCCGGCCTTGAAGCAGGCCTGACCAAACAAGGCAGCCTGCTGATCACCCGCTATCCCCGCAATGGGAATGCCGTCGGGCAATCCAGGAACCTTGCGTGTCCGGCCCAGAATCGCACTGGAAGGCTGGATCTCCGGCAGAATGTGTCGCGGTATGTCAAACAGCGCGAGCAACTCGTCACTCCACGCTAGCGTGCGGATATCCATCAATGATGTGCGCGACGCGTTGGACACATCGGTCGCATGGACCGCACCTGCGGTCAGTCGCCACAGCAGAAAGCTGTCAATGGTTCCTGCCGCCACTTTGCCTGCCGCTAACTTACGGCGAATGCCGGGCGTTTCTCGCAAGAGCCAGCGGAACTTGCTGGCGGAGAAATAGGGATCCAGAACGAGTCCGGTTTTTTCACGCACCGAAGCCTCAAGGCCTCTTTTGCGGAGAGATTGGCAGAACTCCGTAGTGCGGCGACACTGCCATACCACGGCATTATTCAGAGGCTGACCGGTATCACGATCCCACAGCATCGCGGTCTCACGCTGATTTGTGATCCCGATGGCGACGATATCCGTGGGCTTGGCGAGCTTACGCCTGAGCAGACTGCGCACGCCCTTAAGCACGGAGCTCCAAATGGCTTCAGGGTCGTGCTCGACCCAACCTGGTTCAGGGTAAATTTGCGGAAACTCATTATTGACGCTGCCCAATAATCGCCCGCGCCGATCAACCAAAGCCACGGTCGTACCCGTAGTCCCCTGATCGATGGCCAGAATGACATCCGCCATAACGGCTCCCCCTCCAAAAAAGAAGGGCGGCAAACACCGCCCTTAGTCTTCCACCTGTAGTTTAGGCCGCTCCGTAACCTTCGATTGCCTTGATCTCGAGGTAGTCGGTGAAGCCGTGGGCGCCCCACTCTCGTCCGTTGCCGGACTGCTTGTAACCGCCGAAGGGTACTTCAAAGCCACCCCATGCGCCGTTGATATGCACGTTCCCGGCGCGAATCTTGGCCGCAACTTTACGCGCATGGTCAAGATCATCACTGCTCACATAGCCCGCGAGACCATAGGGAGTGTCGTTGGCGATGCGAATCGCTTCTTCCTCGGTGTCGTAGGGAATCATGGTTAATACGGGTCCGAAAATTTCCTCACGAGCGATTGTCATCTCATTCGTAACTTCGGAGAAGACCGTCGGCTTGACGTAGTAACCTTTTTCGATGCCATCCGGGCGACCCGTGCCACCACAAACCAGCTTGGCGCCCTCATCGATACCCTTCTGGATCAAGCCCTGAATTTTGTTCCACTGAACCTCTGACACTACTGGCCCCATGTTGGTGTCGTCGCTGGCGGTATCACCCATCACGATAGTCTTGGTCACCTCAGCGGCGATCGCCTCGGCCTCCGCCAGCTTACTGCGGGGCACCAGCATTCGGGACGGCGCATTACAGGATTGCCCGGTGTTCTGGTACATGGTCATCACACCCACGGTAACCGCCTGCTGCAGGTTGGCATCGTCCAGAATGATGTTGGGTGACTTGCCACCCAATTCCTGCGCCACGCGTTTGACAGTGGTCGCTGCAGTCTGGGCGACCTGAATGCCCGCACGCGTAGAGCCGGTAAAGGACATCATGTCGATATCGGGGTGGCCAGACATCGCATTGCCCACCGTCGGGCCATCGCCATTGACCATGTTGAACACACCCGGCGGCACACCGGCTTCATCCAGAATCTCAGTGAAGATGTAGGCTGACAGCGGCGCGACTTCGCTAGGTTTGAGCACTACGGTACAACCTGTGGCCAAAGCGGGACCGACCTTGCAAGCCACCTGGTTCATCGGCCAGTTCCAGGGGGTGATCAGCCCACAGACACCAATCGGCTCTTTAACCACCTTGTGATCACCAATGTCCTCCTCCCACTTGAAGGTTTTGAGGATCTTCGCTGCCTCGGCAATGTGACCGAGCCCCGAGAACGCCTGATTGGTGGAGGCCAGTTTCATTGGCGCCCCCATTTCAAGTCGGATCGCCTCGGCGATATCTCCGAGCCTGCGCTGATATATCTCGACGATCTTCTCCAACAGCGCGACCCGCTCTGCAGGATCCGTCTGGCTGAAAGATTCAAAAGCGGCTTTGGCGGCAGCGACCGCTTTATTGACATCCGCCTCGGAGCCCAGCGAGATGACGCCGCACACTTCTTCAGTGGCAGGGTCGATCACATCGTGGTCCCGGGGCTGTACCGGGTCGACCCACTCTCCGTTGATATAGAACTGTTTGTACTCGCGCATGGCATTCTCCTCGGGGTAATTTTTGTGAAGCGCGGTGGATTTGGTCATACTCGGCGCACGAAAAACATACTGAGGGTTCAAAAATGAATCAAGCAGTCGACATGGACGAAATGACCCTGTTCCGTGATATGGCGCGTCGCGCCTTCGAAAAAGAGATCGCTCCCCACTACGAACAGTGGGAACAGGATCATATGGTACCCCGTTCCTTGTGGAATACCCTGGGTGAGGCCGGGCTGCTGTGTCCTGACGTCGATGAGGCGTATGGCGGCGCGGGCACGTCGCCCCATGTGACGCTCGCCATGATCGAGGAGCTGTCTTACATGGGCTTCGGCGGATTTGCCTCGGGCTACGGCATTCACTCCAACATTGTTGCGCCGTACCTGAGCCGCCACGGCACCGAAGAGCAGAAAGCGAAATGGCTGCCGAAAATGGTGACCGGTGAGGCTGTTGGCGCGCTCGCCATGACCGAACCCGGCGCGGGCTCCGACGTGCAGGGTATCCGCACCAACGCAGTTCGCGATGGAGATGAGTGGGTATTGAATGGCTCAAAAATCTTCATCACCAACGGTATTCATGCCGATTTGGTGATCGTTGCCGCTATCACGGATCCCGGCAAGGGCGCCAAAGGGACGTCGTTATTCCTGGTGGACGCCAGCCTGCCCGGGTTTGAGAAATCCAAGAAAATCGAAAAGATCGGCCAGCACGCCTCAGATACCGCGCTGCTCTTCTTTACCGACGTGCGCCTGCCTGCCGACGCGCTGCTGGGCGAGGTGAACAAGGGCTTTGCCATCCTGATGGATGAGCTGCCTAGAGAGCGTTTGGGCATCGCAGCCCAAGCGGTCGCTGCCTCAGAAGGCGCACTCGACATCACCATCGAATACGTTCAGGAGCGTCAGGCCTTCGGGCAGAAAATTGGCCAGTTCCAAAACACGCGTTTCAAACTCGCCGATGTGAAGACCGAAGTCGCGATGAACCGTGCTTTTTATGAAAAATGCGCGGACGAATATGCGCGGGAAGAACTCACCACCGATACTGCGGCCATGCTGAAGCTCGCTACCTGCGAAATGCAGACCCGCGTGGCCGATCAGTGCCTGCAGCTGTTCGGCGGCTACGGTTACACCACCGAGTATCCGATCTCCCGCTTCTACGTGGATGCCCGCATCCAGCCCATCTACGGCGGCTCTTCCGAGATCATGCGCGAATTGGTCGCGCGTTCAATTCTCGGCCGTTAAGCCCTCGCTTTAACGCCGCCAGCGCACTGCGCCTGGCGGCGTTTTACTTCCAACAGGAGTACATCATGATCTGGCGAACCCTCGCGCTGGCCGCACTCTTGGCGCTCACGCCGGCCGTTCAGGCGAACGATGCAAAGCTGCAAGCCATCATCGACGCACACTGGGCCTGGTCGCTCGAACAGTACCCCGAGTATCGCCGGGAGTTCGGCGACGATTCGGGTAACCGCATTTGGACCGACCAATCGATGGCGGCCCATGCCAAGCGCGACGAACAGCGAGCCGCTTTCATCCGGGATCTTGAGATTATTGAACCCGCTACCCTATCCGCCAGCAAACAGCTTAACCGCGCGATGCTCCTGCGCGAGCTCCGCGATGAGCGCAGCGATTATCGAAACGGCCTGCATTTGATGAGCATCAGCATGCGCAGCGGCCCGCAGCACCGGCACCAAATGGCCGAGCGTCTGCCCTTCCGTACCGAGCTGGATTACCGGGACTGGCTAGCACGGCTGTCACGCCTGCCCGAGCAACTGACTCAGTACCAAAGTTTGCTCGAGGCGGGTATCGAAAGAGACCGTGTGCAGGCAGCAATCGTTATGACGCGGGTGCCAGATCAGATCCAACGCGTGGTCCAACCGGCCGAGCAAAGCCCGTTCTTCAAGCCTTTCGCCTCGATCCCCGACAGTATTGACCCCGAAACTGCAGCGGCGCTTCAGGCCGAGGCCAAAGCGCTGATCAACGACGTGCTGAATCCGGCTTACGAGGCCTTTGGTGAATTCATGGAGACTGAATATTTGCCAGCCTGCCGTGAGCAACCGGGAATCGGCAGTCTTGAGGGAGGCAAAGCCGTTTACGCGCAGCTCGCCCAGCATTACACCACCACGGACATGAGCCCCGAGCAAATCCACGAGATTGGCCTCGCGGAAGTCGCAAGAATTCGTGGTGAAATGGAAGACATCATTGAGGAAGTCGGTTTTGAAGGCGACATCGCCGCGTTCAACGAGTACCTGCGCACTGACCCTCAGTTCTATTACGAGACGCCCGAAGCACTGCTGGAGGCCTATCAAGCGGTCAGCAAGCGGCTGGACCCGGAGCTTGTAAAACTCTTTGGCAAGCTGCCGCGCATGCCCTACGGCGTCCGTCCCATCCCGGCGGAAATCGCACCGGATACGACCACCGCCTACTACATGCGTCCGGCGGCCGATGGATCGCGACCCGGCTGGTATTACGTGAATCTGTATCGACCGGAAGTTCGCCCTAAGTACGAAATCGAGGTACTCAGCGTTCACGAGAGCGTACCCGGACATCACCTGCAGATCGCTCTGGCGCAAGAGCTCGATGACTTGCCGCAATTTCGACGCAACAGTTCGGTCACTGCCTTCATCGAAGGCTGGGGGCTTTACTCAGAACGGCTCGGCTACGACATGGGGCTTTATCAGGACCCCTACTCCCGCTACGGGCAGAAGATTTATGACATGTGGCGCGCGGTGCGCTTGGTCGTCGATACCGGCATCCACTACTTCGGCTGGTCTCGGGAGCGCGCGATCGAGTACTTCAAAGCTAATGCGGCGAAGAGCGAGGCGGACATCATCAACGAAATCGACCGCTATATCGGTTGGCCTGGACAGGCACTGGCCTACAAGGTGGGTCAGCTGAAAATGCTTGAACTCCGGGAGCGCGCTGAGGCAGCACTCGGCGAGCGTTTTGATATCCGTGCATTCCACGATGAGCTGCTCGGTGCCGGGGCCATCCCGCTGGCCGACCTTGAGGTTCGCATGGATCGCTGGATTAGCGCGCAGCGCTAGCGGCTTACAGCTCAAAGCTCGGGGAGTATCTCTCCCCGAGCATAGGAGACCGCGCTACCCGTCAGCTTGACTCGGTCACCGTCCAAAGCACAGCGCAACTCGCCCCCGCGGTCAGAAATTTGTCTGGCCAAAAGCTGCATTTTATTAAAACGCTCTGCCCAAAATGGCGTCAGCAAGCAATGCGCCGAACCTGTAACCGGGTCCTCATCGACACCGGCCGACGGAATGAAGAATCTCGACACGAAATCGTGCCGATCTCCGGGCGCCGTCACGGCAATGCCATAGTCTGCAGCCGCGGCCAACGCACTGAAGTCGGGGCGCAAGCCTGCAACTACCGATTGATCAGCGACCCGATAAACCCACTGCCAGGGATTGTCGAGCGGTTTCGCGGCCTCCAATACACGACAACCCAGCGCCTCGGCGACCCGAGGATCAGGATCAGCGGGTGCCAACTTCACCGCCGGGAAGTCGAGGGTATATCGCGCATCACCCAGTGCCTCCACCCGCAGCGTGCCACTGCGTGTCGCGAACGACAGCACCCCATCAACACCAAGCTCGGTGGAGAGCACGTGTGCTGTTGCGAGGGTGGCGTGACCGCACAGGTCAACTTCCTGAGTCGGCGTGAACCAACGCAGCTGCCAACCCGAATCTGTGCCGACAAAGAAAGCCGTTTCTGACAGCTGATGCTGCGCCGCCATCGCCTGCAAGCAATGATCTGGCAGCCACGCCGCCAAGGGCACCACCGCAGCCGGATTGCCCCCAAAAGGCGCTGCGGTGAACGCGTTGACGATATACAGCGGTAACGCCATCAATCAGAACCAGCTGGCGTCCATCTCATAGGTGGTGTCATCGAAGCTGCGCAGCAGCTCACCCCAAACCGCGGTTTGAGGCAGCTCCCATCGAGCAAAGAAGTTCATCGCCTGTAATTTGCCTTGGTAGAAAGCCTCGTCGTCTGCGTGGGGTGCACCGGCCAATGCCTGCGCAGCCACCAGCCCCTGTCGCAGCCACATCCACGCGACAACAACATGGCCGAAAAACTCGAGATAACGCACGGAGTTGGCCAACGCCAGGTCGATATCACGACTGCCCATGCCCTCAAGCAGAACCTGGGTTGTGTTCTCAAGGTCCGCCAAAGCCCTGCTCAGCGCAGCCACCATGTCTTCGAGTGCGGCAACGCCTGCAGCGCGTTCAAGGTCGCCGCGGATCGCGCTGACACAGGCGGTATAACCGGCGAGACCCTGCTGCGGCACCTTGCGGGCGAGCAGGTCCAAAGACTGAATCCCCGTGGTGCCTTCGTGGATAGGGTTCAGGCGGTTATCACGGTACATCTGCTCAACCGGATGCTCGTTGGTGTATCCCGAGCCACCGAGCACCTGAATCGCCAAATCGTTGGCTTTGGGGCCGTACTCCGAAGGCCAGGTTTTGACAATCGGCGTCAGGAAATCAAGCAGTTGGAACGCGGCCTGGCGCTCGGATGCATCGGGGTGGGTCTTCCAATCGTCAACCAGCTGCGAGGCAAACAAGCAAAGCGACCATGCGCCCTCGGCATAGGCCTTCTGTGCCAGCAGCATGCGGCGCACATCAGCGTGCTCAATCAGCATCACCGGTGGGCCGAGAGGATCTTTGCTCGAGGGCTTGCGACCCTGCGGGCGCTCACGGGCATAATCGAGGGAATACTGATAACCACACATAGCCAGGGCAGCACCCATGGTGCCGACCATCACCCGCGCCTCGTTCATCATGTGAAACATGTACTTCAAGCCCTGATGGGGCTCACCGACCAACCAGGCAACTGCGCCATCCTGCTCACCAAAATTGAGGGCTGTCGAGGTCTGACCGCGACCACCCATTTTGTGAAACAAGCCCGCCAACTGCACGTCATTGCGCGCACCGGGTGAGCCGTCCTCGTTGAGGAGAAATTTGGGACAAATAAAGAGTGAAATACCCTTTACGCCGGCGGGAGCGCCCTCGATGCGCGCGAGCACAGCGTGGACAATGTTGCTCGACAGCTCATGATCCCCGCCGGAGATCCAGATTTTGTTGCCGTAGAGGCGATACGTACCATCCTCCTGCGGCACCGCTTTGGTGCGGATATCTGCAAGGCTGGAGCCGGCCTGCGGCTCGGACAACGCCATGGTGCCGGCGAACTCTCCACTGCGAAGCCGAGGCACCCAGGTGTCAATTTGCTCCTGGGATCCGTGAGCTTCAATCAGATTGGCATTGGCTGCAGTGAGACCGTGATAACCATTAGTCGTGCTGGCAGCAGCGGTCAGAAGACCTTGCGTCGCAGCAGCGACCACCAGAGGCAGTTGCATGCCACCCATCTCGTAGTCCTGATCCGGACAAATCAAACCCGCCTCGGCCACCGCGTCGTAAGCGCGCTTGATCTCGTCGATCATCACGACCTTTTCACCATCCCAATCCGGTTGGTTCAGGTCCACGGTGCGGCGAATCGGCACGAAATAGTCTTCAGCGATCTTCTCCGCAAGGTCCATCGCGGCATCAAAGGATTCACGGTTGTGATCCTCGTAGCGATCTCGGGCGGTCAGGGCTTCAACATCGAACAATTCGTACAGGTAAAACGCCAGATCACGCCGGGACATGAGCGGTGCGGGCATGGGTATCTCCAACCAATGGGTGAATGGGAATTTCGGGGCTATTTTAATACTTGTGAGACGGCCCGCCTTGAGCGGGCGTCGGGTTGGGCGACAGCAATCAGCCCGCCAAATCGTCCAGCGAATCGGCCAATGCTGATACCAGCGAGGTCATTTCTTCGCGCTGCATCACAAAGTGCGGCGCCAGTTGGATGGTGTCGCCGCCGTAACGCACGAGGAACCCGCGTTCCCACATCTTCATCGCCACCTCGAAAGGACGGCGCATAGGCTCGCCAGGATAAGCCTCCAGTGTCAGCGCGCCGGCAAAACCGTAATTGCGGATGTCGCTGACAAAAGGCTTATCGGTCAGACTGTCGTGCAAGAGCGACTCGAAGAATGGCGCCTCGTCTGCGACCCGTTGCACCAAACGTTCCTCGGTGAGCACTTCCAAGGCTGCGAGCGCTGCGGCACAGGCGACGGGATGCGCCGAGTAGGTGTAGCCGTGCGGGAACTCCAGCGCGTACTCGGGCCCGCCGTGCTCCATGAACGTCTCGTATATCTCTCGTTTGGCCATCACTGCCCCCATGGGCACAGCGCCGTTGGTGAGCTGCTTTGCCACGTTGAGAATATCGGGCACAACACCAAAGGCATCCGCCCCGGTCATCGCGCCGCAGCGACCAAAGCCGGTAATGACCTCATCGAAAATGAGCAGAATATCGTGGTCGTCACAAATTTTTCGCAGCCGCTCGAGATAACCCACCGGCGGCGGAATCACGCCCGCAGAACCCGCCATCGGCTCAACAATGACCGCGGCGATATTGGACGCGTCATGCAGGGCAATGAGCTCCGACAATTCATCCGCAAGATGCGCCCCCGTCTCTGGCATACCCCGGGTAAACCGGTTTTCAGGCAGCATGGTGTGTCGCAGATGATCCGCCTCCACCGCCTGACCAAAATGCTTGCGGTTTGCGCCGATGCCACCGACCGAGATGCCGCCAAAATTAACACCGTGATAACCCTTCATTCGACCGATGAACCGGGTCTTGCTCGGCTGACCCTTCAGTCGCCAATAAGCTCTCGCCATCTTTAGCGAGGTATCCGCTGACTCCGAACCCGAGTTGGTGAAAAACGCGTAGTCCAAGTCAGCAGGCATGAGCTCACGAAGCCGGTTCGCCAGCGCAAACGACTTGGGGTGCCCAAACTGAAACGGCGGCGCGTAATCCAGCGTGGCCAGCTGCTCGCTGACGGCAGCGGTGATCTCGGGACGCCCGTGGCCCAAGCCAGTGGTCCAAAGTCCCGAATGCCCGTCGAGGACTTTGCGCCCCCGATCGTCGGTGAACCAAACGTCCTCTGCCGCAACGATCATCCGCGGATCGGCTTTGAACTGGCGGTTACCCGAGTAAGGCATCCAGTGGGCGTCGAGGTCGATGGCAGTAGCAGCTACTGTGGATTTGGCGGGGTTAACGGCGTTCATAAGTGGTCTCCAAGCTCAGCGCCCTAGTTTACGCCGGTGGGAATCCGAAACAACGGTGCTCCCGTAACGAACTGTGTATGATCAACATTGGCAATCGACCATCCACTGAGGAGTCACTTATGAAGTTTCCGAAGAAAACCCTGATGGCAGCTGCCCTGACGGCAGCCGTTGCTCTACCTGTGACAGCGCACATCGAGCGCAGCGAGCCGATGCAGTCGTTGCGTCAATCCTACTTCGCCCTCGTTGGTATGGCGTTTGGGCCCATGGGAGACATGGTAAAAGGCAAAATGCCCTGGGACGGTGAGATGTTCGCCAGCTGGGCAGAAGATCTGGCAGGCCTGAGCGGCTACGGCGTCGAGCGCGGCTTCGCACCTGGCAGTGAGATGGGTAAAACCCGCGCCAAAATGGAAATTTGGGACGATATGGACGACTTCAAAGACAAGCTCGCCGCGTTCCGAACGGAAGCTGCCAAGCTCGCGGAGGTTGCTGCCACGGGCGATGAGGCCGCGATCAAGGCCCAGTTTGCCAACACCGGTAAGACCTGCAAGAGCTGCCACGACGAGTACAAGGCCAAAGACTACTTGTACTGATGTAACGACGCGCACGGAGTCAATGCCGTGCGCTATCTATTCAGGCGGCCTGATGCGCCTGAATCTTCTCTGGCAGGCCGTGCTCAGTAGTAGTAACTGGGCGCCTCGGGGGCAAACGTAACCACCGCATAAAGCGCAAGTCCGGCAAGCGCCGCAATCAGCACTGCCCACCACAAAGGCTTGGGCGGATGCTCTGATACTTTACCCGGCGCTTTACCCCGCAACATGGCCTGTACCAGCGGCTGTTGTTTCTTCCATTGATAGAAGACGATCGCCGCCAAATGCAGTGCAATAAAACCCTGCAATAGTCCCCAGTTGATCTCGTGCCACTCGGTCAGCGGCGCGCTGTATTCTCCCGCCCAGTAGGCCAGCGGCCCATCAAAAATGATGTCGTCGCTTGCACAAAGGCCGGTCAACGCCTGAACCAGCACGAGTAACAGCAAGACGAGCGTAGACCAACCGCCGAGCGGGTTGTGGCCCACAGCGGGTTCGGGATCACGCAGATACGCTGTGATACGGCCAAAGCCTCCGAGGAAACTGCTGAACCGCGCGTGATAGCTACCGATGAAACCCCACACCAAACGGGTACTGACCAGCACCAACAATCCATAGCCCACTTTGCTATGGATCTCCATTAGCCCTTCTTCGCCGGTCCACCACATCGTGGCGATACCCAGAACCAAAGACCAATGGATCAGCCTTACCGGCCAGTCCCAAACCACATATTGTCGGGAGGTATCCACGGGCAAACCCTGCGCTTACGGCTGTAACAAGTGCATCAGCGCGGCCACCGACGCTTCAACACCTAACTTCACAGAAGGCTCGGGTTCAACTTTGAACAGCGGAGAGTGATGCGAAGGCACGGGCTCTCCGCCGTTGGCTTCGCGCTCAAACGCCTCGGCAGGTGTGCCACCCACGGCAAAGTAAACGCTCGGAATGTAGGGATCGGTGGTAAAGAACGGGAAATCCTCCGCGCCCATGCCCAACCGCGGCTCTTCGAAGAAGACTGAACCACCGAAGCGCTCCGCCCAAACATCGCGAATCGATTCAGTTAGCTCAGTGTCGTTGAGCGTCGCGGGCACACTTTCGTCTTCATAAACGATGACTTCGGGCAACATATCGTCGGGGAGACCTGCAACCCGCCCCATATTCTCGGCGACGCGGCGGATCCCGTCGAGCAGCAGTTGTCGATCCTGTCGGGACTCACTGCGCACAGTGAGCTGCAACTTGGCGGCATCTGAAATGATGTTGTGTTTGGTGCCACTGTGGAAAGAACCTACCGTAATCACGCCGGGGCGACGTGGCGGCAATGTGCGGCTGACGACCGTTTGCAATGCCGTGACGATCTGCGAGCCCAAGAGCACAGGATCGACACCCCGATGCGGGCTGGCACCGTGTGCGCCCACACCCTTGATCAAAATATCCACCGTATCCGCACCCGAATAGGGAGAATCCGGATCGGCAACAAGGTGCCCGGCGGGGACGCCCGAAGCGACGTGGAACGCAAGTGCATAGTCAGGCTGACCAAACTGTTCCCAGATGTCGGCCTGCATCATCTTCTTCGCACCGGCCACGCGCTCCTCAGCGGGCTGACCGATTAGCATCAACGTGCCGGACCACTGATCCCGGTGTTCGGCCATGATCCGCGCCGTGCCCACCAGACTCGTGACGTGAACGTCATGTCCACACGCATGCATCACGGGCACTTCATTACCGTTCCAATCAACCTGCGTTGCCGTCGATGCATAAGACAAGCCGGATTTTTCCTGTACCGGCAGGCCATCCATATCGGCGCGCAGCATCACGAGGGGGCCCTCGCCGTTCTCCATCATGGCCACAACGCCGGTCTCAGCAATCCCGGTGGTGACTTCATATCCCATGGACTCGAGCTCGGCTGCGATGCGTGCCGCGGTCTTCTGCTCCATAAAAGATAGCTCAGGGTTTTGATGGAAATAGACGAACAAGTCGGCGAGCTGCTCTTGATAGAGCGCATTAACTTCGTCGCGGATGGCATCCGCCTGACTTGGCGATGCCGCTACGATCACGAGTGCGGGAAACATGGCACTGAGCAAAAGACGTTTCATTATGGAGGCTCCAAACGGTCTGGGTGTCCTTATCGTGCCCGAATTCATTCGCTCAGACACCCCCAAAATTGATTGCCACACGCGCTTGTGGCAACTTGCGCGTCTTTTCCGGGACCGCACCCTCCCCGCTCCATGCCGAGAGAGAGACCATCCATTTTGAACAGCGACCGCATCAAGCAGATTTTCGGCAGCTACACCGTCGATATTCTGTTGCAGGAGGCTCAGCTCCGCGTTGCGAATCTTTGCAGTCAGCACGGACAGCAAATGATTTGTAGAACGCTGGCAGTGACGCTGTTTTCGGAGACACTACCGACCGCGCTCAAGACTGCGGACCAGCAAATACGTGCCGGCGCCAGTATCGGCGAGACATTTCGCGATCTGGGCTTTGTGACCCACAAGCGAAACACCCATTGGTGTGTCGCCGAGGCGGGTGAGCAGTTTGCGCGATTGACGGGTGGCGAGGTCAACCCCGGCAGCCCAATCGCCGTGCGCCTCTACTCTCTCGTAGTAGAAATAGTGGGATACGACGCTGCCGAGAACGAGTACGCCACGATTGCCGAGGCTTATCACCCGAACCACGAATCGATCAGACTTGAATCCCCCTCCTGCGATGATGACCTCGCGATGCCCGACAAACACCGCGAGGCACTGCAACGCCTGAAAGCTGCGTTGTAGCCAAACGCCTCCTCAGCCCGCCAGTCGCTCGGAGAGGCTCAGATCGTAGCCGAGGCTACGTGCCTTGGTCGCAGCAGCCGCACGCTCTTCGGGCGCACGGGAAGCGACCCATAAATTGGCGCAGCGCGTGCCGGTGCGGCAGTAAGCCAGTACCTTTCCGTCGCTACCGTCAAACACTTTACCCAGCGCTGCCAGATCTTCACCGGGGAACGTGTTGGGGTTCACGGGGTAGCGCACAAGCTTAATGCCCTGTGCGGCAAGCACCTGCTCGACCTGATCCATGGAGGGCTGATCGGGCGTTTCGCCGTCGGGGCGGTTACACACCACCACCTCATACCCCTGTTGTGCCAACCCCTCAAAGTCTGCGAGTTCAGGCTGCGCAGAGAAGTGCAGGTTATCGGTTGCTGAATTGGTTGGAATCACGTTTTTCCCTCATGCGGTATTGATTTTGAGTCAGCCGTAGAACAGAAATTCTTCTGCGGTCTCGGTAATGTCGTCAGTCTTCCTCTGATTCTGTCGCGGGTTCTATTCTCGCATGACCCGATCCAGGCCATCGCGAAGATGTTTTGCCCAGTGGCGCAACATGCGATCGGCTTCACGCCGGTTAGTGACCCTGTTGGACCAGCGAAGCCCTGTACCCGTATCCATGCTGGCAACATCTCGCTGCCGGTCGATAACGCGGAAGAGGACTTCCCCCGTATGGCCGTCGGCAACCTCCAAGCGCAACGTCATGGCGCCAGCCCCTGCTGTGAACGTGCGAAGCACCCCTAAGTTCCGTAAATCCGGTGCGACCACATCCAAATCAACAATGGCAGGCCTCAGCACCAAGGTGTTTGGGCCTTGTTGGGCGTCGTCGACCACCGTGTAAGGTGGTTCAGCGAGTAACATGTCACGAAAGGCCTCGTCGCACAGCTCAGCGACGCTGCTTCTAATGGCCGCCATATCCTTTGGATCTACTCGAGTCGTCAAGGGCCTGCGACCGCGATTCTGATCTTCCAGCCAATTCGCGCGAAACGCCACGGTGCAGTCATCGATGGCGAATTGATCGTATCCTTCCAGTACCACCCCCTCACGTGCGTAGACCGCGCCAAATCCCGCTGACTCCTGCAATAAAAGACCATCGTGAGACACCGGTGCCAGCTGCACACAACCCGAGAGCATCAACATCATGCTGACTGGCAGGGTCAAATTCCGCATCATCGCCATCTCCCTCTCATCCTGCCTTTATCCATAACTTACTAACGCTAGATCAATCCGAATTGATCTGCCAACACGCTGATGACAGCCTCTCTGGGATTCTCTTCGATCGTTATTGGAGAACCCGTAATTTGCTGCGCGATGTCCCGATATTTCTCGCCAAGCGCTTGCATCATTTCCGGGGGCAAGGCTGTTTGCTCGGCAAACGCAGTGCGTTCAGCCATCCGAGACTTATCGAGGAGCAAATTGGCATCGGGTACCCAAGTGAGCAGTGCCTGACGAAAACCCTCTTTGCTGCTATCAACAATGTCGCCTCTGGCGTAAGCAGAAGCGTCCCAGATCCGTGACGAGTCGGGCGTACCTACCTCGTCCATGTAAATCATTTCCAACTCACCCTGCGCATTAGCGGCGTAACCAAACTCGAATTTGGTGTCGACGAAAAGCTGCCCCAACTTGGCCAGATGCGATTCGATCACCGCAAATCCATCACGAAGCAGGCCCTCGTAACGATCGACATCCTCCGCCGCGGCAAATCCAAACGACTGCCAGTGATTGACCAGTGCAGCGCGCTCGACATTGACATCATCCACCGCAGGTACGCCCGGAATTCCCTGCAATACACCCTTGGTGGAGGGTGTAATCAGCAGTTCGTCCAACCTGGCATCTCGCTCTAAACCCTCGGGTAAACGCAGTCCACAAAACGTGCGGTCGCCCTCTTGATAGGCTCGCCACATGGATCCTGTAATGTAACGTCGTGCAATGGCTTCGATCATGATGGGCTTGGCGCGCTGAACGACCCAAACCAGCGGATGCGGCCTTTCCAGTATGTGGCTGCGAGCCAGTCCCTGTTCGGCAAAGCGATCGAACCAAAACCCGGAAATCGCATTGAGCGACGCGCCCTTACCGGGCACGCCAGCGAGACCGCCATGTCCATGCCAGATGCAGTCAAACGCCGACAGGCGATCTGAAATCACCATCACCGCCAAATCCGCTTCGGGCGCAACGGGATAGTCCCGTTCGCTGATCAGTCGCGCACTGTCCTCGCGATTCAGCCAGTAGACCGAGCGGACTTTGCCAGAGTGCACCGGCTGATCGGTGCGGATGGGCAGGTCGTCGTTGACCGCCAGAACGGATTGGGCAGACATGTTGTGCTCACTTTTCTCATCGGGGACGCAGGTCAGTTACCATGGCGGCCGTTTTATCCAGCCGTCACCGGAGCCCAGCATAATGTCACGCCGCGGTCTTTTCACTGTTTCCCTGCTTCTCGCACCACAGATCCTGGCTCAAACAAACCCGGCGCCGGCCACCGAGCTGGAGACTGTGATCGTCTCGGCCAGCCGCACCGAGCGACCCAGTGTCGAACTCGCCGCAGCTTGGAGCCGGCTCGATCAAGACAGCGTGGACTTTACGTTGCTCCAACACAGCAACCAACTCATGCAGCGCGTAGCAGGGGCGTGGGTAAGTCGCAACAATGGTCAGGAATCCCTGATCTCGCTCCGTTCACCGGTACTTACCGGAGCCGGTAGCTGTGGCGCGTTTATCACCGCCGAGGACAGCATCTCACTCCGCGCCCCCGGGTTCTGCAACGTCAACCAACTCTTCGACGCCAACCTCGCCCAGGCTGGTGCTGTCGAGGTGCTGCGCGGGCCTGACTCCGGGGTTTATGGGTCCAACGCGATGTACGGTGTGATCAACGTCCTGAGCCGCAGCGCGGATCAGACCCAGAATCGCGTGCAGCTGGAATCTGGCAGCCGTGACTTCTATCGCACCCGGCTTGAGTTGGGCAGCAGCGAGACCGGACTCGCCTTCAACCTCCAAGCGTCCAGCTACGGCGGCTATCAAGATGCCAGCGGCTACGACCAGCAGAAGTTTACCGGCCGCTGGGACGGCGATGTCGGCGAGTGGCAGACCACCGCCCTGGTCTCAGCGAGCAACCTAAATCAGGAAACCGCCGGCTATATCGAGGGATTCGAGCGCTACGAGAGTGACGCTGCGCGTAGGGAGAACCCCAATCCTGAGGCTTATCGGGATGCATGGTCAGCGCGTGGCTATTTGCGGAGCGAGCGAGCGCTCAGCGGTGGCCGACAGCTCAGCCTCACCGTTTACGCGCGCGATAACAACATGACTTTCCTGCAGCACTTTCTGCCCTGGCAGGCAACTGAAACAACAGGACACAGCAGCCTCGGCGTCCAGTCAGCACTTTCAGGTAGCACGGCCGGGCTCGACTGGCGAGGCGGCATTGACATCGATGGGACACGCGGCTGGCTGAGGGAGTTTCAGGAGGAGCCCTTCAGCCCTAATCAGCCCGAGGGTCAACACTATGACTATGAGGTCGATGCAGTGGTTTCCTCGATCTGGGCGCAAGCTTCGAAGGCCCTCAGCGCCGGCTGGCGACTCAACGCAGCTCTGCGCCTCGAGCATACGGATTACGACTACGACAACCGTCTGACGCCGGGGAGCGCTTGCGACGCCACAGCCAGCGCCTGCCGCTTCTTCCGACCGGCGGACCGTAAAGATCGTTTCAGTAACTGGAGCGGCAATATCGGCGTTGTACGAACTCTCGATGATCAGCAGTTCTACGCCCGGATCGCCCGGGGATATCGCGCACCCCAGACCACGGAGTTGTACCGCTTGCAGGGTGGGCAGCTGACGGCAGACATCGACCCCGAATCCATGACGGGCTTTGAATTGGGGAGTCGCGGCCGGCTAACGCCATCCCTCTCCTATGCCCTCAACGGTTATTGGATGACCAAACGCGATGTGATCTTTCAAAGCGCTGACCGCTTCAACGTGAATGGTGCCGACACGGCCCATCGGGGGATCGAGCTGGAAGCAGATTGGCAGATCAGCGCCGTTTGGTCCGCAGGCATCGCGGCCACCCTGGCGCGCCACACCTACGAGAGCAGCGTCACGCTACTCGGTGCGCGCACCGATATCGAAGGCAACGATATCGACACCGCACCGAGGCACTTTGGTAGCGCCCGCCTGGTCGGTGACTTTCACGAGCAAGGCGTGCCGCTGGTCACCGAGCTCGAACTCACCTGGGTCGATGAGTATTTCCTGGAGCCCGACAACCAACACCGTTACGCCGGTCACCAGCTGGTCAACTGGCGCAGTGATTACACGGTCAGCGACCGCCTGAGCCTGAATCTGGTTGTCACCAACGTCACCGACGAAGGCTACGCAGAGCGCGCAGACTTTGGCTTCGGCAGTTACCGCTACTTCGTGGGCGAACCCCGCAGCGTGCTATTGGGCGTGGCCTGGAATCTTTGAGCGGCTATTGCTGAATCAGGCGTATCGACGCAAACCCACCGCGGTGCGCACGGCGTCCATTAACGCCTGACTTTGCGGACGCAGTCGCTCGGCTCCAGCCTGCAGCACCGATTCCACTTCTTCAGGGTTCGCCATCAGGCGATCGTACTCGGCGCGGGCCGGCGCGAGCTCGTCGTTGACCCGCTCAAACAGCTGTTTTTTCGCCTCACCCCAAGCGATTCCGTCTAAAAAGGCCTGACGCATCCGCTCACGTTCTGCCGCATCGGCGAAAGCACACCACACCTGAAAAACAGTGCTGCCATCAGGATCTTTGGGCTCACCGGGCTCAAGCAGGTTGGTTTTGATTTTATTGATCGACTTCTGAAGTTTCTTGGGCGTGTCAAACAGAGGAATCGTATTGTTGTAGCTCTTGCTCATCTTGCGCCCATCGAGGCCTTGAAGCACAGCGACGTCGTCGTCGACCACCGCCTCGGGCAGCGTGAACAACTCCGCATAGTGGTGATTAAAGCGCTGCGCGATATCCCGCGCCATCTCCACATGCTGGATCTGGTCGCGGCCTACCGGCACGCGTTGCGCATTGAAAATCAGAATGTCTGCAGCCATCAGTACGGGATAGGAAAAGAGCCCCATGGTGATGCCGTAATCAGGGTCCTCGCCGCCCTCCTCGTTTGCCGCGACGGCCGCCTTGTACGCGTGGGCGCGGTTCATCAAGCCCTTGGCCGCGCTACAGCAAAGAATCCAGCTGAGTTCGGTGATCTCGGGGATATCAGACTGGCGGTAGAAATGTGTCTGCGCAGGGTCTAAACCCAAGGCCAGCCAGGTAGCGGCAATCTCGAGACTGGATCGAGCCACCCGCTCCGGGTCCTGGCATTTGATCAGAGCGTGGTAGTCCGCGAGGAACAGATAGGCGTCAACATCATCCTGCCGAGAGGCCGCAATCGCCGGGCGAATCGCACCCACGTAGTTGCCCAAGTGCGGTGTACCTGAAGTGGTAATCCCCGTGAGGACGCGTGTTTTTTCAGCAGACATGGGTTTACGCCTCCCGCTTCAGGAACGCGACCAGCAGCCGCTTCAGGTGGTCTGGATCCTCGGCGCCGGCCAACTCACGAATCGAGTGCATACCCAGGGTGGGCACACCGATGTCGGCTGTGGGAATACCCGTCTCGGTCGCTGTAATTGGGCCGATGGTGCTACCGCAGGCCATATCGGCACGCATGACGAAGGTCTGTACCGGCACCCCGGCACGCTCAGCGAGCAGACGTATTCGCGCCGCGCCGTGTCCGGAGGTAGCGTACCGTTGGTTGCGATTGATCTTGATCACGGGACCGCGATTCATTAGAGGGCCGTGGTTGTCGTCATGTTTTTCACTGAAATTGGGATGCACCGCGTGAGCGTTATCCACTGACATCATCCAGGAGTGCTCACGAAGCAAGGACAGTGCGTTGTCACTGCCCGCCAACGCCCGCAAGGTATCGCTAAGCATGGGGCCCTGAGCCCCAACCGCAGAGGCACTACCGACCTCCTCATGATCGTTACAAATGAGGAAGCTCCACTGGTCGCTGGGCGCATCAAGCAGTGCCGCCAGTCCAACATAGCAGCTGAGCAGGTTATCCAGGCGCGCTGAGGCAATAAATTCCTCAGCCAGACCCACCTTGCGGGGCTGGTTACAGTCATACAGTGAAAGCTCGAAATCGAGCACACGAAGCTCACCGTATTCCGGAAATTCACGCCGGACCTCTGCACCCAGCAGCGCAGGCAGGTCGAGTTGGCCGGCCTCATCGGCGTGCATCAAGAGTGGCAGAATGTCTTTTTGCGGGTTGACCGCCCGCTGGCTATTGGCCTCGCGATCAAGGTGAATGGCAAGACTGGGAATAAAAGCGATGGGCCGTGCAAAATCGATCAACTCGGTTTTGAGATCCCCCTCTTCGGTCACGAAACTCACGCGCCCTGCCAGCGAGAGATCTCGGTCGAACCACGGGTTCAGTAATGCACCTCCGTAAACGTCGACGGCCAATTGCGCCAACCCCTCTCTGACCTTCAAGGGATTGGGTTTCACGGACAAATTGGGACTGTCGGTATGTGCACCGATCAGACGCACTCCGTCGACCACCGGCGCACTACCCACCCGGAAGGCAATGATGGAACTGTCATTTCGGGTCAGGAAGTAACCCTGCCCCGGCACCAGCGTCTGTGGGTCAATATGCTCAAGCTCCTCGAAGCCAGCCGCAGCCAGCCGCCAAGACATCGCGGAAACCGCATGGAATGGCGTCGGCGACTCGCCGAGAAACGCCAACAGATCGTCAACCAGAGCAGACATCAATCAACCTCGAAGGAAAAGAATTAAGAATAAACCGCCGGCCAGCAGGACGCGATAAATCGCAAAAGGCATCAATCCGACTGCGGCGATTAAACGCATAAACAGCGCGATGGTGGCCCAAGCACTCAAAAATGCGATCGCTGCAGCGATGATCGTGGGCGCCATCGCGAGGCCCCCTGCAGAGAATGCTGATTCGTCCAGCAGCATGAACAGCAACGCACCCGCAATAACCGGTATCGACATCAGAAACGAAAACCGCGCTGCTGTGGCTGGATGATAGCCGAGCAGCAGTGCAGCGGTAATCGTTATACCCGAGCGCGACGTCCCGGGAATGAGAGCCAGGGTTTGTGCGAGACCAATCACCAGGGCGTCACGCCAACGCACCGGTTCGTGCGTTGCGACGGGCGCATGGCGCCAGTCTCTGGCAGCCCAAGCCAGTAGCAAACCGAACAACAGCGTGGTCGTAGCAATGACACCCAAGCCTCGAAAATGCGCTTCGATCAGGCTACTGAATAGCAAACCGACCAGAACCGCTGGCAGCGTCGCCAGCCCGAGTTTCCAAATCTCCTGCACATCACCGGAAGGTGACCGAGCACTCGGCAACCACTGTGTTGCCAGCACCCACAAATCCTCCCGAAAATAAAACAGGACCGCGAGCAGCGTGCCCGCATGAACCGCGATATCAAAGGCGAGCCCCTGATCGGGCCAGCCCAGCAACAGAGACGGCAGCACCAAGTGTGCTGAACTCGAGATGGGGAGAAATTCGCTCACGCCCTGAATCAAGGCGAGCAGCAAGGCTTGCAACCACTCGTTCATCAACGTCCCTGCTCCGACAGTTTTTTCCAGCCCACATCCTGTTGCACGTAACTGGGTGTCAACTGCGCAGCCTCACACCAGTCGACCGCGTCAGTATTCCCCTGCACGACCTGCGCGATCGGGAGCGCGCTCGGTCTGGCGGCGGCATCCATCACATCCCAGTGGGATACCGGCAGTCGATCACGATAAGTGGCGCCGGAGCCCAACAACGTCCAAGCCGCAGCAGGTGTCTCCAACGCAGGATCAGGGGGCATGGGTATGGATTCGGGTGATGCGATCCAAGGCGCCGACATTTTGTCGATTACGCCATTCACCAATAGGAACCAACGCCCGTAAAGCTGATCAATCTGCGCGTCGATGGTGCTCAGTACCCAGCCATCGGGTATCGATTGACTCCCAATGGCCCGTATCAATTGCGCCCTGAGTGAGCAAAATCCTGCCACCGGTATGTCCCGCGGCCAGGAGAGGCCTTGTGCCGTCGCCACCGCGACCCGCAAGCCCGTAAACGACCCTGGACCCACGCCACAGACAATGTGCGTGATTTGCGACAGACCGCCCGGGGCGAGAACCTCGTCGATCATTGCCAACAGGTGGCGATTGTGTGCTCGGGGCAAGTCCCGCTCGAGTGCGCGCTCGGCAGTCTCTGAAACCCAAGCCACAGAACAGGCCTCGGTCGCAGTATCGATGGCAAGTACACTCGTCATTAACGGATAATCCGGAGAAATCAGCCGCATATGATCCCACAGGCCGTGGACCAATTGCATCCGACATCGCAGGTCACGCTAGGCATTCTGGCCGGTGGACAAGGCACGCGTTGGGGTGGGCGTGACAAATCGATGCTGTCAGTGAATGGGGAAACGCTCCTCGGCAAACTCGTCGCAACCTGGGGCCCTTCGTGCCACGAAGTGATCGTCAACCACCACGCCGGCAGTGCTTTTCACGCACATTTCGCCGATCGGCTGGTCTGCGATGCCAAGCCGCACCAGGGCCCTTGTTTGGGGATAGCCGCGCTATTGGCAGCGTGCGAAACCCCACTACTTTTGATCACACCCACTGATTTGGTCGACCCGCCTGCTGAGTTGACCACGCAACTGCAACGCGCCATACCCACCACAGCCGCGGGTCTTTATGTGGAAGACCCGGATGGTCAGCACTCGCTTGTCATGCTGCTCAGAAAAACAGCGGCACCGCAAATACTCCGCTACGTTGACAGGGGGGGTCGTCGGGTCAATGACATGCTGGTACACGCAGGCATCTGCCGCTTCCCCTTTACCCAACAGCTCAGAGACGCGGACAGCGCAGCAGACTTGTCGTGATGCGCCATCAGGCACCCAATACCTGCATCGCAGCAAAACACAAATGGGCAACAACAACACCGGCTGTCAGCTGCCAGCGCAGCGCTGGATACCAGCCCGACGTAATTTCTATGCGGCGTTCGTACCAGAGCAACGCGATATATCCGAGCATTAATAGCACGGCGGCAAGGAACACTTGGGCGGTGAGCACCGCAATCACAGCGTAGATCACAATGCCGTTACTTACGATCAATCGGGCAACCGACCCTGCTTGTGCTTTATCAAGCGCGGGACGCCACTGAGCCCCACCCAAAAATGACAGAATGGCCAGTGAGTAGACAATAAAACCCTGTTTCGAGAGCGCACGTGGCCAATCTTCAAGCAGCCCGTAGCCAAGTAGGAACGCGTAAAACGGAATGAGGCCCGAGTAACCCAGCAGGCGTGCCATGGTCGATATTGTCACGATTCCTCCGCTCGTTACTGCCAAATGAGAGCCTTGAAAGCTCACTGTTTCTTCATGGATTAGAAAAGATAGCCAAAAAAAACCCCGACCAGTGGCCGGGGAATCAAAGAACCATCTGGGGGAGATGGTTTGCAACAAAGACAGTCCTGAATGAACTAAATCTATGACTCCTTACGGAGAGGTTTAGTTCCCGGATCACTCGGTTAGGTAAAAATACTCTGCAAAAAAAAGCGGCCCGAAGGCCGCTTTGGTTTGCTCGATGATGGAGCGCTTAGAGGGATCCCTCTACCGTCCAGCCAGCCCACCAGGGGTCAGAGCCGTCGGGGTTCACAGCACCCATGAACGTAGTGGCGTCGAAGAAGGTCGGATCAAAGTTCTGGGGATCGCCACTCGCCGTGCTAGGCACTGCGAAGCTGTTGGAGATCGCATCCCAGTCGATCGCATCGATGCCAGAAGCGCCGGCTGCTTGCGAAGCCAGAATTTCGTCCAGCGCAGCCGCTTCAACAACGATTGAGCTGTTGCCGATTGATGCTTCGTTGGACAGCGTGCCGCCGCTGCCATCATTTGCACAGTCCTGGATCCAGTTGTTGAAGACCAGCGCCGTGTTGATGTTGGTCTCCGCACCATCTTCAATCTGTGCACAGGTATCGAAGGTACCGGTGGCATCAGACGCAACCGTGACGACCGCGTTGTGGAAGAAGCCACCACTGGTGTCCTTGAAGCGCATGATGAAGGGAGAGTCATCCGCCTGCTTGTCAGCGATCACCGTCAGGTTGACCACTGAAGGCTTGGACAACCAGGCCAACGAGCCCTCGGTATCCATCTCGAACGCTTCGCCTGAACCATTGCCGCTCTGCTTGACGATGACGTACTGCAGGTTGCCCTGATAACCCTCGTCCCAGTCGACGGAATCGTCGTTGGCGTTGGTGACAACGAGGTGCTTCATGTTGGCGGTGCCGCCGTAGAACTCAACACCGTCATCCGAGGTCTCGTAGATCTGGATGAAGTCGAACTCGGTGCCAGAACCCACTGCGTTCAGGCTCAGCGCGTTGATTTCGTCTCCGTCAGAGTTGATGGCAACGCCGTTTTCAGCGATGACGACATACTTCATGACGCCGCTGTCGTCCGCAGGGTTGTCACCACCGATGAAGCCCGCTTCGCCCTCACCATCGACGTTACAGGGGTCGGTGTCACAAGCGTTGTGCGGTGCGAAGCCAGAGATCTGGATACCACCCCACTCACCGGGGCCGACGAGGTCACTGTCTGCGGAAGAGAATACGATCGGTGCCGCCGCAGTACCCACAGCGTTGATCTTGC
>JAZBOZ010000160.1:0-7679 GCA_036351405.1 Halieaceae bacterium
TCAACCAAGAAGTGCATCATGTCCCGATCTGAAGAATTGTTCGAAAGCGCCCAGAAACATATTCCCGGAGGCGTCAACTCGCCGGTCCGCGCCTTCCGGGCCGTGGGCGGTACGCCTCGCTTCATGGAACGCGCTGATGGCGCGTATCTGTTCGATGTCGACGGCCAGCGCTACATCGACTACGTGTTGTCTTGGGGGCCCATGATCATGGGTCACAACCATCCCGAGGTGCGCGAGGCTGTTATTCGTACCGCAGAACACGGGCTGAGTTTTGGCTGCCCGACTGAAATCGAAATCGAATTGGCCGACAAACTGTGCGAGCTGGTGCCAAGCATGGATATGGTGCGTATGACCAGCTCAGGCACCGAAGCCACCATGAGCGCCATCCGCCTTGCGCGGGGATTTACCGGCCGCGACAAGATCATCAAATTTGAGGGCTGTTATCACGGCCACTCAGACTCCCTGCTGATCAAGGCCGGATCAGGCGCACTGACTTTTGGCGTGCCGAGCTCCCCAGGCGTCCCCGAAGTGCTGGCGCAACACACAGTCACGCTGCCGTTCAATGACCTTCGCGCGCTGGAACAAGCTTTCAGCGAGCTGGGCGACGAAATCGCCTGCGTCATTACCGAGCCGGTAACGGGCAATATGAACTGTATTCTGCCCGAGCCCGGCTATCTCGAGGGCATGCGAGAGCTGTGCACCCGCTATGGTGCGGTACTGATTTTCGATGAGGTCATGACGGGCTTTCGCTTCGGCACCGGCTGCGCACAGGGGTATCTCGGCATCGACCCTGATCTCACGTGCCTCGGCAAAGTCATCGGTGGCGGTATGCCTGTGGGCGCCTTTGGCGGGCGCCAGGAAATCATGTCGCATATTTCACCGCTGGGCCCGGTGTATCAGGCCGGCACGCTGTCAGGCAATCCGGTAGCCATGGCGGCAGGGCTTGCAACGATGAACATCATCTCCCGGGATGGCTTCTACGATGATCTTTTCCGCCGTACCACCGCGCTGTGCGAGGGTATGCAGGCGGCTGCCGACAAAGCCGGCGTCCCGTTCACCACAAACCATCTCGGCACAATGTTTGGCGGATTCTTTACCGCCGATAAAAAGGTGACTCAGTACAGCCAGGTTATTAGCAGCGACACCGAGGCATTCAGCCGCTTCTTCCACGGTATGTTGGACCGCGGTGTTTATTTAGCACCGGCCTCGTTTGAAGCGGGCTTCATGTCATCGGCCCACACCGATGAGGACATCGCAGCCACCGTAGCAGCCGCTGCGGACGCTTTTGCAGCCCTGTAAGGAGTCGACTATGAGCACGCCCCGCGGCGCATTCCCCACAACCCGCATGCGCAGACTGCGTTCGTCGACATTCGCTCGGGCTCTGGTGCGCGAACATCAGCTCAGCCCGGCGGATCTGATCTATCCGGTATTCGTACTCGAGGGAATGGGCCAGCGAGAAACTGTTCCTTCAATGCCCGGAGTCGAGCGTATGAGTATCGACCTGCTGGTCGACACCGCTAAAGAAGCCCACAGTCTCGGCATTCCAGCACTCGCCCTGTTCCCGGTGATCGACCCCCAGAAGAAGACCCCCGACGCGGAAGCAGCATGGGATCCCGATGGCTTGGTTCCCCGAGCAGTCGCGGCCCTTAAAGCGGCATGCCCCGAGCTAGGTGTCATTACGGATGTCGCCCTCGATCCTTACACCAGCCACGGACAAGACGGCATCATCGATGACAGCGGTTATGTGCTGAACGACATCACCACCGAAGCATTGGTGAAGCAGGCCTTGAGCCATGCGCGAGCAGGGGCCGATGTGGTCGCTCCATCCGACATGATGGACGGCCGCATCGGCGCTATCCGCACAGCCCTCGAGGCCGAGCAACACAGCAATACGCTGATTCTCGCCTATGCCGCCAAGTACGCGTCCAGCTACTACGGCCCATTTCGCGACGCGGTGGGATCGGCGGGCAATCTCAAAGGTGGCGACAAAAAGACCTACCAAATGGATCCCGCCAACAGCGATGAAGCCATCCATGAGTGCGCATTGGACCTCGCGGAGGGCGCGGACATGGTGATGGTTAAGCCTGGCATGCCTTATCTGGACATCGTCAGACGGGTGAAAAGCGAGCTCGCAGTACCTACCTTCGCGTATCAGGTCAGCGGGGAGTACGCGATGCATCGCGCCGCCTTTGAAGCTGGCTGGCTTGATGGTGAAGCGGTCATGCTGGAGTCCCTGTTGTCTTTTAAACGCGCAGGTGCTGATGGCATTCTCACCTACTTCGCCATGGATGCCGCGCGGCTACTCAACCGGTAGTCTCTCAGCCAACCCATCGACTGGGTGTAGATTGATGAGCGGACTGATGAGTGGATTGATAAAAAGCGCCGGGGCAATAGCGAAGCGCTGGTTACTCGCCGCAGGCCTGCTGACCAGTCTTACAGCCAGCGCTCAGGAAATACCCGAGAGCTGCACCTGCCTCTGGCAAGGCAGCTTTTCAGAAGTCGCCAGCGATACTGACTTAGTCCTTCGTGGCGAAGTGATCTCGCGCAAAGGCAACGCCGTGGATATCGCGCCGATCACACAGTTTCAAGGCCAAACATGGCTCGACAGCATCAGAGTGTGGATGCGCACAGGTGACTACTGCCGTCCTGCAGCAGAAGCCTTTGAGCCTGGCTCCCAATGGGTATTCGCTCTTCACCAGATCCAGTCCGTGCCGGAGAACGGTTTCGATCCCTCAACGCCCAACCAAAGCTTCGGACGGCGCCTGGATTACCGGCTTTCTGCCTGTGGCGGTTACTGGCTAAAAATGCGAGGCGAAACCGTGATCGGCAATTTGCTGCCAGGAACCCCTCGCTGGAACCACGAGCCGGATATGACGCCAGTAGTGATCGACCTCCTCGCCGCCTATCTGGCGGGCGAGGCCAGCGTTGAAGACCTGCGGGATGCCGCCA
Organism: Halieaceae bacterium; assembly: GCA_036351405.1. Classification (GTDB taxonomy): domain Bacteria; phylum Pseudomonadota; class Gammaproteobacteria; order Pseudomonadales; family Halieaceae; genus Luminiphilus. The sequence continues at coordinate 2,950 of JAZBOZ010000160.1, forward strand.
CCGAAGATCCCGAGTTACGCGCACTGCGACTCAATACCCGCAGCTTTCTCCGGGGGCAGGACGGCCTGCTCGAAGCATCCCCCGAGGAGCCCGAGGGAGACTAACGCTCCAAAGCCGCCATCAGCTCGTCGAGCATCATCAGAGACAGCCCCCAAACCCGCTTGCCGCGATAGATATAGGCATCACTCACCAGCTTATCGCCCCGCCATTCCCAGTGATGGTCATGACGGTTGCTGCGATCCATCAGAAAAGCGAGGGGGAACCAGACTACTTCATCGACTTCATAATTGGGCTCAAAGGTCGGCCGCTCGTGCAGCGCGAACACAAACGGACTCACCAGCATCTCGGGCCGGTCTGGGCGCCAGCCGGTGTTGACCTCGCCCAGCTCGGTGATCAATTCACCGGACGCTTGCAAGTCGAACCCCAGTTCCTCCCGCGTCTCACGCAAGGCACAGGCGAGATTACTGTGATCTTCCGCGTCGCGGCGCCCACCAGGAAAGCCCATATGTCCCGACCATGGGTCACCCGCTCTTCGGGCTCGTTGAATCATCAGCACATCGATACCCGACTCGCCCTCGTGTAGGGCAATCGCTACGGCAGCCCGACGCTGCACCGGACCATACTCGTGCCGCGGCCGTTCATGCCGTTGCAGCCGCTGAATCGCTTGCTTCAATTCCATGGATACTGCCCAGTGCCGGGCCAGCTTGATCTTCTAGTCATGAACAACAGTCTACACTTGCCCTCAACTTTTGCCCGGAATCGAATATGGCAGTTACATCGACGCTGCGACGAGCGGGGTCACAAGACCTCCAGCACCTGCTAACTATGATTCACGCCTTCTGCGAAGTCGACGGCCACCGCTTCGAGCAAGCCAGGATCGAGAAGGCGCTAATGCCTCTACTGACAGACGATCAATACGGCGGCGTCTGGCTGATCGAGCCGCAATTGGGCTACGCCGTCATCACCTGGGGGTACAGCCTTGAATCAGGCGGCCGCGAGGCGTTGATTGACGAACTCTATGTGAGCCAGCGCAACCAGGGCATAGGTCAGGCAGTAATAAAAGACATCGTGGAGATAGCGCGTGCCGCGGACTGCCAGGTGATTTTTCTCGAGAGCGAGCGACACAACGAAGCTGCGCGTCGGTTTTACGCAAGACAAGGTTTTGTCATCGATGATTCGATTTGGATGTCCCGCCCCCTTTCTTGACCCGCGTTACACCTAACCTCTGAAATTTCTCCGCCGATGCGTAATAATCGACCTTTAAGTAGGAGTGTTGGCCGTGAAGAAATACACCGTCTATGCCATCGGGGCTGCATTGGTGGATACCGAAATCGAGGTATCCGATGCTGAGCTCGACACGATGCGCGTGGAAAAGGGCATGATGACGCTGGTCGATCAAGCCCGCCAAGCCGAATTGTTGTCCCACCTGACCGATCATATGGTACGCGCCAGCCACGCCAGCGGCGGCAGCGCCGGCAATAGCATGATCGCCACCGCACTGTTTGGCGCACCCACTTATATGAGCTGCAAGGTCGCCGCCGACTTCGACGGCGATATCTACCTCAACGATTTAGAGCAATGTGGGGTAAACCACGGCCACGCGGAAGGACGACAGGAGGGCACCACTGGCAAGTGCCTGGTGTTGATCACGCCTGACGCGGAACGCAGCATGAATACTTATCTGGGGGTTTCGGAAACCCTCTCGGTGAACGAAGTGGATCCGGAAGCGATCGCTGCCTCTGAGTGGATTTATCTTGAGGGGTATCTGGTGACGTCTCCCACAGGCCACTCAGCTGCGCTCCGCACCAAAGACATCGCGCGCGTTGCCGGTGTCAAAATCGCCGTGAGTTTCTCAGACCCCGGCATGGTGGCGCACTTCCGCGACAATATGGAAGCTCTGGTTGAGGGGGATATCGATCTGGTGTTCTGCAACCAAGCAGAAGCGATGGAATGGGCCGGTGCCGACACCCCTGAACAAGCCTTTGAGGCGCTTAAGCAGGTGGCGAAGACCTTCGTCATCACCCGAGGCGCTGAAGGTGCCTGGACCTGGGATGGCAGCACCCACCACGATGTCGCAGCGCACAAGGTGAAGGCGGTCAACACCAATGGTGCGGGCGATATGTTTGCGGGTGCCTTCCTCTACGCGCTCTCCCGTGGTGAAGATTACCGAACGGCGACAGAGTTCGCTGTGCGCGCCGCCGGCGAGGTGGTGCAGTACTATGGACCGCGTCTGGATGGCCAGGCGTGCCGAACACTGCGCCGGGAATTTTTTGGCGATTAAAGTGTCCGTTGCATAACAACCGTCCGCACCCTTTACAGGAAAGAAAGCACCATGGCCGAAGACGTCAAACCGGAAATCAAGACTGACCCGCTGTATCAAATGCTGCGGCAAGAGGATGTTGACGCCTTCAATGCTAATCGCGACAGCATGGATACCAGCCAGCTGCGCAGCGGTGACTATCGCGGGCGGGATTTGCGCAAAATGAACGCCCGTGGCCTGGACTTCTCGAATGCCTACTTCCGAAACGCAGACTTGAGCGGGATCGACTTTCGTGAAACCAACCTTGAGGGCGCCAGCCTGATGGATGCGAAAGTCTCGGGCGTTTATTTCCCGGTCGAACTCAGCCCCGAAGAAATCCGCCTGTCACTCGATCACGGCACGCGACTCCGCTATCGCAATCACTGAAGTCCGCCTCTGCGGCGCTGGTGCCGCTAAAATACATACCCTCTGAATGGAGGTGATCCGAATGCACAGACTGATCGCAGTGCTGGCACTGCTGCTTGCGCCCATGACCATGGCTCAAGGCGGGTTGGCAGCGCTGAGCCAGCAAAGCAATACCTTTTTACCGGTCGACGAGGCCTATCGCCTGGAGGTCACGGTAGAAAGCGACCAAAGTCTGCGCTTGAGCTGGCAGATCACTGACGGCTACTACCTTTACCGACACGCCTTCAAAGCAGCGGTTGAGGTTGCGGGTGGTGAGCTCGCTACAACGCTCGAGATCGAACCGGGGCTCGCCAAAACCGACGAGTATTTCGGTGATGTCGAGGTGTATTACCAGTATGCAGAAGTGAAGGTCGGTACCGGCGCAGCCTTTGATCGTGCTCGGCTGGCAGTCACTTTTCAGGGCTGTGCTGATGCCGGTCTTTGTTACCCGCCAACAACCAAAGTATTCACGGTAGATGGTAATGCGCTGGACGCGAAACCGGGCGAACCAAACCCGCCCCTCGCGGCGACAGACGCAAAAGGATTGGACACAGCGGACTCAAGCGCCGACTTGGCGGCGCCAGCCGTCACCTTTGGTCTGGCCAGCGCGCTGTTGTTTGCCTTTCTCGGTGGTGTGATTCTCAACGCCATGCCCTGTGTGTTTCCCATTCTGTCGCTCAAAGTACTGAGTTTCGCGACCGGGGACCCTGCGAGCCACCATCGCCACAGCCTCGTCTATCTCGCAGGCGTAGTGCTCTCCTTTGTTGCCATCGCGGCTGTGCTGATCTCGCTGCAGCAGGCGGGACAAATGGTGGGCTGGGGCTTCCAGCTGCAGTCACCGGGCTTCGTGATCGCGCTCGCTTATCTGTTCACCGCCATGGGTCTCTCGCTATCCGGCGTGGTGCAATTTGGTACTTCGCTGATGAACCTTGGCAATGGGCTCGCCAGCGAGGGCGGACTCCGCGGCAGCTTTTTCACAGGTGTACTCGCCGTGCTCGTCGCCAGCCCATGCACCGCTCCCTTCATGGGTAGCGCATTAGGCTTTGCCCTCACGCAACCGCCAGCGATTGGCCTTACGGTATTCGCCGCGCTGGGCGTGGGCATGGCCGCACCCATGGTATTACTGAGCTTTAGCCCCGCCGCCAGAAGGCTGCTACCCAAACCGGGCCAGTGGATGGAGACGCTCAAAGAGCTGCTGGCTTTCCCGCTCTATCTCACGGCAGTATGGCTATTGTGGGTCGCGGGCAAGCAAGCCGGCGTTGATACGATGGCAGCGGCTCTCGGCGGCTTGGTGCTACTCGCACTGGGATTTTTTCTGCTCCGCGGCGGCCTCTGGCAGAAGCTGATTGCAGTCCTGTTGATGTTGGCAGCAGTTGGCATGGCCACTTACCGCGGCAGCAGCACCGAGGGTGCGATGGCAGTCCGCGCTGAGGGCACCGTGCCATGGTCTGCCGATCAACTGGAGGAGCTCCGCGCAGCGGGCAAACCCGTGTTTGTGGATGTCACAGCGGATTGGTGCATCACGTGTCTGGCGAATGAACAGGCGGTTTTGTTCAGTGATGAAATGCGGGCTGCATTTAAAGAGACTGGCGTCGTCTACATGGTCGCGGACTGGACGAACTACGATCCGCAAATTGGCGAGTTTGTCCGCAGCCATGGTCGCCATGGCATCCCGCTCTACGTGATGTATCCGGCTCGCCAAGATGCCGACCCGGTGGTGCTGCCGCAATTGCTGACCAAGAATATGATGAGACAGGCGCTGACTGATGCAGCCCGCTAACCCGAAGGAGACTGAACAATGAATCGCATGAAATGGACAACCGCAGCGCTCCTGATGGCCGGCGCATCAACGGTAAATGCAGAATTAACCATCGAGGGCGCTTGGGTTCGCGCCATGCCACCGACGCAGAAAATGACGGCGGGGTACGCGACGATCACAAACAGCGGTGACGAGGCGGTGACCGTGGCCGGCGCTAGTAGCCCGATCGCCAAAATGTCCGAGCTGCACACGACCGTTAAAGATGGA
>JAZBOZ010000161.1:0-5204 GCA_036351405.1 Halieaceae bacterium
AGAGTAGCGCCCCCATCGCGATGGCATGGCCGCTCACTGCGCCAACGACGGGGACAGGTGCATCGAACAAACGCAGGGCAAGATCGGCCCCGCTGCGTAACAGCCGCAGGGTGTCGGCATCCTGCTTGGCCATGACCGTCAGATCAAAACCCGCTGAAAAACGACCCGGACGGCCCGCAAGCACGATACATTTCCCCGCGGCCTCAGCCTGATCCAGCGCGGCGTTGAGCGCAGAGAGCATATCGAAGCTCAGGGCGTTGGCCTTACCGTCATCCATAACAATCGACGTAAAATCATCAAAATCTGTGATCTCAACCAATGTGGTCATGGCGTTTTACTCCTACCAAACTGGACAATGACCAGCCTTCGACATGGCCAGCACAACACAATTAAAAAAGCCCCAATGCCTGAGGCATCGGGGCTTTTCGTCGACAAGGACTGCAGTCGCCTAGGTCACCGTCGCAAACGCACCGCACCGGCAAATGCGACCAGTGCCGACATCAGCCAGAGCAGCATGGCGGGCACCGTTGGGATGGCTGTTGGACCGCCATTGCCGCGCGGCAGTGATGCGGTAACGGGATCCACAATCACACCATTAGCAACACCGTCAGCATCCCGATCTCCACCGTCGGTGAGGGTATAGCTGAAGACTCTACCTTCCAGAGTGACATCAACCAGTGGAGCACTCCAGGTGGCTTCATCAACCTTATGTATTTGAGACCCGGCAGGTAGCGTCTCACCAAAGTCGACAGACACGGTAATGGTCTCGCCAATTGCACACCCTGCAAACCGGAACGACACAGCGCGGCCATAAGGAACGTACTCGGTCGTATCCGGGAAACTGGCGTCCGGATCAAACGCATCTTCATCGATTGAGCAGGAGGATGACTGAGACGCGGGGCGGCTAAGCAGGCGCACTGTGTTGCTGCCTGATAGCGCACTGACGCTGGTGTCCGCAAAGGGGAAGTCATCAGATGCATCGGCAATGCCGTCACCATCGACATCATCGTCTTGAGAATCCGGTGTGCCGTCTCCATCAAGATCACCGCTGCCCTCATCAGCGTCGCTAACACCATCACCATCGGAATCGTCATCCAGATAGTTGGGTGTTCCATCGTTGTCTGTGTCACCCGCTGTTTCTTCTGAGTCTGGTATTCCATCCCCATCAGAATCCGTATCTTGAGAATCAGGGATGCCGTCACCATCGGTGTCTCCTGTACCTTCGACCGTATCGGGAATACCGTCCTGATCAAGATCGCCAATAGTGACGGTGTTGGAGGCAGTATTGTCGTTGCCACTGGCATCGATCGCCACAGCAGCGGGCAAACGTACATTCGTAATACCGCTGTCAGCGGGGAAGATCACCGAGTAGGTGCTGCCTGAACCGGTAAAGCTGATGGGAGCAGCAGGGCCATCAAGCTCAAAGTCAGACACCTCGAGCCGTGTGACGGGCTCAGAGAACAGCACATCTACACGAATAGTATTATTCGCCAACAGTGTAGGCGTCAGTGTCACGCTGGGCGACTCAACATCACAGGCGCCGGAGCCCTGAACCACCGCAGAAGTCGGAGAGGACTCCGATGATGTCGCGCCTACCGCGTTGGTCTTAGTGACAATCACTTTGAGGCCGCTACCGACCAATGCATCGTCAATGCAATAGAACTCTCCGGTCGCGCCGGGGATATCGGTCTCACTACTATCACCAAGATCAACTTCTACCCACTGGTAGGTCGTTGCAGTGACCGTGGCACCACCATTTGTCCATGCCCCTTCATCGAAAGTGATCGTCGTGCGCGATTCCACCGTGCCCCCAGTGATGATGGCAGGAGCCGAGGTATTGCTAGGCGCAATCGGTGTGTCCAAGACGAGAAAAGATCGAGAGACGGGGGTAGCAGCCGCATAATCGACTCCGCCATACGTACCCGCCGCTGCGGTGGCGACCAAAGTACACACATCTTGACCGTTCCCAGCGTCATCAATGTCTACATCCCAGACCCCATCGGCGTCTGCATCGCTAACGGTGCAATTGGCCGGAGTATCAGAAGTCAGGACGATCGTCGCACCAGAGAGCACGGTTGGCTCGACGGTGAAATCACCATAAAACGGGGTTTGATCGGTGTCATCTGGGTCGCGAATGCGATCGTCGGGCTGGGCGAACGTGATCTTCTGCGCGGTGGCAACCACAAGGCTGTTGGGGTCCACGTAGAAGAAATTCCCCAATGCCTTTCCACCCGTTCCGTCGTATGAGCCGTTGGTAAAACGGAATCGATATACACCATCGGCAGGGACTTCGCCTGAGGCAGGGCCCCAATTCAGGCGATCGCCGCGCCCGTAGAGAAACACGGTATGCGTTGTCGTGGGATCGGTCGCGTTCTCACCTTGTCCACCGCCATAGTCACAGGTGTTAAGGTCTTGCGGGTCCGAACAATCAACGGCCACCAAGTAGCCGTAAACCTCATAGTCATCGCTGTTATCACTGGCGGCGTAATCTACTGAGAGCGCCTGCCCTGCAGTGGCTGAAAACGGGGCAGTCCAGATTTCGGGACCAAACACTGCGCAGTAGGAATCGTTCCCCGTAACAGGGTGGGTGTTAGGGTGCGGACCACAGTTTGAGCTCTGCTGCATTCTCACGATGCCAGTACGCTCAACGCCGGCGAAGTCCGTGTAGCTCTGGCCGGTTGCTACCGTGTAGCTTCCGCCACCAGCCAGATAAACCGTTCCTTCATGCTGCCAAGCAGGCCGGCTAGTATTGAAGTAGGGGTTATCCGTAAAGTATTCATACAGCGTATTGGTATTCGAATCCGTGCCGGTCACACGGTAGGGAGGCCCTGAACTACTGGGAGAAATTGCCTTTCCTTGAGTGCGGCTAGCGAGCGCCCCCAAATCAATTTCAAACTCTCGCCCGGCTTCGAATGTCAGGGTGTCGCCAGCGGCTGAAGACGCACCAATAGAACACAGCACCGCACCCAAACCGCGTAAAAAAGGCCGTCTCATGAACCCCCCAAGATGTTTGTCTTTTTAGATAGTTGTTTGTCGGCAGCCTACGACATTCAGTCGGCTGACTCAAACAAAAATCCAGAAAACACCCTGGAGCGCCGACTCAACGACTGATGACCCTGACAACTCGTCGGAATCAGCTCCGAGCCTTGCTGAGAAACGCCGCCATCTGCGCCTGTTTCTCCTGATCAAAGCGCTGCGCATTGGGGTCTTCGGCGAGCCGTGCCAACAGGTCTGCAGCACCCGAGATGTCAGCCAGCAGGTCCCAGTCATAAACCGATTTTGCGACCGCTGCGGCGAGATCGAGGGAATACATCGCCATGTAGTCGGCGGCGGTGGGTGAAGCGCCCATCAGATACGGATCCATCACCGCCAAAGCTGCGACACTCCGTGCGCCCTTTTCCAGTACGGGCTTCACCTCTTCGATGGTCAAGTCCGCATTTTGACCACCGAAAAACACGCCGGGGAACAGACGCCGGGCGGGCAGTTCGATGTACTTTTCCAGCACATGCATCATCTGGCGAATGCGCGCCCGCTCAAAGGCATTACCCGGCAACAGCGGGTGCTCTGGGAATGCCTCATCGAGATACTCGATGATCACGGCGGTCTCAGACAGAGAGCCCTGGGGCGTCTCTAAACAGGGCACCTTGCCCATCGGACTTTTGGCCAGCCAATCATCATCCTGACTCGGAAAAAGGGTGACTTCCTCGTAGTCGACACCTTTGGCGGCGAGCGCCATCCGAACCATATTGAAGTAGTTACTGACCGCAAAACCGTAGAGTTTGAGCACGCTGAACCTCGCTAATTGATTCAAACTGAATGTAGGCGTCGGGTTGGCCGCAATCATTTTCGACCACCCCGGGAAAGCCTCATGCTACGGGTGACCGGCTGCCAGCGCCAGTGATGACACACCGCTTTCACGTCCACAGCCCGAGAACAAAAAACGGCGCCCGAGGGCGCCGTTTGGGAGCACAGCAGTAGCGATCAGCTGGGCATTTTGGTGGTGCGCAGATATGGGAGCTTGATGTCGATGTCACCAAACTTCGCCTTGGCCTGATCGTCATCGAGCGACAGCGCCACAATAACATCCTGTCCGTGCGTCCAGTTTGCAGGAGTGGCAATAGGCGTCTGCCAGGTGGCCTGCAGTGCGTCCAGCGCGCGGAGGACCTCCGCAAAGTTGCGGCCAACCGACATCGGGTAAGTCATCGCCAACTGCAGCTTCTTGTCCGGGCTGAAGATGAAGACCACCCGTACGCTCGCCGAGTCAGCGGCGGTTCGACCATCCGGAAGGTACGCATCTGCCGGCAGCATATCGAGCGCCTTGGATACCTCCAGCGAGTCATCGGCAATGATCGGGAAAGTGGCGGCGGCGCCCGCATACTGCTCGATATCGCCCTTCCAGGCTTTATGTTCCTCAACACCATCGACGGACAGCCCGATCACCTTGGTATTGCGCTTGGCCCACTCGTCGGCGAGCTGTGCGACCGCGCCAAACTCAGTGGTGCAAACCGGCGTGAAGTCCTTGGGGTGGCTGAACAAAATTGCCCAGTTATCGCCAATAAAATCGTGCAGCGTGAAGTTGCCTTGGTCGGTCACGAGATCCAAATTGGGGACCACATCATTAATACGTAGTGCCATGTCGTTCTCCTTTTTCCCCTAGGGAATACTTGTCAGAAGTGATAAGTGATACTTCATGTATCAGTTATGGCAACTACTGTAGGCCCCTCATAGCGATCTGTGAAATGAATAAATATGCTTTCTTTATTCGTTTTTTTCGATTGATGGCGCGAACAGATAACAGCCGACGGCGCTTATTTCGACAGCATGCGAACCCGACCCACGCGGTTACTGCTGCTCTGGTGAATCAGCAAATCGCCCGCCTCGGTGACCCACATGTTGCGCACGATGCCCACGCCCGAAGGCATAGGCCAACTCTGGAATCGCTCTCCATCAGGATCGAACCGCACCAGCGTATCAGGGCGCTTGCCCGATTCGTTGTACCAGACCACACCATCAATCACGGCGATCGCATAGGGGTGTGAATCGGGCCCGCTCGGGGATGCCCACTCACGCGTCTCACCCGTGTTGGGGTCCAGCACGCCGATCCGGCCCAGCGTTGAATTGACATACCAAATTCGCCCGTCAGCGCCGATATCCAGCCTGCGGATACGCGTGCGTTCATCGGGGATATCGAAGTACTCGACAGC
>JAZBOZ010000162.1:0-3024 GCA_036351405.1 Halieaceae bacterium
CTGTTGCCGTGTCCTGGCCAGCCCAGCGCTTACGTGCCGCAGTTGCGTGCAGAAACAAATTGTAAGGGACAACGGTCGTGCCAATCAGAGCAAGCACCATGGTCTGGGCACCATCGGGCAAGCGCGGTCGCCAACGCTCAGAGGGCAGGGCCAATATATCCGGGAGCAACAACAGTGCCAGACCAACGAATAACAGCGCCATCAGACTAACCAACCCGACCAAAGCGCGCTCGAGGAAGACGTAGCGATCTAGCCAGATCAATGTACCCGCAATCACCGCCGCCACCAGCACCCATAACGTCGTAGTACCACCAAAGGCGGCTTCAAGACCCAGCGAGGCGCCAGCGAGGTTGCCGGACTGATAGGCGGAGTTGCCAACTCCGATCGCCAGCACAATCAGTGCCACCAGCAATCCACCCCACCAACGTCCTGCGCCCAACCCGCGCATCAGTGCCGAAAGATCGCGCTGGGTGACGAGCGCGCTGCGCATCGCGAGCTCCTGCAAGACCAATGTTGCCAGCACCGAAAAGGCTACGGCCCACAAAAGACTGACTCCGAAACCGGCGCCGGACGCCGTCGCCGTCGTGACCGTGCCCGGCCCAATAAAAGCGGCAGCCACCATCGCACCGGGTCCAAAACTTAATCTCGCCACCGAATCCCCCCAAACAGTTGGCCTAGCACAACACGCGGACCTATATTGCATGAACGCGCCCCATCAAGCCCAGCCATGCAACCTAGTTGTGAAATCAAGATCGTAAGCCCAGTAGCGAGGTAAACCGGTATGCGAAATGTGGAATTCGAGGGCAGTACCGTCTGCCCGGGGAAAGTGGTTTGCGTCGGCAAGAACTATGTCGCCCATATTGAGGAAATGAACAGCCCTGTTCCCGAGCAGATGGTGGTATTTCTGAAGCCCAACACCGCCATTGGCGATCGCCTGTGCGCATTCGCCGGCGAACCCCTCCATTACGAGGGGGAGATCTGCCTGCTCATTCGGGACGACGTGATCGCGGGCATTGGCTTTGGGCTCGACCTCACCAAGCGCGCGACACAGGCCAAACTCAAGGCTGCGGGATTACCCTGGGAGCGCAGCAAGGCATTTGATGGCGCTGCCCTGTTCAGTCAATTCGTAACCGCACCAGCCTCACTCGCCAACGTGGTACTTGAGCTTTGGGTCGATGGCGAGTTGCGCCAGCGCGGTGGCGTCGAACTAATGATGTACCGCCCCGCCACCATCCTCGACGAGCTCCACACCTTCATGACACTCGATGACAACGACATCGTGATGACGGGCACACCGGCCGGCGTCGGTGAGATCAAACCCGGCGAGCACTTCGAAGGTCGGCTGCTGGATGGCGACCGGGAGCTGGTGAGTGTGGGGTGGATTGCTGAGTAGATAGCTCAGCGAGAAATGCGACGTAAAAAAAAGCCGCGTCAGATGACGCGGCTTTTCGTGTGGCCACTGTTTCGTATCAGAGCTTGTAGCTCGCTTCGATACCGAAAGTACGCGGACGGTTGAGCGGAGCGAATGTTCCACCCGTCGGGAAACCACCCAGCGCGCCCGGCAACTGAGTCGCACCACCGTGCAGCACTGAGTTCAACAAGTTGCGACCATAGAATGAGAAGATCCAGTGACCATCAGCGGTATGGAAGTCCAACGCACCATCCAGCATCTCCTGATCATTGATGTCGCCCAGATTGTTGTCGGTATAGAACGTCAGATCACGATAAGCGTAAGTCAATCGTGAAGTCAGGTAACCGGCATCACCGAAGTCGGCGTCGTGGATCGCAGTCACGCTGTAGGTGAGGTCTGGTGCACGCGGCAACTTCAGATCGCGATCATCACCATTCACCACTCCATCACCGTTCAGGTCAAAGGTAACGTCGGTGTACTTGTTGCTCATCCAACCCATAGACGCCTTCAAGGTGAAGCTGTCGGTGATGGCGAAGGTGCCGTCCGCCTCAAGACCAAAGAGCTCGACGTCAGCGGTGTTCTGAATCAGCTGCAGTACGCCAGCGGTCTCACTGGGCAGATTAACCTCGCGCTGCATGTCCTTACCGTTGGTCTGGAAGACTGCCAGATTGAACTGGCCGCCATCCCATTCAGCCTTATAGCCAATCTCGAAGCTGTCAGCCTGCTCGATATCGAAAGGGCCGGGGCCGAAAACGATCGGGAACTCGGTGTTACGCAGGTTATAGCCCCCTGAGCGGAAACCGCGCGACCAGTTGGCATAGATCCGAGAGCCGGCATCGATGTCGTACATGAAGCCAACCTTCGGCGACACGAAGCTCCATCGCTTGCCATCGACAAAGTCGGGCACACATGCTGATTCACGATCGGTGTAGCTGATGTTCGGCGCGGTGCCGGGAATGAAACACTCGCTGTTAACGCCACCCGGGGCACCGGCAAACTCACCGACGGGCACACGAGACAGCGTGGTAATCGATGCGTCCTTCTCCTCACGCGACCAGCGGATACCAGCAGTGAAGATCAAGTTATCGGTGATATTGTAATCACCCGACATGAACAGGCCAAGACTCTGCACATCCAGCTCACCACCACCGTTCTGGGTCAGTGCAGGACGCCCCTCACCCGGCGTACCCACCAGTGCCGCACCCAGCAGGTTACGGTCTTCGTCGTAGTTGAGTTCGCTTTCAAACATGTACAGACCGGTGGTCAGGTTCAAGCGGTCATCCAGCAAGAGGCCGTTCCAGCGCAGCTCGTTCGACCACTGGTCATAGCTGCTCGCCGTGTCAGAGTGGAAGATCCAGACCGGCTGCGCGTCGATATCCGCGTTGGTCTCGGAGTAAGACTCGCGATACCCGAACACGTTGGTGACGGTGCCACCGGCAACATCCCAGCTGAACTGCACGTTCAGGTAGTCCACTTCGAGTTCAAAGGCACCCGGGTTATCGATACTGAAATCGAAGCTGTTGCGGTCATAGTTGGCCCAGAAACCATCGACCCCAGAACCGTTGGTGTAGTTCTGAGCAGAAGGACCATCGGCCTCAACTTCCTGACGCTCA
>JAZBOZ010000163.1:0-7510 GCA_036351405.1 Halieaceae bacterium
CACTATCTCAATGCCGCTTCGGTCTGGTTGGAGTGGGCTTACGCGCGCTGGCGGGATGAGCAAGACGCGTGAACGGCCTGCCACCGGGAGGCAAATTTTCCGTGTTGCGGGATGTCCGCGTCGGAGGATAGGCTGAGAGGACTTGTGATCGTAAGGCGGTAATTCGTGCGTCAAAAAACCCGATACATGCTGTTGCTGGCAGCCGTGCTGATGATCGCACGGCCGGTAATGGCGTGCTGCTGGGTGGGACACGGTGAATCGACCGAGGCGCCTGCCGCACATGCCAAAACCGCCTCTATGACACCTGCGGCGATGACTCAGCCGCCCTGCCATGGTGGTGGCGAGATGCCGCAGTTGGCGCTTGAGGCCGAGCCCAGCTGCGAGAATTGCGCCGATTGCGACAACCCGTTGCTGGCTGCCGCCGACGTGGAGGCCAGAATTGCCGCACAGCTCTTGGTGGACGCAGTACTGGTGTCATACGCCCCACCGGTGCCAGTCAGCACACGCAGCGCCCATGCCCCCCGGGATGGCCCAGCCCGCCAAGACTCCCCTAGCAAAGACACGCCAATCAGTCTCAAACAGCGCCTGTTGATTTGATACCCGCGCTGGCACCGCCGGGTGCCGCTGTCGTTGGGTTTCAGTCATCGAGGAGGTTCTGTTTATGGCAGTCAAAAGGTTGGGTTCGATCGGCGTTGCCGTCTTGGCGTGCGTACTCGCTGCCGGCGCCTGCGCCCAAATTACCGAGTCACTCGAGCAGCGCTTGCGCGAGCATCCATCGCTACGCGCGCTCGATTATCAGGCGACGCAATTCCGCGAGGCCAGCACGGTAGCTGCCGCGATTCCGGACCCGGTGGTGAGTCTTGGCGTCAACAACGTGCCAGTCAACGATCCCGCCTTCGATCGCTTCCTGCCGAGCAACCGCGCGCTCGGTATCCAGCAGTCCATTCCCAACGGCGCCCGCCGCGCGGCAAATTCGCAGGCCGCGCAGCGGACCGCGGTGCAGTTGCAGGTGAGGTATCGCGCCCAGCTCTCTAGCCTCCGAGGTGAGCTGCTCGCGTTGCTCCACGATCGGCAGCGCATCCTCGAGCAAACGCAACTGGCAAGCATGCAGCTCCAGCACTATGACGAATTGGAAAAGGCCATCGAGGCGGAGCTGAACGCCGGTAGTGCCGTGGTTTACCGACTGGCAGAAGTCGAGGCAGAACGTGCGCGGGTTAGACGCCGGCGACTCGCACTCGATCGCGAGTTGCGGCAGAACGCGGCACAGCTGCGATCTCTGGTGGTTGAGGTCCCGGAGTGGACGCCGCCTGCACTGGTACCGGAGGTCTGGTCGGGAGATGCAACGGCGTTTCATGCTGTGGCTGTGGCTGAGGCCACGGTCTCGATCGCTGATCAGCGTATCGCCGCGGCAGAGGCCGCGTGGGGGCCCGATTGGGGGGTTCAATTGACGTATCAACAGCGGGATCCGGGCGTTGATTTTCCCGGCGATGACTGGGTGTCGGGGCAGCTGACTTTCACCCTACCGCTGTGGTCAGAGCAGCGCCAGAAGCCGGCGCTGCGGCAGGCCGAAGCCTCGCGCTCTGAGGCGATGATGGCACTGCAGTTTGCCGCTCGTGAGGCTGTCGCCGCATACCAGAGCGAGCAGGCAGTGTGGCAGACCGCCGAGCAGAGTATCGAGGTATTGGCGACCCAGCGGTTGGCGATCAAAGACGAAATCGCCGCGCAAACTGCCAACTATGAGGCGGGCAGGGGCGGCTACGCCGCGATGGTTGACGGTGCTATCGCCCTGCTCAAACTCGATGCCGAAATCGCAGCGCAGCGGGCGCAGCGAGAAATGGCCATCGCCCGAATGAACGCCCTACTGGTGACTCCATGAAACGATTGACGAAGCCGATGATGGCCGGCAGCTTCGCACTGCTGATGCTACTGGCGCCCCTTGCGGTGTGGTCCCAGCAGCGAACGGCGTCTACCGATACCCGTTACACCTGCCCGATGCATCCACACTATATTGCCACGGACCCAGACGGCGTCTGTCCGATCTGTGGTATGGATCTGGTGCCGGTGCGCGAGGGTGCGCCCGCTGCCAACAACGCGGATTCGAGCATTGTGGTGCCGGCGGAGATGCTGCAAAGCATGGGTGTGCGCACGGCGCCGGCGGCCTTCCAACGTATTGAGCGCACATTGCGAGCCTTCGGCGTGGTTGAGGCGAATGAGCGGCTGGAAAGTGTCGCGGTATCGCGGTTTGAGGGCTGGATCGCCGATCTGACGGTCCGCGCCGAGGGCGATGCGGTGCAGCCCGGTGCGCTGTTGTTCAGCGTTTACAGCCCCGAACTTATCGCTGCCCAGAAGGAGCTGCTAGCCGCTGTGGCAACATCCAACCCGGATCGTCAGGCGGCGGTGCGCCAGCGCCTGCGGTCGCTGGGAATGCAGGCGCCGGTGATCGATGAGGTACTAGCCCGCGGCGAGGTGATCGAGGAAGTGCCCGTTTATGCTGAGGCCGGGGGCACGGTCGTGGCACTTGAGATTAGGGCGGGGGATTACATCGAGCCCGGCACGCCGATTCTGCGGCTGCAATCCTATGCTGAAGTTTGGGTAATGGCATCGATTCCCGAAACGGACCTGCCCTTGGTGGATACCGGGTTGCCGGTGCGACTGCATTTTCCCAGCGCGCCCGCAGCGTCGGAACAGGGGGTTATTGATTACGTTTACCCCACTATCGACCCCAAAACCCGGACCGCACGGGTGCGTATTGTGGTGGACAACCGCGCCGGCGCTCTGCGGCCCGGCGCCTATGCGGATGTCGCCATCGATCTGGCGTCGTCGTCGAGACTCGCTGTTCCTACCGAGGCGATTCTTCGCGACAGTCGCGGTGCCCACGTAGTGCTGGCTCGGGGAGAGGGGCGGTTCGACGTTCGCGCAGTGCGCCTCGGTGACAGCGGTGATGGCTTTACCGAAGTGCTGGAGGGTCTGCAGGCCGGGGAGCAGGTGGTGGTCAGCGGTCAGTTCCTGCTCGACAGCGAGGTCAATCTGCGCGAGGGATTTGCCAAGCTGGCACCGGCTGCCAACGAGTTGTCATCGAATTCACCCCTCGCAACCCTGCCGATCGATAACCGCGCGCTGGCAGAGCTCGATCATGCGGTGGATATGGCGCTGTATTTCCACGAGGCGCTGGTGGATCGCTACGCCATTGATCCCTACTTCGTGCAACCGGCCGTCGGCGCGCTTGAGGCGCTCGTATCCCGCTATGACAACACGCGGTTGGCGCCGCTGCTCAAGAAAGCGCTCGCGGCGCTCGGCGCTGCCCGCGAGGTGCGCGAGGGCGCGGCGCTGGCCGCTGAATTGGCGCGGCTGGTCGATGCGCTAACGCCCTGGCTGCTGGAGGGAAGGCCCGCGCATTATCGGGACCAGGGATTGTCGTTATACGAGATCGAGACCGCCGGGCAACGCTGGTTGCAGCAGGGTGGAGACCCGCTCAGCCCCTATGGCGAGGGTGAGGTGGTTCGCGTGGACTGGCCCGGCGACGCCCACGGCGGGCACTCAGCACCGATGAATCCCTCCGCTGCCGATGGCGACGCAGCTTGATGGGAGGCCGCCGATGACAGAGACGACGCGCGGGGCTCAGCGAGAGTCTGGCTGGGTTGCGGCTTTGATTGGCTGGTCGCTGGATAATCCACTCATCGTGCTGGTGCTCTCGGTGTTGCTCGGTATTTCTGGTTGGCTGGCACTGACCACCCTACCCCTCGATGCGGTGCCAGATCTGACCGACACTCAGGTCATCGTGCGCACGGATTTTCCGGGGCAAAGTCCCGACACTGTGGAAGATCTGGTGACTTATCCCCTGTCTTCAAGCCTGCTTGGCCTGCCGCGTACCAAGGACGTGCGCGGTGCTTCCATGTTTGGCACCAGCTTTGTCTACGTGGTTTTCGAGGACGGTGTCGACCTCTATTGGGCGCGGTCGCGGGTGCTTGAAGCGCTGTCCCAAATCAGTGACAGCCTGCCGGCGGGGGCGACGCCGAGGTTGGGACCCGACGCGACCGGTGTGGGCTGGGTCTACCAGTACGCGCTGGTGGATCGTACGGGCAATACCGACCTTGCCCAGCTGCGTTCGTTGCAGGACTGGTTCTTGAAGCTCGAGCTCTCCGGCGTTGATGGCGTCGCCGAGGTGGCGTCGGTCGGCGGCTTCGTACGGGAGTATCAAATTCTGATCGACCCCAATCGACTGCGCAGCTTTGATGTGTCGATCGCAAGGATTCGCGATGCGGTTCGCGCGGCCTCGAGTGAGGTGGGTGGTCGCGTCCTCGAACAGGCTGAGACCGAGTTCGTGATTCGCTCGTCAGGGTACGTGAACGAACGTGAGGATCTCGAAGCGGTGGTGGTCTACGCGAAGGATGGTACGCCCGTGCTGCTGCGCGATATCGCTCGGATCATCGAGGGCCCCGCTTTGCGGCGAGGCGTGGTCGAGCTCGACGGCTTGGGTGAGACGGTCGCCGGTATTGTGGTGATGCGTCACGGCGAGAATGCCCTACGGGTCATCGAGCGAGTGAAGCAAAAGCTGGCGGCGCTGTCCCGGGGCCTTCCCGAGGGCGTTGAGATTGTCCCGGTGTATGACCGTGCGCCATTGATCGAGGGTTCGGTGGCTTATCTGCGGGAGAAGCTCACGCAGGAAGCGCTGGCGGTCGCGCTGGTCGTGGCGCTGTTCCTGTTGCATCTCCGGGCTTCGCTGGTGGCGGTGATCACGCTACCGCTCGGCGTTTTGGGTGCGTTTTTGATCATGTCCCTGCAGGGCGTGACCGCGAACATCATGTCGCTGGGTGGCATCGCCATCGCCATCGGCGCAATGGTCGACGCTGCGATTGTGCTGGTCGACAACGCCGCGCGCCGTCTCTCTGAGGCTCCAGAGGCGACGCCCCCTCAGCGCCTGCGGCTCATTAGGGCCGCCGCCCAGCAGGTGGGTCCGGGACTCTTTTTTTCACTACTGATCATCACCGTTTCGTTTTTGCCGGTTTTTGCGCTGACCGGTGAGAGTTACCGACTGTTCGCACCGCTGGCCTTTACCAAAACCTACGCCATGGCTTGGGCTGCCTTGCTGTCGATCACGCTGGTGCCGGTGCTGATGCGCTACTTGCTCGGCGGCCGACTGCGCAGTGAGGCGGCCAATCCACTCAACCGGGTGCTGGCGCGGCTCTATCGGCCCGCACTGCGCTGGGTGTTGCGCTGGCCGAAAATCACCCTGTTGCTGGCGCTGCTGGTGAGCCTCTCGGCACTTTTGCCGGCGCAGCGTCTCGGCACCGAATTCATGCCACCGCTCTACGAGGGCGAGTTGCTGTACATGCCGACCACCCTGCCCGGCGCGTCGGTCACCAAGATGCGCGAGCTGCTGGGTCAGGTGCACCGACTGATCAAGACCGTGCCCGAAGTCGACAGCGTCTTTGGCAAAGCGGGTCGCGCCGACACCGCCACTGATCCGGCGCCGTTGACAATGATTGAAAGCTGGATACGGCTAAAGCCGGTCGATCAATGGCGCGAGGGAATGACCATCGACGATGTTATTGGGGCGCTGGATGAACGGCTGCAGATACCCGGTCTGGTTAACTCCTGGGGCTACCCGATCAAGATCCGCATGGATATGGTGTCCACCGGCGTGCGCACTTCTGTGGGTATCAAGGTGAGCGGTGATTCGCTCGCCGAGATCAACCGGGTGGCCAGTGAAGTCGAGCGAGTCGTCGGCCAATTACCGGGCACGCGCTCAGCCTTCGCTGACCGCATGACGAGCGGCCGCTATCTCGATATCGTGCCCGACCGCAACGAGCTTGCCCGGCGTAATATTGATATGGGGGTCTTCCAGAGTGTGATCCAGACCGCGCTCGGCGGTATGCAGCTCGCGCAATCAGTGGAAGGTCGCGAGCGCTATAACATTCTCATGCGTTACGACCGGGCATTTCGCGAGTCGCCCGAGGATCTGGCTCGGGTGCTGGTGCCGACGCCCTCGGGCGCACATATCCCGCTGGGGGAGCTGGCGAGCGTGCGGTTCGCCGAGGGGGCGTCCGTGCTGCGCTCGGAAAACGCCCGTCTGACGGGTTGGGTGTATGTCGATATTGCCGGTACCGACCTCGGCAGTTATGTCGCAGCGGCGCGCTCAGCGCTGGCCGCGCAAGTCGATCTGCCGCCGGGGATGGCGCTGGAGATCGCTGGACAGTTTGAGCAGCTGACAGCGGCAAAAGCGCGTCTATCGCTGGCGATTCCCGCCACCGTGGCGCTGATTGTGCTGTTGCTGTTACTGCACTTCTCCCGTGCGGATCGAACGCTAATGGTGCTGCTGAGTCTGCCGGTCGCCATCGTCGGTGCCGTTTGGGCGGTGTGGCTCGCCGGCTACCACCTGTCAGTCGCCGTGGCGGTGGGCTTTATCGCCCTCGCGGGGATCGCGATAGAAACCGCGGTGATCATGTTGCTGTACATCGACGCAGAAGTGAATGATGCCCGACCCCAGAACCGCGGCGATTTGCGAGCAGCCATCGAGCGCGGCGCCGCGCTGCGACTGCGACCCAAGGCCATGACCGTGGCCACCATCCTAGCTGGTCTCATGCCCATTTTTTTGAGCGACGGTCCCGGTGCAGATGTGATGCGCCGTATTGCCCTGCCCATGCTCGGCGGACTGGTCAGCACTGTACTGTTGACGCTGCTGGTTATCCCGGCGATTTATGCCTTGTGGTCGGGCCGGCGTTTGCCCGCGGTGCCAAGCCGCTAAACTGCTTATCGATTAACTGACAATATGGAAACCTACCCATGAACACGCGAATGGCTTTGCTACTGACCGCATCTCTGGCTGTCACCGCTTGCAGCGGTGACAATAAAAATAAGGCCTCAATACCCGCCGAATCGGAGACATCGCCGCTGGAAGCCACCGAGGACATGGCCATGAACCATGAGACGCACGCGATGGCTGAGGTGCCTGCTTATGGTGCCGTGGGCGAGGCGACGGGCACCATCCGCGATCTCGACAGTGAGGCGGGTTACGCCACCATAGCCCACGGCGAATTCAGTGGGGATATCAGCATGGGCGCCATGACCATGGGTTTTCAGACCTTGGGTGGTGTTGATCTCAGTGGTCTGAGCGAAGGTAGTGAGGTCGCCATCCGGGTCAAACAGGGTCGGGACGGCACCTACCGCATAATGGCTATCTGCCCGACCCGCGATGCTTCGCTCGACTGTTTGCCATCGCCCGATCAATGAGCCCGACGGGTCAACCTTGGATCTCGTTCGGCCGCTGATATCGGCGTCGTTGGGGGCAGAGGCCTCAGCCCAGATCGCCCCACTGAAGGCCGAGGGCGGTGAGCGCCACCACCGGGGCGGTTTCGGTGCGTAACACCCGCGGGCCCAAACACCATCGCTGGAAGCCCGCCTGCTCGGCGCTGACCACTTCATCCTCGCTGAGCCCACCCTCCGGGCCGATCAGCAGCGCGGCCGATTGCGGCTGCGCGTCTGGAAGTGCTGCCGGCGAGTGATGGTGGAG
>JAZBOZ010000164.1:0-18104 GCA_036351405.1 Halieaceae bacterium
CCCCGGACGGTAACTATGTCCTCAGTGCCAACGAGGGCGAGCCCAATGGTGATTACAGTGTCGATCCCGAGGGCAGCATCAGTGTGATTAACGTGTCGGGCGGTTTTACTGGCCTCACGGCTCGCACTGCGGATTTCGGCGACTTCAATGTATTCAACGCAGGCAGTGTGAAAAGCTTGAACGGCCCGGTTCGTATCAGTGCGAAGGCTGCCAGCGTAGCTGCCGATCTTGAGCCGGAGTACCTCGCCTTTGCGCCAGACTCAACGCTCGCATTTGCCGCGCTGCAGGAGAACAACGCGGTCGCAGTGATCGACATCGCCGCGGCTGAAGTGGTCTCGGTAAATGGCATCGGCTTCAAAAATTACGGTATCCCGGGTAACGAGATCGATGCCAGTAACCGCGATGGTGGCGTAAATATCCGTTCCTGGAACGTCTTCGGCACCTATATGCCCGATGCGATCAAAGCCTATGAAGCGGGCGGTTCGCTATATCTGGTCACTGCCAATGAGGGTGATGGCCGTGAGTATTTGACCGACGCGGACGATGAGGCGAGCTGCACTGCGGCGGGCGGCTTCGATTTCGACGGCGGCGATTGCTTCCACTACCTTGATGAGATTCGGATCAAGGACATCGCCGACACGGGCGCGACTTTCGACCCTGACCTGGCCGCACGACTCGGTGCTGATTTTGAAGAAGATGAGAACCTTGGCCGCCTCAAGGTCATCGCAGATCTTGGCGTTACCGGCACCTGTGCCAGCCTTGCTACGACCGGTCAGCCCGGTGCGGACTGTGTTTACGAAAACCTGTACAGCTACGGCGCCCGTTCCTTCACGATCTGGGACGTCGCCACGCTACGCCCGGTCTACGACAGTGGCAGTGACTTTGAGGTGATCACGGCTAATCAGCTGGGTGAGAGCTTCAATGCCAGTAATGATGACAACGGTGGCGACGATCGTTCAGACGACAAAGGCCCTGAGCCGGAAGCCGTAGAAATCGCCGAGATTGGCGGCAGCACCTACGCTTTCATTGGTCTTGAGCGTGTTGGCGGCGTTATGGTTTATAACGTGACCAATCCCAATGCTGCGAGTTTTGTGCAGTACATCAATCCGCGGGACTTCAGCCTCAATGCCGAGGATGATGTCGCTACGGTTGGTGATCTCGGTCCCGAGGACATCAAGTTCATTCCGGCCGCTGACAGCCCCTCGGGCGAAGCGCTGCTGCTGGTGAGCAATGAAGTGTCGGGCACGCTCGCGGTCTACTCGGTCAGCACGTTGTAAAAAAGATGGCTGTTGTCTCGGATCGTGTTGACCCGAGGCAACAGACTCCCTATACTCTCGCGCCTCTGATCGAGACAGAGTGATCGTCTCGAGTGACTACCGGCGTTGTTGCGGATTTAGTGCAACATCGTGTTAAGGGGCAGTCACAGTAAGTATTGATGCGGGGTGGAGCAGCCTGGTAGCTCGTCGGGCTCATAACCCGAAGGTCGTCGGTTCAAATCCGGCCCCCGCTACCAATTGACGTCTGGTGTTGCTCGCACTGATGTCGCTCGGAAGCCCCTTTATGGGGCTTTTTTGTACCTGCGATTTAAGTGGGATGAGGGCTGGATGGCAGGAAAAGAAACACAGCTCACCGAATTGCTGGCACCGACCGTGGAGTCATTGGGCTTCGAGTTGTGGGGCCTGGAATTGGTGTCGCCGCAGCGTAAATCGACGCTGCGTCTGTACATCGAGCGCGAGGAAGGCGTGAGCGTCGATGACTGCGCCAAGGTAAGCCGCCATGTGAGTGGCGTACTGGACGTCGAGGACCCGATCAAGGGGGAGTACACCCTGGAGGTGTCATCACCGGGTATCGATCGTCTGTTATTCAAGCCTGAGCAGTACGCCTTGTATGTGGGCGAGCCCATTGAGGTGAAGCTGCGCCTGCCTTTTGAAGGTCGACGCAAGTTTCGGGGTTGGCTGATGGGCCTTGAAGGCGACGATGTGGTCGTGCGAGTCGACGATCACGATTATTTGTTACCGCTGCGGTCGGTGGATCGTGCGCGGGTGGAGCCGCGGATTCCGATGGGCCGTGGCAGTAACAAGAGCTGACAGCGCCTTAGGCGGTCGGCTTCCATGCTGAAACACAGCTGAGAGATAGCGATGAACAAAGAAATCTTGATGGTTGCGGAGGCGGTATCGAATGAGAAGGGGGTGTCTGAGGACATCATCTTCGAGGCGATTGAGCTGGCGCTCGCGACTGCGACCAAGAAGCGCTACGACGAAGAGGCGGATATCGAGGTTACGATCGATCGCAGCAGTGGTGATTACGTCACCAAGCGACGCTGGTTGGTGATGCCCGATACTGAGCTCGCGGCTCTCGGGACTGAATTCACCACCGAAGAGGCGATCGAAAAAGATCCGTCACTCAAGCCCGGTGACATCTACGAGGAAGTGGTCGAGAACGTCGACTTTGGCCGTATTGCTGCCCAGACCGCCAAGCAGGTGATTGTGCAGCGCGTCCGCGACGCTGAGCGCGCGCAGATCGTCGATATGTACCGCGATCGCGTTGGCGAGTTGCTGGCGGGTATCGTCAAGAAAGTCACCCGTGACAACGTCATTGTGGATCTGGGGAATAACGCCGAGGGCCTGCTGCCCCGCGGCGAGCTGGTTGGCCGTGAAACTTTCCGCATCAACGACCGTGTTCGCGCCATCCTGACCGACATCAACACCGAGTCTCGGGGACCGCAGCTCATTTTGTCTCGTGCGTGTAAAGAGATGTTGATCGAGCTGTTCAAGATTGAGGTGCCTGAGATTTCTGAGGGTGTCATTCAGATCCGTGCGGCCGCGCGTGATCCGGGCTCTCGCGCCAAGATCGCGGTGAAGACCGGCGATCAGCGTATTGATCCGGTGGGCGCGTGTGTGGGTATGCGCGGTTCACGCGTTCAGGCCGTGTCCAACGAACTCGATAATGAGCGTGTCGATATCATCCTGTGGGACGACAACCCGGCACAGCTCGTGATCAACGCCATGTCGCCCGCTGAAGTGGAATCGATTGTTGTCGATGAGGACAGCGACACCATGGAAGTGGCTGTGGCCGAGGACAACCTCGCCCAGGCGATTGGACGTGGCGGTCAGAACGTGCGTCTTGCATCCGAGTTGACCGGTTGGACGATCAACGTGATGAGCGTTGACGAGGCCATCGAGCGACAGGAAGCAGAAGCTGGCCAGATTATGGAAACCTTCATGGAGGCGCTGGACGTCGACGAGGACGTGGCTGCTGTATTGGTAGAGGAGGGCTTCACCTCTCTCGAGGAAGTGGCGTATGTGCCGCTCGAGGAAATGATGGAGATCGAAGGCTTCGACGAGGAGATCGCCGAGGAGCTGCGTGCCCGCGCTAAAGATGCATTGCTAACCATGGCAATTGCTTCGGAGGAACAGCTGGGTGCCAACGAGCCGGCGGAAGATCTGCTCACCATGGACGGCATGGACCGTCATCTCGCCTTTGTCTTGGCGAGCCGCGGTGTCGTCACGATGGAAGACCTCGCCGAGCAGAGCGTCGATGACCTTATCGATATTGAAGATATGACCGAAGAGCGTGCGGCTGAATTGATCATGACCGCGCGCGCACCGTGGTTTGCTGAGGAAGAGACAAGCGCGAGCTGATTAGCACGCGCGTTGACACTCAGCAGGCGAACCGAACGGGCAGGGAGAAACGAATGGCACAAGTGACAGTCGAGCAATTGGCAAAAACGGTAGGCGCATCCGTCGAACGATTGCTGTCACAAATGAAAGACGCCGGGTTGCCGCACAGTGCTGCAGAAGAACTGGTGTCTGAGGAAGACAAGCAAACGTTGCTGGCTTACCTCAAGCGCAGCCACGGCGAGAGCACCGCAGCGCCCAAGAAGATTACGTTGAAGCGTAAGTCTGTCAGTACGCTGCGCACAGGTGGCGCGGGTAAACGCACGGTGAACGTAGAGGTGCGTAAGAAGCGCACCTACGTGAAGCGCGAAGAGCTCGAGCCGGAAGAGACGGCACCCGTCGCTGAGGAGACGCCTGAGGTCGAAGAGACCGCGGCAATGTCGACGCCTGAGCCTGAGGTCGCTGCGGCTCCCGAGCCCACACCGGAGCCCGAGCCCGAGCCTGAACCGGAACCCGAACCCGAGCCGGAACCTGAGCCCGAGCCGGAGCCCGAGGAAGATCTCGACAATCTCGATCCTGAGGTGCTCCGTCAGCGCGCTGCAGCCCGTCGTAAGGCCGAAGAAGAGCGCCGTGAGCGTGAGCTCGAGGCGCGTGTTGCGGCTCGCAAAGCGGAAGAAGCACGTAAGGCTGAGGAAGCGAAAGCACGAGCCGAGGCGGCCAAGCAGGCAGAGGCCACGGCACAGCCCTCGGGTGGCGGTGCGGATAGCGACCGCAAGGCACCCAAGCGTTTGCACGCGGCTCCCAGTCGTGAGGAGCCCCAGCGGCGCAAGCCCAGCCGCGGCAAGCTCGATCGTTCGAGTATTCCTGGTGCTCGCGGCAAGCAGCGTGGCCATAATCTTTCACTGACTGCGCTGGAGGCTGCTGAAGCGGGCGTTGCACGTCGCCGGGGTGGTCGTCGTGGCAAGAAAGCCCACGAAGAGCATTCGAAGCACGG
Organism: Halieaceae bacterium; assembly: GCA_036351405.1. GTDB lineage: Bacteria > Pseudomonadota > Gammaproteobacteria > Pseudomonadales > Halieaceae > Luminiphilus. Next base: position 4,612 of record JAZBOZ010000164.1, read on the forward strand.
CTTTGAGCAGCCCACGGAGAAGATTATCTACGAGGTCCAGCTGCCCGAAAACATTTCTGTTGGAGATCTGGCCCAGCAAATGGCCGTGAAGGCCGGTGTCGTCATCAAAGAGCTGATGAAGCTTGGTGTTATGGCGACGATTAACCAAATGATTGATCAGGACACCGCCACGCTGGTCGTCGAAGAGCTGGGTCACAAAGTGAAGCTCGTTAGCGCAGATGAGCTGGAGGAGCAGCTGGAAGAGACAATCGCCAGCCACGGCGGTACGCCGGAGCCGCGCGCCCCAGTTGTCACTGTGATGGGTCACGTTGACCACGGTAAGACGTCACTGCTCGATTACATTCGTAAAACCCGCGTGGCCAGTGGCGAAGCGGGCGGAATCACCCAGCATATCGGTGCTTATCACGTAAACACGGATCAGGGGATGATTACCTTCCTCGATACACCCGGTCACGCAGCGTTTACACAGATGCGTGCGCGCGGTGCCAAGTCAACCGATATCGTGATCCTGGTGGTCGCGGCGGATGACGGTGTGATGCCGCAAACCGAAGAGGCGATCCAGCACGCGCGTGCTGCAGGTGTGCCTTTGGTCGTCGCGGTGAACAAGATCGATAAGGAAGCTGCAGACCCCGATCGCGTCAAGAACGAGCTGGCGGCGAAAGAAGTGATCCCCGAGGAGTGGGGCGGTGATACCCAGTTTATTCCGGTATCCGCACACACGGGTGAAGGCATCGATGCGCTGTTGGACGCCTTGCTGCTGCAGGCAGAACTGCTTGAGCTGCAAGCACCGGCAGACGTACCGGCTTCCGGTATTGTTATCGAATCCCGACTCGACAAGGGTCGTGGTCCCGTTGCTTCGCTGCTGATTCAGCAGGGTACGCTGCGCCAGGGTGACATTATTCTCGCCGGACTGCAGGTGGGCCGTGTGCGCGCCATGCTCGACGAGAACGGTCAGCCGGTGAAAGAGGCGGGTCCGAGTATTCCGGTCGAGGTGCTGGGTTTGGATGGTACGCCTGATGCCGGTGATCTGGTCGTCGCGGTTGAGAACGAGAAGCGCGCTCGCGAGATTGCGGATTATCGTCAGGAGAAGATGCGATCAACCAAGTTGGCGCGACAGCAGGCAGCCAAGCTCGACAATATGTTCGAGACTATGACGGCCGGCGAAGTTAAAACGCTCAATCTGGTGATCAAGGCCGATGTGCGTGGTTCACTTGAGGCACTTCAGGGCGCCTTGGCCGACCTCGGTAATGACGAAGTGAAAGTTAACGTGGTCGCCGGTGGCGTCGGCGGTATTGCTGAGACCGATGTCTCACTCGCGATGACCAGTGAAGCGATCATGGTGGGCTTCAATACGCGTGCTGATACCAAGGCCCGTGCCTTGGCTGAATCTGAAGGTGTTGAGATTCGCTACTACAACGTCATTTACGATCTGATTGATGACGTGAAAGCGGCCTTGGGCGGTATGTTGTCGCCAGAGTTGCGCGAGGAGATTGTTGGTATCGCCGAGGTTCGCGATGTCTTCCGTTCTCCGAAGTTCGGCTTGATCGCAGGTTGTATGGTGACCGAAGGTACGGTGTATCGCTCGAAGCCAATTCGCGTGCTGCGTGACAACGTTGTGATCTACGAGGGTGAGCTCGAATCGCTGCGTCGATTCAAGGACGATGCCAGCGAAGTGCGCAACGGTATGGAATGCGGTATCGGCGTGAAGAATTATAACGACGTGAAGGTCGGCGACCTGATCGAAGTCTTCGAAGTCAACGAGGTGGCGCGCAGCCTCTGAGCGCCGCCCGGATACCAGCATGCCACGCGAGTACAGTCGAACCCAGCGGGTTGGTGATTTTCTGCAGCAAGAACTGGCGCAGTTGATCCAGCACAGCCTACGCGATCCGCGCATCGGGATGGTGAACATCACCGGGGTCGACGTCACTCGCGATCTTTCCTACGCCAAGGTGTTTTACACCCGACTGGGAGTGGATTCCGCCGACGAGGCAAAGGAAATCACCGAAGTGCTCAATGGAGCCGCCGGCTTCCTGCGTTCTGAAATCGCCCGCAGTGCCAACATGCGCACAGTACCGCGATTGAGCTTCCGCTTTGACGAGAGTGTGGGCCGTGGTCGGGATATGGAAGCGCTGTTCAAAGAAGTGCGCGCGGCCGATGCCAAGTTAAATACCGGTGACGCATCGGGCGACGATACGGACGCCTGAGTAGTATGGGCAGACGTCGCAAGGGCCGCGATATCAGCGGCATTTTGGTATTGGATAAACCCCAAGGGATATCCTCCAACGGAGCGTTGCAGCGTGCCAAGCGCCTGTTTCAGGCGGCTAAGGCCGGTCATACTGGCAGCCTGGATCCACTGGCGACCGGTGTACTGCCTCTGTGTTTCGGTGAAGCCACCAAGTTTTCTCAATATCTTCTCGATGCCGACAAAGGCTACCGGAGCACCTTTGTCTTGGGTGAGGGTAGCGATACCGGCGACGCGGAAGGTGAGATCGTCCGACGTGCCAGTGCTGCGGCCATCACCGAGGCAGACATCCGCACTGCGATGGCGGGTCTCACCGGCAATATCGAGCAAATTCCGCCGATGTATTCAGCCGTCAAGCGCGATGGCAAGCCGCTTTACAAGCTGGCGCGCGAGGGTAAGGAAGTTGAGCGGGCGCCACGCGCAGTGACCATTCATCAGTTTGATCTGCTGTCGTTTGAGCCCGGTGATGTCGCACGCTTAGTGGTCGATGTGCTGTGCAGCAAGGGCACCTATATCCGGACGCTGGCAGAGGATCTCGGCACTGCTCTGGGTGTGCCCGCGCACGTCGGTGCGCTGCGCCGAACCCAGTCTGGGCCTTTCTCGCTGGATGCCGCAGTGACGCTCGAACAGCTCGAAGCCGATGCCGAGCAGGGAACCGCTTCGCTGGATGCTCGATTGTTGCCTGCAGAGGACGCAATTACCGAGATGCCGTGTGTGGAACTGACTGAATCTGCGGGATTTTACCTGCAGCAGGGCCAGCCCGTGCTAGTGCCAAATGGCCCCCGGGATGGTATGGTGCGCATCGTCGTGCGTGGAGGAAGATTCCTCGGCATCGGCGAAATGCTCGACGACGGACGCGTAGCGCCCCGACGTCTGATCGCAAACTAAATTCCTGCGGCCCATCGCCGCAAACTGAACCTGTCTGTAAACCTGCACGGACAGGCTCATTTATCAAAGCAGGTTGGAGATGAAGACATGGCTCTCGATGCCGCTACCAAGGCTCAAATCGTCAAGGATTACCAGCAATCTGAAGGCGATACTGGCTCACCCGAAGTGCAGGTCGCACTGCTCACTGCAAACATTGAGCAGCTTCAACAGCACTTCAAGGATCACGCGCAGGACCATCACTCGCGTCGTGGCCTGATTCGTATGGTGAACCAGCGCCGCAAACTGCTGGACTACCTCAAGCGAAAAGACACCGCTCGATACGCTGACTTGATCAAGCGTCTGGGTCTGCGTCGCTGAGGATCGTTTCAAGGCCGGCTTTATGCCGGCCCTTTTATATTTTGGAGAATGAATAAGTGAATGTCGTTAAAAAAACATTCCAGTACGGTGACCAGGAAGTCACGCTGGAAACCGGCCGCGTAGCTCGACAGGCGAGCGGTGCGGTGCTTGTCACCATGGGTGACACCGTTGTGCTTTGTACCGTTGTTGCTGCGCGCAGCACCCGTCCTGGACAGGACTTCTTCCCGCTGTCAGTACACTACATCGAAAAGACGTACTCAGTCGGCAAAATTCCCGGTGGTTTCTTCAAGCGCGAGGCGCGTCCTTCCGAGAAAGAAACCCTCACCTCACGATTGATCGATCGACCGATCCGTCCGCTGTTCCCCGATGGCTTCATGAACGAAGTGCAGGTCATGTGTACCGTGATGTCTGCGGACCACGAGAATGACCCTGATATCGCTGCGATGATTGGTACCTCCGCAGCGTTGGCGATTTCAGGCTGTCCCTTCAATGGCCCGATCGGTGGCGCTCGTGTGGGCTTCACTGAAGCCGACGGTTATATGTTGAACCCGACCTACTCTGCGCTCGCTGGCAGCAAGCTGGATATGGTGGTTGCGGGTACGGCTGACGCTGTCCTGATGGTGGAGTCGCAAGCTGAAGAACTGACCGAAGACCAGATGCTGGGCGCTGTTTTGTACGCGCATCAGGAGATGCAGACGGTCATTCAGGCCATCAACGAACTGGTCGCTGAGGCTGGCAAGCCTCGTTGGGAGTGGGAAGCCCCCGCTGTTAACGAGGAGCTCAAAGCCGCGGTCGCTGCAGAAGCGGAAGGTCCGCTGGGCGAGGCTTACCGCATCACCGAGAAGGCGGCGCGATACGAGCGTGTCGGCGAGATTCGCGACGCTGTTGTTGAAAAGCTCGCCAGCGAAGAAGGCCCCAGCGCCGACGAAATCAAGGACTTGTTTAAGTCGCTTGAGAAGCAGATTGTTCGTCAGCGCATCATCAACGGTGAGCCGCGTATCGACGGTCGTGATAGCCGCACGGTTCGCCAGATCGCTTGTGAGGTGGATATTCTGCCCAAGGCGCACGGCTCTGCACTGTTCACGCGTGGTGAAACGCAGGCGATCGGTGCGGTCACACTGGGTTCTACTCGTGACGCACAGATTATCGATGCCCTTGAAGGCGAGCGTCGTGATCCCTTCATGCTGCACTACAACTTCCCGCCCTATTCGGTCGGTGAAGCGGGTCGTGTTGGTGCAACGGGTCGCCGTGAAATTGGTCATGGTCGTCTCGCCCGCCGCGGTCTCGCCGCTGTGCTGCCGAAAGAAGACGAGTTCCCCTACACGATTCGTGTGGTATCTGAAATTACCGAATCCAACGGTTCAAGCTCTATGGCTTCCGTCTGTGTAGGCTCACTGGGCATGATGGCCGCTGGCGTACCGCTCAAGGCACCGGTAGCGGGTATCGCTATGGGTCTGGTGAAGGAAGGCAACCAGTTTGCTGTCCTGACCGATATCCTCGGTGACGAGGATCACCTGGGCGACATGGACTTCAAGGTGGCGGGTACCGCCAACGGTGTCACTGCGCTGCAGATGGATATCAAGATCGAAGGCATCAATGAGCAGATCATGGATATCGCGCTACAGCAGGCACTGCAGGCGCGTTTGCACATCCTCGGTCAAATGAACGCAGTGCTTGATGCACCGCGTCAGGTGACTTCGGACAACGCGCCCAGCATGGTTCAGCTGAAGGTCGACTCTGACAAGATCCGCGACATCATCGGTAAGGGCGGTGCAACTATCCGTTCTATTACTGAGGAATCGGGAGCTACGGTTGATATCGAAGACGACGGCACCGTGAAGGTCTTCGGTCAGAACACCGCGGCCCGTGACAAGGCCGTTGAGATGATCCAGGCAATCACTGCTGAGGCTGAGGTCGGTGAAATCTACACCGGTAAAGTGGCTCGTATCGTTGATTTCGGTGCGTTCGTCACGATTCTGCCGGGCAAGGACGGTCTGGTACACATCTCACAAATCGCCGACGAGCGCGTTGAGAACGTGTCCGATTATCTGAAGGAAGGCCAGGAAGTGAAGGTCAAGGTGCTCGATGTCGATCAGCGTGGCCGTATCAAGCTGTCCATGCGTGAGGCGGCAGCTGATGCTGCGCTCGAGGCAGGCGACAGCGTTGATGCTGGTGAAGCTGAGCCCGAGTCACTCGATAACGAGTAATCTTCCTCAGAGCTCGAAAAGCCGCGGTTATCCGCGGCTTTTTTTTGTCCGGCATTTGGCGATACCGAGACTATTTGAGTTGAGATATGACGGACACTTGATTCGCGAAGGCTCGGTCAGGTTGACGGGCGGCGTGGCGCGCGCGAGTCTGGCCCCATCACAATGCCGCTGTTTATTCACCACAGGAGCCAACATGACGCATCGCCTTCGTACCCGTTTGTTGCACGCCGGGCGCCCTGACCCGAATGTTGTGAATCCGCCCGTTTATCACGCGTCGACGATTTTGTTCCCGGACTATGCGGCATTTCGGGAGCGCGAGTCTGCACCTTTGGATCGACGCCACATGTATTACGGACGCATGGGCACCCCGACGACGCGTAGCCTTGAAGATGCGCTGTGTGAACTCGATGGGGCGGTGGGGGCAGTACTGAGTAGCTCGGGGGTGGCCTCTATCGCCGGTATTCTGCGTGCTTTCCTGGCGCCGGGCGACCGACTCCTCATGGTGGATAGCGCTTACGGCCCAACTCGAAATTTCTGTACCAAAACGCTGGCAGAGCGCGGTGTGGAGACCGTCTTCTATGACCCGCTGACCACAATGGAGGAGCTTGCGTCACTCATCAATGACAGGACGCGGATGATCTTTCTGGAGTCACCTGGTTCGGCCACCTTTGAAGTGCAAGACGTTCCGGCGATCACGGCGCTGGCGCGTGATCGGGGTATTTTGACCGCGATCGATAACACCTGGGCGACACCGCTGTACTTTAACCCGTTGGCACAGGGTGTTGATCTGGCGATGCAGTCGGGCACCAAGTATTTGAATGGCCATGCGGACTGTCTCTTCGGGGTTGTTACTACCCGTGATCCCGCGCTTTACCAGCGATTGCAACACGATGCGCTGGCCCATGGCATGCATCTGGCGCCCGATGACGCGATGTTGGCGCTGCGTGGTTTACGGACTTTGCCGTTGCGCTTGCCCGCGCATGAAGCGGCAGCATTGGAAGTTGCAAACTGGCTCTCCGAACAGCCGTTGGTGACGCGGGTGCTGCACCCAGCGTTTGAGACTTGCCCGGGTCATACGCATTGGCGACGTGATTTCTCGGGTTCAAGCGGGCTGTTCTCCGCCATCATCAAAGTGGGCAGTGAGCCCGCTTTGGCGCAGTTCATCGACAGCCTAACGCTCTTCGGTTTGGGCTTTTCCTGGGGTGGCTTCGAGAGCCTGGCGCTACCGATGTGGCCGACGCGAATTTGTAGCACCGTCAACGTTGCTGCGGATGAGGCGCTGGTGCGTTTTCATATCGGGCTTGAAGATACTGCGGATTTGATCGCCGATTTGTCTCAAGCCTTTCAAATTTTGGAATCCCACACACCGTGAGCGCCGCTGTGCCATGAGCGCTCACTGATTGGCGCGATTCGCCACCAGATCTTCGACCACGCTTGGATCGGCAAGCGTCGAGATGTCACCCAGCGCGTCCACTTCGTTTTCCGCGATTTTGCGCAGAATGCGGCGCATGATTTTCCCTGACCGTGTCTTCGGCAAGCCAGGTGCCCACTGAATCACATCCGGTTTGGCAATGGGGCCGATTTCCTGCACGCACAGATCAATCAAGGCCTTGCGCAGCTCGGGCGTATCTTCCACATCATGCATCGGCGTGACGTAGGCATAGATTCCCTGACCTTTGATATCGTGGGGGAAGCCGACCACCGCCGCTTCAGCAATGTCCTCGTGCAGGGCGAGTGCTGACTCGACCTCGGCAGTGCCCATCCGGTGACCGGAGACGTTGAGCACGTCGTCGACGCGCCCGGTGATCCTGAGGTACCCGTCCTCGTCACGCAGCGCGCCATCACCCGTGAAGTAATAACCTTTGTAGGTGCTGAAGTAGGTGTCGATCATGCGCTGGTGGTCGCCATAGACCGTGCGGATCTGGCTCGGCCATGAGCGTTTGATCGCGAGATAGCCGGAGCCGGCGCCTTCGATTTCTTCACCCTGCTCATCGATCAATACGGGTTCCACACCGAAGAACGGGAAACCCGCAAAGCCTGGTTTGAGCTCGTGAGCACCGGGCAAGGGTGTGATCATGGCGGCACCGGTCTCGGTTTGCCACCAGGTATCGGCAATCGGGCAGCGCGCCTCGCCGACGACGCGGTGATACCACTCCCACGCTTCGGGGTTGATGGGCTCACCCACCGATCCCAGTACACGCAGACTTTCACGGTTGCTGTTCTGCACAAACTCGTCACCCAGCCCTTGGAGGGCGCGGATCGCTGTGGGTGCGGTGAAAAACAGATTGACCTCATGTTTATCGATAACTTGCCAGAAGCGACCGGCGTCGGGGTAAGTGGGTACACCTTCGAAAACCAGCGAGGTAGCGCCGACGGCGAGGGGGCCATAGACAATATAGGTATGACCGGTGACCCATCCGACATCGGCGGTACACCAGTAGACCTCGCCCTCCCGGTAATCGAACACGTATTTGAAAGTCATTGCGGCGTTCAGCAAGTAGCCGCCGGTCGTGTGCAGGACGCCCTTGGGTTTGCCTGTCGATCCCGATGTATACAGGATGAACAGAGGGTCTTCGCTGTCCATGGATTCCGGGATGCAGTCGCCATCCGCCGCTGCGGTCGCTTCGTGGTACCAAAGGTCGCGGCCACCCACCCAGGAAATATCGGCACCCGTGCGTTTGACGACCACCACGCTATCGACGTTCGGGCAGTCTGCCAGGGCCTTATCTACGTTCGCTTTTAACGGCACCGCCTTCCCACCGCGTAGTCCCTGATCAGCTGTGATCACCAGTCGGCAATCGGCATCGAGAATCCGGTCCTTCAACGCCTCAGGAGAAAACCCGCCGAACACGACCGAGTGAATAGCGCCGATTCGCGCGCAAGCGAGCATGGCGTAGGTCGCTTCGGGAATCATGGGCATATAAATACAAACCCGATCGCCCTTGCTGACACCCCTGGTGCGTAGCACGTTGGCCAAACGACATACGTGGTCATACAGCGCTGCATAGGTGATGTGCTTGCTATCAGCGGGGTCATCGCCTTCCCATATCAGGGCGGTTTGCTCGGCCCGAGTGGGTAAGTGACGGTCAATGCAGTTCACGGCTACGTTCAACTTACCGCCAACAAACCACTCGGCCGACCCCGTATCCATGTTGCTTTGACAGATCCGGCTCCAGGGTTGATCCCAGGTCAGAAACTCCTCCGCGCGCGCCGAGAAAAATGCGTTGGGATCATCGATCGATTGACGATACCAGCTGGCATAGCGCTCGGGTGTGATGTGTGCGTCGTGGAAGTCAGCAGGAATGGCATAGCGATGTGATTCGGACATGAACAGCACCTGATATTGCTCAAGGACAGAGCCCCATCTTATGGCAGCGACGAGGGGTTGCAACGCGACCAAAGTCGATTCAGCGGCTGTTGCAAGCAGCGATTTGTCGCTAGTCTGCGGACATGACCGCCAATACTTTATTGCTGCTCGCACTCGGTTACGTCGGAGGGCTGTTTTTGCTCGCCAGTCTAAGCGAGCGACGACGAGGCGCTCGGCCCTCATCGCCTTGGGTGTATACCCTCACTTTGGCGGTGTACTGCAGTTCATGGACTTTCTATGGTGCCGTAGGGTCCATGACCGCAGACCCTTGGTCACATACGCCGATATATCTCGGGCCTATTTTGTTATTTCTGCTTGGCCGGCCTGTGATTAACCGGCTAATTGATATCGGCCACAGGCAGCGCGTGACATCTATTGCGGACTTTCTGGGAGCCCGCTTCGGAAAACGCCGGGCAGTATCAGCGGTGGTTTCACTGATATGTCTGGTCGCGGTCCTCCCCTATATCGCATTGCAATTACGGGCCCTCGATCAGGTTTGGGGGGTGGTGACCGAGCGCCCTATGGCTGCGACGGCTGATGGCAATGTGACCTTGTTGGCGGCCATCGGTCTTGCGGTGTTTGCGGTTCTTTTTGGTGTGCGCCGTCTTGGCGGCAACGAGCGCCAGCACGGCTTGATGCACGCGATGGCCGCAGAGTCGCTGGTCAAGTTGGTGGCTTTTATCGCAGTGGCTGCGTTGAGTGTTGGTTATCTCATGACGGATGCTTCGCCGTCAGCTGAATGGCCCTCAATTGCGCCGGTGGCGCATGGCGATCACGTCGCACACTTGTTGGTGAGTGCCTTGGCCATACTCTGTCTTCCCAGGCAGTTTCACGTGACCGTGGTTGAGTTGGAGCAGCCGGCACAGGCGCGCCATATTCACTGGGCCATGCCGCTGTATCTGGGCCTCTTCATGATACTGGCAGTGCCCATCGCGATCGCCGGGCAGCAGTTGTTTGTGGGGCAGTTGAATGTGGCCGCAGACACCTACGTTCAGCGGTTACCCATGGCCCTAAACTCCGGTTGGGTATCGGCGGCTGCTTTTCTGGGTGGCATCTCAGCAGCAACCTCCATGGTGCTGGTGGCGACTGTGAGTGTATCGATCATGATCACCAATGAAATTCTGACGCCACTGTTGTTTCGCGTTGCGATAACCCGCTCTCGTGCACTACTCAACCTAGGCTCGATATTGCGCTGGTCAAGGCAGTTAACCGTCATTGCGATCTTGCTTGTGGCATGGCTGTTATCCATGAGTCTGGCCGGCCGTTCAAATCTTGCGGACATCGGGTTCTTATCGTTTCTCGGTACTGCTCAATTGGGGCCGGCGCTGTTACTGGGTCTTTACTGGCACCGCGCCCACGGCATGGGTGTCTTGCTGGGGATGCTGGCGGGCACGACCCTTTGGTTCGTGCTTGGACTGTTGCCGTTGATGCAGTCGGGCGATGCGTCGAGATCGACACTGGGATTTGCAGCGCTCACCGCCTTGACCTTGGGTATCAATACATTGCTGTCAGTCGTGCTGTCTTGGCGATTGCCGAGAGCGGTGTCCGATGAGCGGCAGGCGTCAGCGTTCATGGACACCTCGACGAGCACTGCTGAACTAGACAACTCACTCAGTCCAATCCGGATCGCCCAGTTAAGGAATCTGGTGGAGCCGTTGCTATCCGGCGGTGCCGCAGAGCGTTTCTGGCGGGTGCTTGAGACAAGTTATCAGCAGCGCTTGCTGCCAGCCGATCGCGCTCCGAGGTTTGTGATCGATGCTGTCGAGGCGGTGTTGGCCAATACCGTCGGTGCAACCTCTGCACGGCAGATGTTGACTCGGCTGGAGAGCGATCGGCAGTTGGGTGTCCATGATTTGACCGCGCTGGTGGGGGAAGCCCAGCGCTTCCTGAGTTTTAACAGGGAGTCGCTGGAAGCAGCGGTTGAGCACCTGAGTCATGGGGTATCTGTGGTCGATTCAGAGCTACGACTGGTGGCTTGGAACAGTGAATATGAGCGTATGTTCGACTATCCAGAGCGCTTCTTGTTCGTCGGCTGCCCTATTGAGCGGGTGTACCGGTTTAACGCCGAACGGGGGATTCTATCGACCTCAGGTCGCCCGTTGGCGGAAGAGATTGCGCGTCGCTTGTCCTATATGCGCGAGGGCTCTGCCCATCAGTTTGAGCGCTTGATGCCTGACGGCCGGGTGTTGGAGATCAAGGGTCGCCCACTGCCCGGTGGCGGATTTGTCACAACCTTCGTCGATGTCTCCGAATATCGTGAAATGGTGACTCAGCTACGCGAGGTGCAGGATGAGCTGCAATCCCGGTTGGCATCGGGTGAGCAAGCATTGAGTGAACGAAACGCCGAACTACGGCGCGAAGTTCGTGCGCGAACGGAAGCCGAAGTGACTGCTCGCGAAGCTTTTCAGAGCAAGGCGCAGTTTATGGCGGCGACCAGCCACGACCTATTGCAGCCCATCAATGCGGCAAGATTGTTGGGTGAAGTGCTACGCGATAACCCGGCGGATAGCCGTTCACTGACTCAGCTTCTCGCGTCTCTGGATCGCGCGCAAAATATGATTGAGGAACTTCGGGAGATCGCGCGACTCGATGCGGATGATCCCGAAATTATGAGTGAGCCGCTCGCTCTGTCTTCGCTCTTTGAACGACTATCGGCCACGTTCTCTAAGTCGGCTGCAGCCAAGGGCTTGAAGATTCGATTTCAGCGTACCGCCATGGCGGTGCTGTCCGATGAACGCCTGCTGTTGCGGCTGTTGGAAAACCTTGTCTCCAATGCCGTGAAATACACCCTCGAGGGCGGTGTATTGGTAGGCGCGCGTCGTGTCGGTGATTGCGTGAAAATTGTCGTTCTGGACACGGGCCCTGGTATCGCTGCCGAAGATCAAGCGCGTATTTTTCATGAGTTTGAGCGCTTGGAAATGGCTCAGCAGGGCGCCCAGGACGGATTGGGCTTGGGGCTGGCCTTGGTGCAGCGCTATGCGCGTTTACTCGGCGTCGAGTTGCATCTGCAATCAGCGCCCGGCGAGGGTACCTGCTTCAGTATTCTGCTACCCCGACATGCTGCCGTTATCGCGAGTGATACGGAGCCATCGACGCGCCAGAGGAACACGGATGCACTGTCGGGTACCGTGTTGTGCATCGACAATGATCGGCAACTGTTGGTCGGCCTGGCGGCGTTGGTTGGTGGATTCGGGTTGCGTACCCTCTCGGCGCGAAATGAAGTTGAGGCCAGACAAGCGCTGCGCGATACCACAGCAAGACCTGATCTGGTCATTGCTGACTATCATTTGGATAACGATGTGACCGGTGTCGATGTTGTGGGTGCGCTACGTGAGACTGTAGGCGATGTCCCCGTTATCGTTATCAGCGCGAATGATGATTTGGATATTCGCGACACCGTGCGGGCTGGCGGCTATCGATTTTTGCCTAAGCCGATCGAGCCCCAGCGATTGCGGACACTGGTCGCGGCATTGCTCGAGCAGCGGCGTTAAAGCGGCAAGGGCGACTCATGATCTTCGCTGGTTGCAGGCATTAGCTGACCCAGTTTGAGTACAGCCTGGGTACGTGACTGGACCCCCAATTTACGAAATATCTCGGTCATATGGGCCTTGATGGTCGCCTCCTTGACGCCGAGTTCCCAGGCGATCTGTTTGTTGAGTTGCCCCTCTACCAACATTGACGCCACTTTGAATTGCTGGGTTGTCATTGAGGCAACGGCCTCCGCCACATCCAAACCCTGCAGCGACTCACCCGTGGTGGCGACCTGGAGTTCCGGATGTAGGCCGGTCTCTCCCGCCAATGCGGCCTCCAAGCACTGAATCATGATGCCGGCATCTGCAGACTTACTGAGAAAGCCCGCGGCACCATGATCCAAGGCACGGCGTACGGTGGTGGGGTGGGTGTTGGCTGAGATGATGACCACCGGCAATTGGGGTGCGGCCCGGCGGATCCAGCTAAGGCTGGAAAATCCGACAGCGCCGGGCATATGCAGGTCGAGCAATAACAGCGATAGCGCGTCATCGCGGCTCACGGTCTCTTGGAGTGCACCCACGTCTGACACCCGCAAAATCTCAAGCTCGGCCATCCTGGCGCTGAGTAAAGCCTCGAGTGCATCGCCAAACAAGGGGTGATCATCTGCGATGCATATTCGGGTTGTCACGGGAGTACCTCCGTTTCCGCCAGCGTCTGTGATGGTCACAGTATGCCGTGCTTATTATTTTTGGTTGATTAACGGTCAGCGAAGCTCAGCGCGATCGCATCGACTTTGGTCGAAGTTATGGCCTGACTTGACCAAAGTCTAGTGGGGTCATCGCGCCCATGCGCCTATAACGAAACTCTGAATCTACTTTAATCGCGATCAGGGGCGGGGCATGAGCGTAAAAAAAATCATTCATCCACCAATGCTTTGCGCATTGGCACTGGCGGTCACGGG
>JAZBOZ010000165.1:0-6583 GCA_036351405.1 Halieaceae bacterium
GCAATCCAGCGTCGCTCTTGCTCCCGGGTTTTTTCAACGAACAAAGCCTCAATCGCAGCGAGCAGGCGCGGCACGATATCGCTGACCATCAGCACCGCTAACAGCCCAAGGCCCAGGCCACTTCCGGAGCCGAATAATCCGGTCTGCTCATCCAACAGCAACTCCAAGTCGCCGAACTGTTCTCGACTATGGAATAGGCCTGCCAACCAGGCGTAAAGCCACATCGATATGCCCGCAAATAACGCCAGCTTGCGCCCAATGAAGACCGCGATGATCAGACATGAAATGAGCAGCCAGGCAGACTGCACCGTGTTGATGCCAGAGCGAGTTACCGCCAGTAGGCCGACCAGCGCGGCCGCCATAGCCATCACATAACCAATCTGGTTGGCTGTGAGTCGGGATCGGTACCAAGCGGCGATCAGGACAAAAGCAATGACACCAATAGCCAGACTCGTTTGTACCCAGAGATACGGGGAATCCCCACCGTAGACAACCGGCAATATTCGAGCGATGAAGAACAGGGGCGTGAACAGCGCAGCAATGGCCAGCAGACGACGCGCCATACTGTCGAGAATAGGCTGCAACGGACGCGCGATATCTGCGTTCCCCGAACCCAGCAGTTCCTCTCGTCCATCCATGCCCTAGCTTACCCCCGCGAGTTGTCAGCCATCAGCCAATCATCACCAAGCCGCTACAGTGCCATCTTTACGCATCTCGGTGGCACCCGTTAGCACGCCCGTCTTGGGATCGCGCGCGATTGCCTGATAACCACCAAAGGGGACACCGCTCGCCTCGATTTCTACCTGATGTCCGAGGCGCCTGAGCCCTTCCACCGTCTCCGAGGGAACACCCGGCTCGAGGTACAAAGTGCCATAGCTCTCCGGCGCTCCCCCATCGGGTGACGCACCCCCACTATGCAGGAAACGCGCAGCATCTCCAGCCTCCTGAAGATTCATACCAAAATCCACCAAATTCACCAGCACCTGCACGTGACCCTGAGGCTGCATACCGCCGCCCATCAATCCAAAACTCATAAACGGCTCTCCATCCTTCATAACGAAAGCGGGAATAATCGTATGGAAGGGTCGCTTGCCAGGTGCGTACACATTGGGGTGGTTCGCTTCCAGAGAAAACAACTCACCGCGGTCTTGCAGCATAAATCCGAGCCCGGTCGGCACGAGCCCCGAACCCATGCCCCGATAATTAGACTGGATGAGCGACACCATCATGCCGTCACCATCGACCACTGTGAGATAGGTAGTATCCCCCTCGCCTTCCAGCTTTTCTGCCAACGCCTCGGGTGTCAGCACCGAGTCTTTTTTAATCCGTGCATACTGCTCCCGGGCAAACGCATCGGACAACAACCAGTCCACCGGCACCGATGAGAATGCCGGATCGGCAAACGTTTTGGCCATCGCCTCGAAAGCTAACCTCTTGGCCTCAACCATGTAGTGGAACACTTCGACAGAGCCTCGATCATACTTGCGAAGGTCTGTCTGCTTAAGAATATTGAGCATCATCAGGGCCGCGAAACCCTGACCATTCGGAGGCAATTCGACGAGCGTGTAGCCGTGATAGTCGACGCCCCGAGGCTCGACCCATTCTCCGCGATGAGCACGCAAGTCTTCGAGTCGAAGATCACCGCCAATCTCGCGCATATAGGCATCAATCCGTTTCGCTATCTGTCGCTCATAGAATGCTTCGCGCCCACCCTTGCCGATCAAGCGCAAGGTATTCGCAAGATCCGGGTTGCGGAACAACGTGCCTGCCGCGGGCGCTTTGCCATTAGGAAAGTAAGTCGCCATGGCATTGTCGAACTCTTCGATCATCGGCGCGACGCGCTTGAAGCGCGCCAGATTCTGCTCGAAGTAGTAGGCGATCACCGGCGACAGCGGAAAACCCGCCTCCGCGTAATCGATGGCTGGGGACAAAACGTCCGCCATCTTTAAACGACCGTAGCGGCCGTGCAGTGCAAACCATCCGTCGACTGTCCCAGGCACCGTCACAGGTAATGAGCCGTGAGAGGGGATGCCTTGATAATCACCCGCAATCACGCCATCGGATTTGAGCGTTTCGATGCGGCTGATAAGCTTGTTCAAGTCCCGACCCAGTGGCGCTCGGCCGGAGCCGTTGTAGCCCTGTAATGTTTTCGTTTCAGGATCCCAGACGATTGCAAACAAATCGCCGCCAATCCCGTTGCCTGTCGGCTCCATCAACCCAAGTGCTGCATTCGCGGCAATAGCGGCGTCCACCGCTGATCCACCCCGCTTCAGGATATCGAGCGCCACCTGTGATGCGAGAGGGTGAGCAGTAGCCGCCATACCGTGAACGCCGTAAACCGGGCTACGCGACCACTCCTCTCCTACGGGTCGGGCGCCAGGACCTATCGGCTGGGCCATCGCGACGCTCACCACACCGCTGAGCACAAGTCCTGCCAGCTGACCCAGCACACTGAAACTTCGCACCATCACCCGATCTCCTGTCCTATTGCCTGTATCATCGCAGACATTCACTGGAACCACACCCACGCACACTGGGCGACTCACCCATCGGGCCTGTCCGCAGAATGATAAGGAACTGTCATGAGCACTATTAAATCTGTTGCTTTCATCGGCCTCGGCGCCATGGGCTATCCCATGGCCGGTCACCTCTGCCAACGAGGCTTCGCGGTCACGGTTTACAACCGCACCTCAGAGAAAGCCGAACGATGGCAGCAACAGTACGAAGGTAAAACAGCACCAACACCCGCGGCTGCCGCCGCCGACGCGGATGTGGTTTGCCTGTGTGTCGGTAATGACGACGATGTGCGGAGCGTGGTTTTTGGAGATACCGGCGTTCTCAGCGCCCTGAGACCGGGCAGTCTGCTGATCGACCACACCACCACGTCAGCGCAGCTGGCCATGGAGCTCGCCAACGCCTGTACTGCCGCTGAGGTCGCCTTCCTAGACGCACCAGTATCCGGGGGACAGGCTGGCGCAGAGAACGGTGTGCTGACGATCATGATTGGTGGTGACGCCACCGCCTATGAAAGCGCCCAACCCGTGCTCGATTGTTACGCGAAGAAGCACCAGCTGATGGGCCCCTCAGGCGCGGGGCAGCAAACGAAGATGGTCAATCAAATCTGCATCGCAGGACTCCTGCAAGGGCTCTCAGAAGCGCTACATTTCGCCGAGCGCTCTGGCCTTGATATCGAAGCGGTGGTGGAGGTGATTGGCAAAGGGGCGGCTCAATCCTGGCAGATGGAGAACCGCCATCAAACCATGGCTAGAGGTGAATTCGATTTCGGTTTTGCCGTGGACTGGATGCGCAAGGATCTGGGCATTGCACTGCGCGCGGCGGACGAAGTGGGCGCTTCACTGCCGGTGACAGCGCTGGTCGATCAGTTTTACGGCGACGTACAGCGCCTCGGTGGTCATCGCTGGGACACTTCCAGCCTTATCGAGCGGCTGCGCAAACTCAATCCATAAGCACTGCCATCACTCTGAGCGGAGCGCATCCACAGGATTCAGGTTGGCTGCACGCAACGCAGGTGACAGTCCGGCAATCAGGCCGACCGCAGCACTCAGCCCCATGCCCGCCAGCAAATAGACCGGCGCCACCTCGAGCGGCACATCGGGCGCCGCGATGTTGACGAGCAGCACCATCAGCCCGACCACAGCCAGACCGAGCACGCCACCCGCGGCGGACAATACGATCGACTCCGCCAGAAACATGGTGAGGATTTCGCGACGGGTGGTGCCGATAGCACGCAATAAGCCGATTTCAGGCACCCGCTCCGACAGCGCCATGCTCATAATGGTCAGTACGCCCACGCCGCCGACTGTGAGCGCGATCAACCCTAACGCTGCGACAGCAAACTTTAGCATCGCCAGTATGCGGTCGAGGCTGGCGAGCATGTCTTCTTGCGAGAAAAGCGTCACGTCCTCATCCCCGTGGCGTTGCACAATGGTGCGACGAATGGCCTCACTCATCGCCTCGGCAGTCGTGGTTTCGCGAAACACCACATCGACTTCCATAAGCCCGGTCCGGTTATACATCTCCAGTGCAATATCCGCGGGGATATATACGGCATCATCTAGATCAACGCCCAGCAATTGCCCTTTGGGTTCCATCACGCCAATCACCCGAAAGCGACTGCCACCGATGCGGATAAACTGGCCGAGCGGACTTCGCGCAGAAAATAGTTCATGGCGTACCTTGTCCCCCAACACGGCAAAGTAACGCGAGTGACCCGACTCATTCGGCAGAAAACGTCCACTGCTGGTGGCAAATCGCCAAGCGCTCGCCATCTCGCTCCCCACCCCGTAGACATCGGTGTCTCGCCCGAAACGCCCCGCTTCGACCCGCGCTGTGCCTTGCACCAATGGCACAACCGCCTCCACATGAGGTAGCCGTCGCAAGGCATCCGCATCGGCAATACTGAGCGGTCTGACCGTGTTCATCAAACCACTGGAAGAAAGCCCACCGGTCGTTGTTTTTCCCGGTGTAATCGCGATGATCCGCGAGCCGAACTGCGAGAAACTATCGAGTAGATAGCTGCGCACGCCCTCGCCAATCGAAGTCAGCAAAACCATGGCACAGATGCCAATCGCAATGCCGCTGGCCGTGAGCAGACTGCGACCGGGATCCACCGATAAGGCGCGCTGAGTCCAGCGCAACCAGTCTCGGGTCAGCATACTCATGCGCCGCGCCCCAACGCAGAGACCGGTGTCATGGCTGCAGCCTTGGCAGAGGGTCGCCAAGCGAACACCACGGCGGTCATCATGGTTAACAAACTGACAGCGAGCAGGGCCCACCATGGCAAGGTAAAAGGTAAGTCTGGCATTGCCCACACGGCCACACGAAGGGCGGCAATCGCCAACAGGAAGCCGACAATAATGCCCGCAATCGCAAGCAATATAGCCTCAGTGATGAATAACAATCTCACCTGAGACGAATCGGCACCCACCGCTTTGAGCAAACCGATTTCCGCCGTCCGCTGCTGTACCGACATCAGCGTCAAATTCATCACCAGCACGCCCGCGACCACAAGACTGATAGCTGCAATGCCCGCTACGGCGAGTGTCATCATGCGCAAAATATCCGACAGACTCGCCAATAGGGAATCAGGATTTACCACGGTAACATCGAGCTCGCCGTCATGCAGGGCCTGCATCCTTCGCTCGATAGCGGAAATCATTGCGTCTCGATCACGAAGTGGGTCGACCTGCACAATCAGGCGAAATAGCCCGGGCGTGTTGAACAGCTGCTGCGCTGAGGCAACCGGTATAAACACCGCGTCGCTGAGGTCTGCACCGAAAGAATCTCCAGATCCTTCGATCACGCCAACAACGCGAAAGCGATAATCGCGCACGCGCAGCCACTGACCAATCGATCGCTGCTGACCGAATAATTCACGCTCGACGGTTTCGCCAATCACCGCCACCGGCGCGACCTCATCGATCTCGAGATCCGGCCAGCCCTTGCCTCGTGCAAGCGATATTTGACGAATATCAAAGAAAGCGGCGCTGGTGCCAAGGATCAGCGTATCGCGCTCTCGCGCCTCGTGTGAGGCAGGCGCAGAACCTACAACGAGAGCGGCGACTGCGTGTACACCGGGGACGGTTTTTTCGATGATACGAGCATCGTTCAATGTAATGTCGCGCGCTGCCGTGCCGGTGACCGGTGGCATACCGCCGCTCGTCGATTTGCGTCCCGGGAATACCGCTAGTACATCACTGCCAAGCAATGAAAACTCACCCAGCACGTAACCGCGTGCTGCCTCTCCAAGCGAGACCAATAAAGTCACCGAGGACACGCCCAGCGCCAGTGACAAAATCAACATCAAGCTGCGAAAGCGCTGACGTCGCAGCGTCAGCAACGTGAAACCCAAAAGATCCAGCGGACTCATGCGCCGCTCGTTTGGGTATCGGAGGCAATCAAGCCATCCCGCATATGAAGCTGTCGCCGCGCACGGGCACCCATATCCGGATCGTGCGTTACGACCAGCAGCGTGATGCCCTCGGCATTCAATTCTTCGAGCAGCGCAGTGACTTCAACGCCGGCGCGGGAATCGAGATTGCCCGTGGGTTCGTCAGCCAGCAACAGATCGGGCTTCATAATGATCGAGCGACCAATCGCCACACGCTGCCGCTGACCACCCGAGAGCTGATTGGGTAAATGGTGGCTTCGATCGCTGAGACCCAAACGCTCCATGACTCTATCGCTCTCTTGTTTACGAACGGCGGGGGCCACGCCTGCCAGCATCAAAGGCAATTCGATGTTCTCGCGCGCCGTTAACCGCGGCACCAGATGATACGCCTGGAATACAAAGCCAATATGCTCACGACGCAGCCGCGCGCGCGGCCCCTCCCCCAAGACCGAGGTCTCGGTCTCATTGAGCCAGTAGCGGCCAGCGTCGATGCGATCCAGAAGTCCGATGGCATTGAGCAGCGTCGATTTTCCAGAGCCCGACGGCCCCATCACCGCCACATACTCACCCTGTCCGATCGTCAGGGAAACACCGGCCAGCGCGTGCACGTCACTACCGCCAACGTTAAAGGTTCGTTCGACTGCCTCAAGCCGAATCATCGAGCACGTTACC
>JAZBOZ010000166.1:0-7838 GCA_036351405.1 Halieaceae bacterium
AACTGGTGCGCTCGGCGCTGGAAAGTCAGCCTTTTGAGAGCGATAGCTTCGATGCCGTCGTTTCCCAGTTCGGTATGGAGTACGCCGACATCGATGCCGTACTCGCCGAGATGTCGCGAATGTTGGTGCCAGCGGGTCGTTTCGCCTGCTTGATGCACCACGCCGATGGCGCGGTTGTGCAACAGGCGGGGCAGGAAATCGCAGCCTTGGCAGACCTGTTGGCTGAGGGTGGCATCATTCACGGCGCAGTTGAGCTGGCGAAGGTTAAGGAAGCCGGCGCGGCAAGCCCGGCGCTCGAGCAACGCATCGCCCAAACCTTTGCCGCCGCGACGCAAAGGCCGCTCACCCCGACTCGCAAGTGGGCGTTGGATTTCTTTGCAGAGATGATGGAAAAGCAAGCCGGGATGCTGCCGGAGTATCTGCGCAACAATACCTATCTGCTGCATCGTGAGCTGAGTGGACTGCTGACTCGGCTCGAAGCGATGCGCAATGCCGCCAAAACCGAGTCAGAGATTCAGCAGCTTGTTGAGCAGATGACTGCGAACGGCTTTGCTGAGGTATCCACCGCAGTGCACAGTGACGCAGCGGGCAACGTATTTGCCTGGTGGATTTCCGGCACTCGCGGTCCCAAGGCCTGGGACTGAAACAGAAACATCAAGAGGCCGCGCTACTGATGCAAGAGAATCCGGTTGAAGCGTTGCAACGCACTCGTGCACTGGCACAGTCGGAACCGACCAACCCCATCCACCAATTTAATCTGGGTTGGTGGGCATCGCGCTCGGGTGACACTGATACAGCGCTCGCGGCTTATCGTCGCGCGCTCGATTTACAGATCAGCGCCCCTGAAGAGGTCTGGCTGAATATCAGCTCGATCTACTCGGAACAATTGGGAGACTCAAAGCAAGCCTTTGATGCATTGAGTAAGGCTTTGAGCATCAAGCCTGACTATATTGACGCGTTATTCAATCGGGGCCATGTGGCTGAGCAGTGTGGAGATCACTCGCTGGCGGTCGAGAGCTTCTCAAGGGTTTTACAGCTTGCGCCCCGGCATGCGGCCGCGCTCGCACGCCTGGCCGATACCATCGAGGCGGGCTCGGACCCCGCTGTGGTCGAGCGATTACGCGCAGTCATGGCGGCTGAAAAGCCCGATGTCGATCAGCTTTTCGCGCTGGCTCGGCATGAGGAAGCCGCCGGAGAAACCGAGGCGGCATGGGCGCACTGGGTGCAGGCAAACGCGCTCGACGCGCGTGCACAGCAGCAAACGTTACCGCTTGAAACTTTGCGAGCGGCTTGTCGGCAAGCGAGCCAAGCAACATTGCCACCGCTGCACGACGCCACCCATGGACCGGTATTTATCTGCGGCATGTTCCGTACCGGTTCGACGCTGTTGGAGCAGATGCTGGCGGCCCACCCGCGCTTTGCACCGCTGGGCGAGAGCGATTTTTGGCCACGACGGGTGGCGGCAGCGCGTGGTGGCATGATCCATCCCGCAGGGATACCGAAGCCGGAGGTCCTCGCGCACTGGGCTGAGGTGTATCGCGCCCACGCGGCTGAGCGGGTTGAGCCTTCTTTGAGATTTACCGATAAGCGCCCGGACAACATCTACCAACTACATCTCATTGCAGCCGCGCTCCCCAACGCGCGATTCGTGGTGACCGAGCGCGACTGGCGCGATGTGGTGCTGTCGGTCTTTGCGACGCGTCTACATCCGCAGCATAGCTATGCGACCGACCCACAACAGATTCGCGAGCAACTTCGATTTTTGAACGAGCTGACCGAATCCTGGCTGGCGCGCTATCCCGAGCGGGTCTACCGGTTGCGCTATGAGTCGCTGGTGGCCAATCCTAGGGCTACCGTGGGTGACTTACTCGAGTGGCTGGGTGAGTCCTGGTCTGATGAGTGTCTGCAATTCCACCAACTCAACAACTCGGTGCGCACCGCTTCGGTGTGGCAAGTGCGTAAACCGTTGAGCGCGGATCGCCAGCAGCGGTGGCGACGGTTTGAGGGACCGCTGCGCGACATTTTTGGGGATGATCTCGATCGGGACTCGCCGTAACGACCTGATTTGTAAAGCCCTACACATAACGGTGGTTTGCGGCGCCCCGCCCCTTGGTCGACAATAGCGCCCCCGCGAAAACAACCCGGAGCTGTCATGCCCTCTCGATCTGATCTCGCCAATGCGATTCGCGCATTGAGTATGGATGCCGTACAGGCGGCCAACAGTGGCCACCCCGGTGCTCCGATGGGTATGGCGGATATCGCCGAGGTGCTCTGGAATGATTTCATGAAGCACAACCCCGGCAACCCCAACTGGCCTGACCGGGACCGCTTCGTGCTTTCCAATGGCCACGGCTCAATGCTGATCTACTCATTGCTGCATCTGACCGGCTATGAGCTGACCATCGACGATCTCAAGAATTTTCGACAGCTACACAGCAAGACGCCGGGTCACCCCGAGTACGGTTATACGCCTGGGGTTGAAACGACCACCGGCCCATTAGGTCAGGGCCTGGCCAACGCGGTGGGTATGGCGATTGCCGAGAAAACCCTCGCAGCGCACTTCAACCGCCCGGGTCACGACATCGTCGATCACCACACCTGGGTGTTCCTTGGGGACGGCTGTTTGATGGAGGGCATTTCTCACGAGGTGTCATCATTGGCCGGCACCTTGGGGCTCGGCAAGCTGATCGCCTTCTACGACGACAACGGCATTTCGATCGATGGTGAGGTCGAAGGCTGGTTCACCGATGATACGCCTGCGAGATTTGAAGCCTATGGCTGGCAGGTCATTCCCGCGGTAGATGGCCACGATTCTGATGCGATCCGCGCGGCGATTGAGGCCGCGAAGGCAGACACGGCCCGGCCGACCCTGATCTGCTGCAAAACGGTCATTGGCAAAGGCAGCCCCAATAAAGCGGGCAGTGAGTCCTGCCACGGTGCCCCATTGGGTGACGATGAAGTGGCTGCGACCCGCGAGGCACTCGGCTGGTCACACCCGCCTTTCGTGATTCCCGAAGAGATTGCCGCGACGTGGAATGCCCGTGAGCAAGGTGCCGCTGCTGAGGCAGATTGGCAGACAAGGTTCGATGCCTATTTGGCCGCGGAGCCTGAGTTGGCGCGTGAGTTTGCGCGGCGCGTTGCGGGTGATCTGCCCGGTGACTTTGAGCCCACTATCGATAGCTATATTGCCGATTGCGTGGCCAAAGAAGCGGATATGGCCTCACGCAAGGCCTCGCAGGTGACCCTCAATGCGATTGGCCCGGTACTGCCCGACCTGCTCGGCGGTTCTGCGGATCTGGCTGGCTCCAATCTGACCCTGTGGTCGGGCAGTCGTGGCGTCAGCGCTGATGACGCCGACGGCAATTATCTGTACTACGGTGTGCGCGAATTTGGCATGGCCGCGATCATGAATGGCATCGCCCTGCATCGTGGTTTTATACCGTACGGCGGCACCTTCCTGATCTTCATGGAGTACGCGCGCAACGCGGTGCGGATGTCCGCTTTGATGCGCCAGCGTGTGGTGTATGTTTTCACGCACGATTCAATCGGCTTGGGCGAAGACGGCCCGACACACCAGCCGGTGGAGCAGCTGACCGCCATGCGCTCGACACCTAACCTGCATACGTGGCGCCCCTGCGACACGGTTGAAACCGCGGTCGCCTGGAAGTGCGCACTGATGCGCGCTGACGGACCCTCTGCGCTGGCCCTGTCCCGGCAAACCCTGCCCCACCAGGTCGGTGCCGCCGAGCATGTCGCCGACATCCAGCGTGGTGCTTATGTGTTGGTGCCCGAAGAGGGTGAGCTGGATGCAATCATCATAGCCACCGGCTCAGAAGTGGCGCTGGCGGTTGAGGCTGCTGAACGCATGGCCAATAAGGGTCGCGGTGTTCGCGTGGTATCCATGCCTTGTGCCGAGTTGTTTGCCGAGCAGGATGTCATGTATCGCGAGTCGGTGCTGCCGAGCCACGTGTTGGCCAGGGTTGCTGTCGAGGCCAGCCATGCAGACTGGTGGTACAAGTACGTGGGTCTCGACGGTCGCGTGATCGGCATGACGACCTTTGGTGAATCTGCACCCGGCGGTGCATTGATGGAGAGCTTCGGCTTCACTGTCGACAATGTGGTTGCCGCGGTTGAGGACGTGATTTTCGATTGAAATCACGGCTGGCGATCAACGGGTTCGGCCGTATCGGCCGGACCGTACTCCGGGCGTACGCGAGTCGGCCCGAGGCGCGTGCACAATTGACCCTGGCGGCGATTAACGAAATTGCCGACCCGGATACGGTCGTGCATCTGGCGCGCTTTGATTCTACCCACGGCCGCTTTCCCGGCCAGATTTCGCTCGATGATGGCTGGCTGAATGTGGATGGCGACCGCGTGGCTTTGAGTGGCCACGATGCTGTCGGAGCCTGCCCCTGGGCCGCGCACAATATCGATTTGGTGCTCGAATGCACGGGCGCGTTCACCGATCGCGCAACCGCCAATCGGCACCTCGCCGCAGGTGCGCGCCGCATGTTGTTCTCCCAGCCGGCACAGCCTGATGTGGATGCCACCATTGTCTGGGGCATCAATGAGGGTGACTTGAGCCCTGAGCAGACGATTCTTTCGGCCGGATCCTGCACCACGAACGCGATCTCACCGGTATTGTCGGTTATCGCTGAAGCGTTTGGTATCAAGGCCGGCTCGATCACGACGATTCACTCGGCGATGAATGACCAGCCGGTGCTGGACGCGTATCACCATACCGACCTGCGTAAGACCCGCGCGGCGTTCAACTCGATTATTCCGGTAGATACCGGTCTGGCGGTGGGCATTCAGCGCATCTTGCCAGCGCTGGCGGACAAGCTGACCGCCCATGCGATTCGCGTACCGACGCTCAATGTCTCGGCAATGGATCTCGCGGTGGTGACCGAGCGTCCCGTGTCGCGGGAAGCCGCCAACGCGGCTTTGTCAGCCGCTGCGAAGGGATCGTTGCGCGGCATTCTGGGCTATACCGAAGCGCCGTTGGCGTCCTGCGATTTTGCCCAGCAAATTGAGTCCGGTATCGTCGATGCCAGCCAGACTGATGTTGCGGCGGACAACCTGCTGCGGGTGCTGGTATGGTTCGACAACGAATGGGCCTACGCTCATCGCCTGTTGGATATCGCACTGGCGCTACATCGTTTCGATAACCCCGAGGATTGACCATGTTACTGATGACCGATCTCGCACTCGACGGTAAGCGAGTGTTGATTCGGGAGGATCTCAATGTCCCCGTAAAAGATGGCGTCGTTACCAGCGATGCGCGCCTGACGGCGGCGGTGCCGACCTTGCGCCACGCCCTCGACGCCGGCGCCGCCGTCATGGTGATGTCGCACTTGGGTCGGCCGACGGAGGGTGAATTCGCAGAAGCTTTCTCCATGCGCCCGGTCGCACAGCGATTGGGAGAATTGCTCGGTCGTGAGGTGCCTGTCGTGACCGATTGGCGCTCGGCAGCGCCCGCACCGGGTGAGCTGGTTTTGCTGGAGAACGTGCGTTTTAACGCGGGTGAGAAAAAAGACGACGAGTCCCTCGCCCGGGATTACGCGGCCCTTTGCGATGTGTTTGTCATGGACGCCTTCGGTACCGCCCATCGCGCCCAGGCCTCGACGCACGGTGTCGCCCGGTTTGCGCCCGTGGCCTGTGCCGGCCCCTTGCTTGCCACGGAGCTGGATGCGCTCGAGCAGGCGCTAAGTGAGCCGGCGCGTCCTATGCTGGCTATTGTTGGTGGTTCCAAGGTATCGACCAAGCTCGAAGTACTGGAGCAACTCGCTGACAAGGTCGATAGCCTCGTGGTCGGCGGCGGCATTGCCAATACTTTTTTGGCGGCCGCAGGCTACCCAGTGGGTAAGTCCCTGTGTGAACACGATTTGCTCGCAACGGCGCGAGCGCTTATGGACAAAACTGACATTCCGCTGCCGGTCGACGTGGTGGTCGCGACTGAATTCAGTGAGCAGGCCGAAGGCGTGGTCAAACTCGCGACCGAGGTTGCTGAGGATGAGATGATTCTCGATATCGGCCCCCGAGCGGCTGCGGCGATCGCCGAAAAGCTCCGCGCTGCGGGCACTATCCTGTGGAATGGCCCGGTCGGCGTATTCGAATTTGCTGCCTTTGAAGCGGGTACCCGCGCGGTGTCCGAGGCCGTCGCCGACAGTGCGGGCTTTAGTCTGGCGGGCGGTGGCGATACTCTCGCTGCCATCGACAAGTACGGGATAGCTGACCGGCTGTCCTACATTTCAACCGGCGGCGGTGCCTTCCTTGAGTATGTTGAAGGAAAGACACTGCCCGCGGTGGCCGTGCTTGAGCAGCGTGCCACTGACACCCAATCAGCCTGAAGGAGAATACGATGGCCCTGATCAGTCTGCGTCAGCTTCTCGACCATGCCGCCGAACACGGTTATGGCGTGCCCGCGTTTAACGTCAACAACCTCGAGCAGACCCGCGCCATCATGGAGGCCGCTGCCGCCACCGACTCACCTGTGATCATGCAGGCCAGTGCGGGTGCGCGTCAGTATGCCGGTGCGCCTTTTCTGCGCGCAATGATGGAGGCGGCCGCGCAGGAGTTTCCTCAGATCCCTATCGTGGTGCATCAGGATCACGGGACTTCACCGGCGGTATGCCAGCGCTCAATTCAGCTCGGTTTCACCTCGGTGATGATGGACGGATCGCTGGGTGAAGATGGCAAGACCCCGATGGATTACGACTACAACGCCGGCGTGACGCGCAAAGTCGTGGAGATGGCCCATGCCTGTGGTGTGTCCGTTGAAGGTGAGATCGGCTGCCTGGGATCACTGGAGACGGGCGAAGCGGGTGAAGAAGATGGCATCGGCGCCGAGGGCAAGTTAACCCATGACCAGATGCTGACCGATCCGGAGGAAGCCGCTCAATTCGTGGCTGATACCGGTGTCGATGCGTTAGCCATCGCCTGCGGTACCAGCCATGGTGCCTATAAATTCACTCGCCCGCCCACCGGCGATATTCTGGCGATCGACCGCATCAAAGAAATTCACGCGCGCATCCCCAACACCCATCTGGTGATGCACGGCTCTTCTGCGGTTCCCCAGGATTGGCTCGCGATCATCAACGAGTTCGGTGGTGAGATCCCCGAGACGTATGGTGTGCCGGTTGAGCAGGTGGTTGAAGGCATCAAACACGGCGTGCGCAAGGTCAATATCGACACCGATCTGCGCCTTGCGGCCACCGGATCCATCCGTCGTTACCTCGCAGAGAACCCGTCGCAGTTTGACCCGCGCAAGTTCCTGAGCGAATCGATCAAGGCGATGCGTGATATCTGTATTGCCCGCTACGAGTCTTTCGGTACCGCAGGCAATGCGTCCAAGATCAAGCCTCGTTCGCTGGCTGATATTCAGCAGGCCTATGATGCTGGCAGCCTTTGAATCGCGACCAGCATAGACGCGTGTCCGATAGCTATATCAAGCGCATCCTGAATGCGCGGGTGTATGACGTCGCCCGGGAAACGCCGGTCGATGACGCGCCCCTGTTGTCTTCCCGATTGGGGGCGCAGGTCATGCTCAAGCGCGAGGATTTGCAGCCCATCTTCTCGTTCAAGTGCCGCGGCGCTTACAACAAGATGCGGCACTTATCCGATGAGCAACGCGCGCGGGGTGTGGTCGCAGCATCAGCTGGTAACCATGCGCAGGGTGTGGCGTTGGCGGCTCAGCGGATGAACGTGGTTGCCAAGATCGTGATGCCGGTCACCACGCCGTCGATCAAGGTCGATGCGGTACGGGCTCGGGGGGCTACCGTTGTATTGCACGGCGACTCTTTCGATGAAGCCTCCGCCTATGCACGCGAGCTGGTCGA
>JAZBOZ010000167.1:0-30408 GCA_036351405.1 Halieaceae bacterium
CCGGCAATGAATCAGCAGATGTGGCGCAATCCGGCGACGACCGACAACATCGCGCACCTGCGGGAACGAGGCGTTGTCATAGTCGGACCGGCGGCAGGTGAGCAAGCCTGCGGTGACGTAGGCGAGGGCCGGTTGCTCGAACCTGTTGAGATCGTGGAAGCAGCCACATCACTTTTTTCCCGAAGGGCGCTGGAAGGCCGCCGGGTCGTGATCACCGCCGGGCCAACCCGAGAAGCCATCGATCCAGTGCGATTCCTGAGCAACCACAGCTCAGGCAAGATGGGTTTTGCCATCGCCAGAGCCGCCGCCGATGCGGGCGCCCATGTGACCTTGGTCACCGGCCCCGTCCATCTGGAGACGCCGGAATTCGTGCAACGTATCGATATTGAAAGCGCACAACAAATGCTGGACGTCTGTCTTGAACACGCGCCAAACGCAGATCTCTTTATCGCTGCGGCTGCAGTAGCCGATTATCGACCCGTGCAAGCCGCCAGCCAAAAGATCAAAAAGCAGGCATCGGGCGAATCCTTGTCGTTATCACTGGTGCGCAATCCCGATGTACTCGCGCAGATCGCCGCGCACCCGCATCGACCGAGCGTCGTGGTGGGTTTTGCCGCAGAAACTGAAAATCTGATGGAATACGCGCGCGAAAAACTTGAACGCAAAGGCCTTGATCTGATTGTGGCCAACGATGTATCTCGAGAAGACATAGGATTTAATAGCGAACAGAATCAAGTGTTGATCATCACCGCGACTCAAAACGAGCCGCTTCCGATGGGCAGCAAGCAGAATATTGCGCGATGGTTGGTCGATCGTTTTGCTGATCAGATAAATTCGATTGATCACGACAAGTCGATAAATAGGGAGAGTGCGGGTGAATCAGCCTGAGACAAAAGTTGCCGACGTCGATGTGAGCGTCGGCAAGAACCTTTTGCGAGCCCGACTACTGCGCGGTCTCGCGATCATTCTGATTCCCGCCGTGGTGGCTTTCGCGGCCCTGATGCAGCTGCGCGTCCCCCAGCTAGAGGCACAAGTGGACGCCTCACTCAGCGCGCTGCTCGCTGAGGACCGCGCAGCCGCCGTCGCGGATTTCAACCGCTCAGTACTGCGCCGTTTATCGGCATTGGGCGCACTGGCACCGGAAATTCGTGATGCGGCCGGGCCCGCTGCGCTGCCCGAGGCTGCCGCTATTCGCACCGTGCCCCTGGGTGACCTGGGCACCGTCAAACTGTCACCGGGAGACCATCAGTTGGGCAGCCACATTGAAATCGACCTGGTACGTCGGGCGTTCAATGGGGAGAACCCGCCCCCGGAAGCGGTTCGGCAAAATGGCGCGTGGCGGCTGATTTATGCCAGACCTTTCCGTGGTGATAACCAGCGCGGCGTCATGTTGGCAGAACTACCGATTGCCACCGTTGCGGAGCAGCTCAAGGATGGTGATCCAGGCATGTATACGCTGGTTCAGCAGGCAAACAACGCCGCAACTCCGGTGATCGGACCGCCACTCGATAGTGACCGCGGCTACACCAGCGCGCAGGTTGGTAACTCGGAATGGTTCGTTCGTTTTCAGAGCAAACCCAATTGGCTGGCCGACTTGTTGGCAGGTCATTACTGGATTCTCATCGCAGGTGCGGTAACTCTCGTCGGCATTCTGCTAGGCGGTGCGGCTATTCTCAGCGGTATTCCTGCATTGCTGCGTGAAGAAACCGACCGAATTCTCGAGTCTGCGGAAAATAAAACAGCGCTGTCTTTACGAGTACCGCCGTTACTGCCGCTAGCGAAACTGCTCCGGCAGATGGCGCTGCTGACCCGCCGACAGCTGATCACTGCGGCGCGCAAAAACATCGACAATGCGGATGAGCAACCCCAGGAAGAACCGGAAGAGGCAGTCCCCGAGACACCAGACACCGAGGCGCTGGCGGCCGAGCTTGCCATTGATCAGGAGGTCTTCGAAGAGCGCGGTGATGGCATTCCAGTCCACATTTTTCGCAGCGCTGATATCCGCGGCCGCACCAGCGACGAACTGACCGACCCACTGGTCGAGCGCATCTGCAAGGCGGTAGCGGTATTGGCACAGCGACGGGGCATACAAACCCTGGCGGTAGCGCACGATGGGCGCCCATCCAGCGACCAGCTCAGGGTCAAGGTCGTCAAAACCCTGCTGGCGTCAGGCCGGGATGTTATCGAGTTAGGCGAGGCGCCCAGCCCGCTGCTCTACTTCGCGACCCATGAGTCCGAGTATGACTCAGGGATCATGATCACGGGTGGCCACAATGCCGACGATATCAATGGCTTGCGCTTTGTATTCCAGCGGCAACTGGTGACCAATCAAGGCATTCAGGAAATTCTTGAGGCGGTGCGGGACGGCGTGCAGGAGCAGGGTAAAGGTCGCACGATTAAACTCGACGTGCAGGGCGATTACCTCGACAAAGTCGCACTCGATATCGGTGTTGCACTGCCGCTGCGGATTGTTGTGGATTGTAATTTTGGTGCGGCAGCGCGTCTCACCGAAGAGGTCTTCGCTGCGCTGGGCTGTGAGCTGGTGATATACAACCAGCCCACCGATGGTCAGCGTGCAGATGAGAACTGGTCACTGAGCGGCGCGCTGCAAGCGCTTGGCGAGAAAGTTCGTGCCGAGCGAGCTGACCTCGGTCTGCTGTTCGACAGCGACGGAGACCGACTGCACACTGTGACCAACGAAGGTCAACCGGTTGCGACCGATCAGCTCATGATGATTCTGGCGCGGGATTTATTGGAGCGTAACCCCGGCGCCGATGTTGTCTACGACGTTCAGTGCACCCGTCATTTCGCGCCGTTTATTACCCGATGCGGGGGGCGGGCAGTCATGAGCCGCAGCGGACACGCCAACGTGCGTGCCAAAATGGCGCAGACCCAAGCACTGCTCGGCGGAGAGTTTAGCGGCCACGTATTCCTCACCGATCGCTGGTACAACTTCGATGACGGCATCTACACCGCAGCGCGGCTGGTAGAACTTTTGAGCACATCAAGTGACTCTTACCAAGAGATGCTGCACGGCCTGCCCAAGTACATCAGCAGTGAAGAAATAACCGTATCTATTCCCTTGCGCGAACGGCGGCAGCTGATTCGTGAGTTGACCACCGAGCCGGACTACCCGGGCTCGCGGGTCACCACGCTGGATGGCCTGCGCGTAGACTACTCGGACAGTTGGGGGTTGGTGCAAGCGTCGAGCACTGACGATACGCTGGTGTTCCGGTTTGAAGGCAACGACGATGAGGCGCTGGCGCGAGTGCAAGGGATCTTGCGTGAAGCCGTGCTCGCCAAAATGCCCGATTTGGAACTGCCGTTCTGAACCTCTCTATCCACCCATACCACAGGTTCACTAGTTCATGTCCTTGAGTCGCGATGAGGCGGGTAATTTTGCCCGGGTCCTCACCCAGTCACTGCCTTATATTCAGCGTTTTACCGGTCGTACGTTTGTCATCAAGTTTGGCGGCAATGCGATGGTCGACCCTGAGCTGCACGAAAGCTTTGCGCGAGACGTTGTGCTGATGAAATTGGTGGGCATGAACCCCATCGTTGTACATGGGGGTGGCCCGCAAATCGGACAGCTACTCGAGAAACTCGATATCCAGACCGAATTCGTTGATGGCATGCGTGTCACCGATGCTCGCACCATGGACGTTGTAGAAATGGTACTGGGCGCCAGCGTCAACAAAGAAATTGTCGACAGCATCCACCGCAATGGCGGCCGGGCAGTGGGCATCACCGGGAAGGATGGCCAGCTCATTTCAGCCCGCAAGCTCCGTGGTGACTGGGGGGAGGCGGGTAAGCCGGACATCGGCCAGGTGGGGGAGGTCGCGAGTATCGATACCGACATCCTCAAAATGCTGTCACACAGTGACTACATTCCGGTGATTGCGCCGGTGGCGGGCGGCCCCGACGGCCAGACTTACAATATCAACGCAGATCTCGTGGCCGGCAAAATCGCTGAAGTCCTGCAGGCAGAAAAACTGATGCTACTCACCAATGTCACCGGTATTTGTGATGCCGACGGTAAGCTGCTCACCGGGCTGACAACCGGTGGTGTGAACACGCTGATCGAACAAGGTGTTATCACCGGCGGCATGCTGCCGAAAGTGCGTTGCGCGCTGGACGCCGTGCAGAGCGGTGTAGCCAGCGCCCACATTATCGATGGCCGAGTGCCCCATGCCGCTCTGCTGGAAATCTTCACCGATGCCGGTATCGGCAGTCTGATTACCGATCGACGACAACCTAACTGAGGTCAGGTCATTGCAGCAGACTCGGGTACTGGCTAGCATCACCCTTCATCCCACGCAGTACGAGTGCCATGCCACAACGCCGTTCTGATCGTCGCGAGCAAATCCTGCAGGCACTGGTGGCAATGCTGGAGCAGGACCCAAGCGGCAAGATCACCACAGCGCGCCTTGCGGAGACTGTTGGTGTGTCGGAAGCAGCGCTTTATCGACACTTCCCCTCGAAAACAAAAATGTTCGAATCATTGATCGAGTTTGTCGAGGAATCCCTGTTTTCAAGGATCAATCTGATCCTCGAAGAGGAAAAGACCGCGCTGGACCGCTGTCGCGTCATGCTGCGTCTGCTGCTGGCATTCTGTGAGCACAATCCCGGCATTACACGGATCCTGAGCGGCAATGCGCTAACCGGTGAAACCGAGCGGCTGCATCAGCGGGTGGCGCAGGTGTTCGAGCGCCTCGAAACCCAACTGAGGCAGACACTGCGCCAAGCGGAATTCGAGGAAGGCCTGCGCCCGGTCATGCTGGTCAATGAAGCCTCGGGAACACTCTTGGCGATGGCTGAAGGCCGGATTGCCCAGTTTGTGCGTAGCAAGTTTCAACGATCGCCGACCGCGGGCTGGGATGAGCAGTGGTCGATTCTGACCCGCGAGCTGATGCGTGAGGTGCCCCGGGCAGGCCACTAACCCGTCTTAACGGGAATTGCTCTCCAGTGCACGCCGCAGCTCCACGACTTCCTGCAATTCGCGGAAGCGGTCAATATCAGACTGATAGCGGGCGTTCACTCGCGCCACCTCGGCTTGCCGATCCGCAATGGAGCGCTCGGTATTGGCAATCTCGCGCTTCAGATTCTCGATGGCCTCGAGGTCCAATGCGTTTGGCTCGCGCCCCTCACGCTCAGCCGCCGCAATACTCGCCTGATGGTTCTCCACCCGCTGCCGCTGGGTGCGCTTGTTGCTGTTGAGTATCGACAGCCGCACTTTGAGCTCTCTTAGAGAGCGATCCCTGGCCGCCTCAATATCCTCGACCGAGCTGTAGCGCAGCAGTAGCGATTCGTCTCGCTTGCGGCGCAACTCGGCCTGCTCGATGCGCTCTCGCTCGGCCAATTCTTCGCTATTCAGGTTGGCGCGCTGTTCTTCCGTCAGTACCGGTGGCACGACCCGCAGTACCACGCCGTGCTCATTGATGACTTCATAACCGCGGGTAGCGGCCTCCGGAGGTATCTGCCAGTTGACCACGGTGGAGCCATCAGCGTTCTTGTAACGGAATAGTTCGTCCGCAAACGCACCGCTCGCACAGAGGGTGAGGCCTAAGATGGCAGCAATTTTCGTTCGTCTAAACGCCATACTGCTCTCGATAGGCGCGCATCGCCGCCAGGTGCCCAGCCGCTTCGGGTTGGGTTTCTAACCACTCCACAATGTCGTGCATGGTAATGACGCTAATCACCTCTACACCGAGGTCTTCACGAACCTGCTGCACGGATGAGCGCTCACCGGTACCCCTCTCACAGCGATCCAGTCCGATCACAACTGCCCGCGCCTTACCGCCGGCGGCCTCGATCATCGCAACGGATTCACGAATCGCCGTGCCCGCTGTGATGACGTCATCGACAATCACGACATCTCCTCTCACAGGCGCACCTACCAGGGTTCCACCCTCACCATGGGTCTTCGCTTCCTTACGATTAAAAGCGTAGGGGATATCCCGGTCGTGGTGCTCTGCCAATGCAACCGCTGTCGTGGCTACCAGTGGAATTCCCTTGTAAGCCGGACCAAATAAGAGGTCGGGGTTGATGTCGGCGGCCATCAGCGCCGCTGCATAGCACTGGCCCAGTTGCGCCAGCGCACCACCGGTGGAGAAGGCGCCAGCATTAAAGAAGTAAGGGCTGATACGTCCTGACTTGAGTTCGAACTCTCCGAATTTGAGGACGTCACAAGCGATTGCCAGCTCGATGAAGCGGGTGCGGATATCGGCGATGGTGGCTGGCGTGTTATCCATGGCGAACAGCGGCTCCCAAATGCGGTAGATGAATGCTGTGGATTAGTGCCCGACAGCGCCCTAACAGGCGCGACTACGCACAACTTGACTTATCATAGCTACCTTACTGGAGCAGGACTAGCAATGAGAGTTGTCAGTTTAGTCGTTGAAGGGCTGGAGCGGGCGCAGCAAGAAGGCCTGCTGGATTGGCTGTGGCAACAGGATGCGGACGTGATCTGTCTGCAGGATACGCGCTGCTCCGAGTATTCCCTGCGCGATGACGCCTTCTTCCCCAGCGATTACAACGCGTATTTCCTCGACGATTTTGATGACCATCGCCGCAATGGCGTGGCCATCTACTGTCGCAAATTACCCAAGGCCATCATGACAGGGTTGGGTTTCGCCGACTTCGACAGTCGC
The DNA here is from genome assembly GCA_036351405.1 of Halieaceae bacterium. GTDB lineage: Bacteria > Pseudomonadota > Gammaproteobacteria > Pseudomonadales > Halieaceae > Luminiphilus. The sequence goes on from JAZBOZ010000167.1 coordinate 6,651, forward strand.
GGTATTTACATTCAGGCGGATTATCAAGAACTCAGCGTCGGCTCCCTGCTCATGCCATCCGGGCTTGCGGGCGATGTAGCCCAAGCGACCAAACTCCAGTTCATGGAACAGCTTGGCGCCCACCTGCAGAAAGTCCGAAACAAGCGCCGTGACTTTATTCTGTGCGGTGGTTGGGAGCTGGTGCATCAGCCGATTGATGCGGAAGAGGCGGGTAATCAGGTCGCGATACCGGGGTTCAGCAAGGAAGAGCGGGTCTGGCTCAATACGTTATATGAGAGCGGCTATTGCGACGCCTTCCGTGAAGTGAATCAAGATGCTGACGAGTACAGTTGGTGGCCCGAAGGTGACGATGCGGGCGGCTTGCGCAGCGACACTCATATCATCTCCGACTCGCTAAGCAGCCGGGTAGAACGCGCCGTCATTTACACGGCTGACGCCTTCTCCAGTCACGCACCCGTCATCATCGATTACGACACTGACCCCTAACGCCTGCCCACTGAGAATCAAGGCGGGCTATCAGCCCGCCAGTGCGCGACGTTGAGCAGCGATAATTTCAGCACCTGCTGACTCGGCCAGACCGAGCAAGGTATCAAGCTCACTGCGGGAGAAGGCGGCACCTTCAGCGGTCCCCTGAACCTCGATCAAGCCGCTACCTTCGGCAAATACGACGTTCATATCGCTGTCTGCCTTCGAATCTTCCGCATAATCGAGATCAACCACAGGCTCACCTCGCCACACACCCACGGATACGGCGGCGATGAGATGACGGAGTGGGTCGGTTTTCAGCTCACCGCGACGCTGCAACAGATTGAGCGCATCGACCACGGCGACACAGGCCCCCGATATCGCTGCAGTGCGAGTGCCGCCATCCGCCTGCAACACATCACAGTCGACCACCAAAGTGTTCTCGCCAAGCAGCTTGAGATCAATCGCCGCCCGCAGTGATCGACCGATCAAACGCTGAATTTCAATCGTTCGGCCCGATTGTTTGCCACGGGCCGCCTCACGATCCATGCGAGTATGAGTAGAGCGAGGCAACATACCGTACTCCGCGGTCAGCCAGCCGCTGCCTTTGCCACGCAGAAACCCAGGCACCCCGGGGGTGATTGACGCGGTGCACAGGACCCGCGTTTGTCCGAAGCTCACCAGTACCGATCCCTCCGCATGCGCGGTAAAACCCCGCTCGAAACGGATCTCTCGCATTTCTGATGGTTGGCGGCCACTGGGGCGGACGACAGATACTGTCATTGGTGGATTCCTCTTCGGTTTGGCGAATACGCGAGCCCACTAGGCTGCTAGACTTCAGCCTTCAGAGAATGGCAACGAATTGCTCGGGGGCTGTAACTTGTTACAAAGCATGACGGGGTTTGCGCGCGGGAGTGTAGCAGCGGGCCCGATGACCGTCACAGTAGAATTACGTTCGGTGAACAGCCGCTACCTCGACTTGCACTTCAAAATGCCCGAGGGGTTGCGCGCCATTGAACCGGTGTTACGGCGAAAAATCAGCGCAGCACTCAATCGCGGCAAGGTGGAAGTCCTGGTGCGCTGGCAAGCCGATGACGCAGAGAACGCCACGATCAACCGCCAACGTTTAGCGGCGCTCATCACAGCGACCCGCGAGGTGCAGGCCGAGCTGGACCAAGTCGCTGCGGTCGATCCGCTCAATTTATTGCTCGCCCCGGGGGTACTCGAAAGTCGTGAAGCAGCCGAGGATGAGCTAGCCGGCGCGATTGGCGAGGCCACCGACAGCGCCCTCAAAGAGCTGACCGAACAGCGACAGCTGGAGGGCAAGGCGCTGGCGGAAACGGTGCGGGACCGGGCTGCGCGGATGCGCGGCATGCTCACAGAACTGCGCCAGCATCTGCCCGAGTTGCGGCAGGTACAGCGTCAACGGCTGCTCGATCGCTTGGCCGACGCAGGCATCAAGGCTGACGAAAAAAGGCTGGAGGAAGAGCTGGTCTATGTCGCTCAGCGCGCTGACGTAGACGAAGAAATGGACCGCATCGATGCGCATCTCGATGCGATTGAAACAGCCCTTGGCAGCGGCAAACCCTGTGGCCGCCGACTGGACTTCCTGATGCAGGAGCTGAATCGAGAAGCCAATACGCTGTCCTCCAAATCAACGGCGTTGAGCACGACCAATACGTCAGTCGAGTTCAAACTGCTGATCGAGCAGATGCGGGAACAAATCCAAAACATTGAGTAAAAAAACGCCTGTGAATGACTGCACTATCACGCGCCGGATGAGCAAAGCAAAAGCATGAGCACTCAGACTCGGACTACCGGAGATCTCATCATTATTTCTGCGCCTAGCGGTGCGGGAAAGACGTCTCTGGTCAAAGCATTGGTGGAGGCCGACCCGAAACTTCAGGTATCGGTATCTCACACAACCCGACCCCAGCGCCCTGGCGAGGTCGACGGCGTCAATTACCACTTCGTAGACCGCCAAGAATTCCAACAACTGTTGGCCGAAGGCACTTTTTTTGAATCGGCAGAGGTCTTTGGGAACTTCTACGGCACCTCCCAGGTTGCGGTTGATGAACTGCGTGCACAGGGTATCGACGTGATTCTTGAGATCGACTGGCAGGGCGCAGCCCAGGTACGCGAGCGCACCGCCGACAGCTGCTCAATTTTTATACTGCCGCCCTCAACCGAAGCCCTCGCCAGTCGGCTGCGAAATCGCCAACAAGACGACGAGGCCACCATCGCCGGCCGCCTCGCAGGTGCGCGTGAAGAAATGAGCCATTGCCTCGAGGCAGACCACATTGTGCTCAATGACGATTTCGAAGTTGCTTTGTCAGACCTCAAAGCCATCATTCGCGGTCGACGTTTGCGCACGGAAAGACAGCAACAAGCGCTGGCAGACGTGCTCAAGAACTTGCTGGAAGGGTAATTTTCCCGCACTGCGCAAGCGCCAATGCTGAGCTATACTCGCCGGTCCGATCTAATTTTATTGAGCAGGATTCTGATTCATGGCACGAGTGACCGTAGAAGATTGTCTGGACCACGTCGACAACCGCTTTGAGCTGGTAATGCTGGCTTCCAAGCGCGCCCGGCAGTTGGCCACCGGCGGCAAGGATCCTTTAGTCGAAGAAGAGTCCGACAAAGCAACCGTGATTGCCCTGCGTGAAATCGCTGAAGGTTTGATCACACCTGACGTGATTGCTCGTGAAAGCGAGATCGAGGCCGAAGAAGAGCTCGCAGCCAGCTTCGAGACCCCGATTCTCTGATAACGCGTTGAATCCGCCTTGGTTGCCACACCCTTTCAGGCATTCAGCGGCTCATTCAATGACGTGACGGCACGGCTGGGCCTGCGCCCGGCAGTTGCCCACAGCACTGCGCCTCGCCCCGAAACGCAGTCCCTCGCAAATCTGGAAGCCCGCATCAGCACCTACCTCTCACCGGAGCAGGTACAACAGGTCAAGCGGGCGTTCTACTACGCCGAACAGGCGCACTATGGGCAGACCCGACGTAGCGGGGAGCCCTACGTCACCCATCCCCTCGCGGTCTCGGGGATTCTCGCCAACATGCACATGGACCATCAAAGTCTGATGGCGGCACTGTTGCATGACGTGATCGAAGACACGGGGGTCACCAAAGATGACATCAGCGCCCAGTTTGGCCCCGAGGTGGCCGATCTGGTAGACGGCGTGAGCAAATTGACGCATGTGGAGTTCGATAGCGCCGAACAGAAGCAGGCTGAGAACTTCCAGAAAATGGCGCTGGCCATGGCCAAGGACATCCGCGTCATCCTGGTCAAACTCGCTGACCGCCTGCACAACATGCGCACCCTCGGAGCTCTGCGGCGGGAAAAAGTGCGCCGCATTGCTGGCGAAACGCTCGATATCTATGCCCCGATTGCCCTGCGGCTCGGCATGAACGATGTGCGCATGGAATTCGAAGATCTGGGGCTCAAGGCGCTTTACCCGATGCGAGCTCGAAGACTCGCAGCCGCGCGCAAGGCGGCCAGGGGTAATCGCAATACACTGGTAGAGCAGATCCAGAACCAGATCCAACAGACGTTCGAGCGCGAGGGCATTGCCGTCGAAGTCCACGGTCGTGAAAAGCACCTGTACTCGATCTACAAAAAGATGAAGGCCAAGCGGAAATCCTTCAAAGAAATCATGGACATCTTTGCGTTCCGCGTCATCGTCGACTCAGTAGACACCTGCTACCGCGCGCTCGGAGTGGTGCACAGCATTTACAAGCCCGTACCCGGGGAGTTCAAGGATTACATCGCTATTCCCAAAGCGAATGGCTACCAATCGCTGCATACCGTGCTGAAGGGCATGCACGGTGTGCCCATTGAAATCCAGATCCGCACCCGGGAAATGGAAGACATGGCCAATAACGGCATTGCGGCCCACTGGCTCTACAAGAGCGAGGAGGCGGGTGCCAGCGTCTCCCACGCGAGAGCCCGGGAGTGGGTGCAAGGACTGCTGGAGATGCAGCAGACCGCGGGTAACCCCCTCGAATTCATTGAGAGCGTGAAGATCGACCTGTTCCCGGATGAGGTTTATGTCTTCACGCCAAAAGGCGACATCATGGAGCTGCCGCGGGGTGCTTGCGCGGTCGACTTCGCCTACGCCGTGCACACCGGTGTCGGTAATCATTGTGTAGCCTGCCGCATCAACGGTCGTCTCGCGCCCCTGTCTGAAGATCTCGAGAGTGGGCAGACCGTAGAAATCATTACCTCGCCCACGGGTCGACCCAGCCCCTCGTGGTTCAACTACGTGGTCACAGCACGGGCACGAACGCAGATTCGCCACTACCTGAAGGACCAGCGGCGCGAAGATTCCATGCAGTTGGGTCGAAATATCCTCGATAAAACGTTGCTCGCGCTCGGCAAGCGGCTGTCTGATATCGACCCTCAGCATGTTGAACGCGCGGTGGAGCGCTTCGGCAAAGACACTTTTGAAGACCTGTGCATCGACGTCGCGCTCGGCAACTTGTTGCCGCAGGTTGTGGCAGCCGAATTGGCGGGGGAGCGACCCGACAGCCAGGACAACGAGACATCAGAAGCCGTACCCATCCGTGGCACTGAAGGCTTCGTGGTCAATTACGCGCGTTGCTGCTGCCCGCTTCCGGGCGACCCCATCGGTGGCTATCTCAGCCCAGAGAAAGGTCTCGTGGTTCATCGCGAGGACTGCCGCAACCTGACCGATATGCGCGACCAACCCGATCGCTTGATTACCTTGCGCTGGTCAGAGGATGTTGAGGGCTTATTCCCCGTAGGTCTGCGCGTTGAAGCCGAAAACCGGCGCGGTATGATCGCGGTGATCGCCACCCGACTGAACGCCATCGGTGTCAATATCGAGCGCATTAGTTCGCAGGACAAAGACGTACAGTTCAGTCATGTCGACATCGAACTGCAGGTATCGAGCCGTATTCATTTGGCGCGCATCATGAAACGCCTGCGCACTATTGAAGGGGTTCGTCGCGTTAGTCGTACCGCCCGACGCTAAACCTCTCACGTAACCCCCAGACACACCTGAACCCTTTGGAGAATCGCCCGTGACCAATCGAGCAGTGATCGCCACCCGGCAGGCGCCGGCAGCTATTGGACCCTACTCGCAAGCTGTCAAAGTCGGTAATACCGTATGGATCTCGGGGCAGATTCCTCTGGATCCGGACACCATGGAAGTGGTCGCCGGCGATATCTCGGCGCAAGCTGAGCGGGTTTTCAACAACCTGCAAGCCGTCGCCACCGCCGCAGGTGGCACTTTGAACGATGCGGTGAAAATCAATATCTCACTGACAGATATGCAGGACTTTGGCGCCGTCAACGAGGTCATGAAGCGATTTTTCGCCGAGCCGTATCCCGCCCGCGCCTGCGTCGAAGTCGCAGGTTTACCCAAGGGCGTGGCTATCGAGGTCGAGGCGATCCTCTGTATCTGAATCAGGATTAGCCGTCCGCTCGCGCCTGTAGCTGTTGCTCATACCCCGATCGCCAATCGGGGAACTGCAATGAGTAACCCAACTCATGGAGACGCTGGTTGCTGACCCTGCGGCCGCCACGATCGTTCGCCCCCAAGGTGACATCCAGTACAACGCCCAGGCGCGCCGCCAGCCATTCTTCGACTTCACCAATCGGTGTGGGGGCATCATCAGCAGCATTGATCACATCCGGCAACTCACGCCCGTCGGCGCCCCCTTCGAGTAAATAAGCGATCAAACCCGCAAGGTCAGCACGATGGATGCGGTTGCTCAGTCGCCCGGGGTCAGCCGACCGCTGCCCGCTGGCAACCCGCTGCAGCAACATACCCGGTGAATCGCCGTAGACCCCCGCGGGCCGCACCACAGTCGTCGGTGCCAGCGACGCACAGCGCGCTTCACCCTCAACGATCGCCATGCCCTGGGCATCGCTCTCGGTCAGTGCCGAGGACTCATTCACCCAACCGCCGTCTTGCTCTGCATATACCCGGGTCGATGACACATAAAACAGTCGCCGTACGCGATCGAGTACACCCGTAGCTGCTATGCGCTCCACGCTATCGCGAAAACCCCTTTGATAGCCGGCAAGATCACGACCATCGGGCAGCGGCGTAAACAAACACCAATCGGGTCGCAACGCTGCGATCGATGCGAGGCCACCCTCTACCGTGTAGTCGCCGCTGTACCTCGAAAATGCGTCAGGAAGATGCTCAGAATGCCGGCGCACGGCAGAGACTTGCCAACCCAAACCGACCAACTTCAGGCCGACACGGATACCTATGTCGCCACATCCGACAATCAGCAAATGAGGTGGGTTCACGACGACAACTCCTGATCGCTATCATCTGGCATTGTAACGCCACCCCTCTGCCTCTGGACTCTGCTTTGCAAACATCGGTTCTCGACATCCCGGTATCCGAACTGCGCGGTGTCGGCGCCAAGCTCGCAGCGCGATTGGGTGAGCTCGGCATCCACCGGTTGGAAGAGCTGCTGTTCCACTTCCCGCTTCGCTATCAGGATCGCACCCGCGTAACCCCCATCAGTGCGCTGGTGGATGGCGTTGATGCGGTGGTTCATGGTGAAGTGGTGCTGGCCAACGTAGTCCCCGGGCGCAGACGCTCACTGGTCGTCAAGATCTCGGATCCGTCGGGCGTATTGACGGTTCGCCTGTTTCATTTTCGACAAGCACAGGTCGCGCAGTTCCGCACAGGCGTGCCCATATCGCTGTTTGGTCAGGCACGGCGCAGTGGCGGTGCGGTAGAAATGATTCACCCCGAGTATCGGCTGGGTGAAAGGGCGCCCGCCACCGAAGACACACTCACACCCGTTTATCCCACCGTTGAGGGCATCGGTCAGGCGACCTGGCGCAATATGCAGGCACAGGCATTGAACGCTTTGCGTCGATCCCCGCCCGCAGATCTGCTGCCTTCAGCACTGGCTCAGACAATGTCTCTCGCCGAGGCGATCGCAACCCTGCACCAACCACCACCCGATAGCGATATCGGTTTGATCCGCGATGCAGCACACCCCGCCCAATTGCGACTGGCGCGCGAAGAGTTACTGGCGCATCAGCTGTCATTGCGAGCACTGAGGGCCAAAGAGCAGGCGTTATCGGCGCCTGCGATGACAGCACGCAGTGATTTGGTAGAGCGCTTCCTCGCCAATTTGCCTTTCTCCCCCACCGGCGCACAACAGCGGGTCTGCGATGAGCTGCTGCAGGATATGACGCAACCTGTGCCCATGTTGCGTCTCGTGCAGGGCGACGTCGGCTCAGGAAAAACACTGGTCGCTGCGGTGGCGGCACTGCGCAGCATTGACGCCGGCTTACAAGTCGCGCTGATGGCGCCGACAGAGCTGCTGGCGGAGCAACATCGCCGCAACTTCGCGCAGTGGTTTGAGCCGTTGGGCATCGAGGTTTGCTGGCTCAGCGGCCGCACCAAGGGGCGCGCTCGCCAAGCAACATTGCAACAGATCGCTGACGGCAGCGCCGCTATTGTCGTGGGTACACATGCGCTGTTTCAGGATGAGGTGGTCTTTGATCGTTTGGGCTTGGTGATCGTTGATGAGCAACACCGATTCGGGGTTCACCAGCGATTGTCGTTGACAGAGAAAGCGGGGGATAAAGAACACCCGCACCAGTTGGTGCTGACCGCGACGCCCATCCCCAGAACCCTGTCGATGCTCGCTTACGCTGATCTCGACTGCTCGGTCATCGATGAACTGCCACCCGGAAGAAAGCCCATCAATACGGTCCTGATCGACAACCAGAGACGCACTGAAGTGGTCGCCAGAGTGGGCGCTGCCTGCAGAGACGGGCGACAAGCCTATTGGGTATGCACTTTGATCGACGAAAGTGAAAACCTGAATGCGCAGGCTGCAGAAGCCACCGCCAGCGAGCTCGCCGAGCAGCTCCCCGATATTCGTGTCGGTTTGGTGCACGGACGGCTGTCCAATGCCGAAAAAGACGCGGCAATGGCAGCCTTCAAAGCCGGTGAGACACAGTTATTGGTGGCCACGACCGTGATCGAGGTGGGGGTCGATGTACCCAACGCCAGCCTGATGATTATCGAGAACCCCGAGCGGCTCGGGCTCGCCCAACTACACCAGTTGCGCGGGCGGGTAGGCCGGGGGTCAACCGCCAGCCATTGCCTGCTGCTGTATCAGTCGCCCCTCAGCAACAATGCCCGGGAGCGCCTAACCGTGATGCGCGAGAGCAACGACGGCTTCTATATTGCCGAACGTGATTTGGCCTTGCGCGGGCCCGGGGAGTTACTCGGCACACGACAAACGGGCGTCGCCAGTTTTCGGGTGGCTCAATTGCCTGAACACGAGCATCTATTGGATGAGATTGACCCCGTATCCACAGCACTCGCTGAACAGGATACCGAGCGATGCAACGCATTGATCCAGCGATGGACAGGCGAGCGTCAGGCCTTCGCCCGCGTGTGACCACGCAGCGTCTGACAAGCGGTTAGAATGACCGGCTAGAAATCGCCGGCCTCCGAATCACCGGGCAAAGGAGCAAGATGCCACCCGCCGAACTCACCATGCCGAGCAAGTCACGCGCTCTGCTCGAAATCATGCGTTTCGACAAGCCAATCGGCACCTACCTGTTGTTAGCACCCACACTCTGGGGGCTGGTACTCGCGGGGGACGGCTCAGTGACACCCGACCTGCTGGCAATCTTTGTTGCCGGCGCCATCATCATGCGGGCTGCAGGTTGCACCGCCAACGATCTGGCGGACCGCAACCTCGATGGCCATGTTGAGCGGACTCGACTCCGGCCGCTGGTCACGGGTGCGATCAGTGTGCGTGAGGCACTGTCTCTGCTGGTGCTGCTTCTCGCGGCTGCGCTGGGGCTGGTACTGCTGACCAACACGATGACGCTGCAGCTGGCGTTCATCGGCGCAATTCTCGCGATTATCTATCCTTTTATGAAGCGGCTGACCTATTTGCCGCAGTTCGTTTTAGGTGCGGCTTTCTCCTGGAGTATCCCCATGGCGTTTGCAGCCAGTATTGAGCAGCTACCGGCGGGATTGTGGTGGCTGTTTGCTGCCAACCTGTTGTGGACGGTCGCCTACGATACCCAATACGCGATGGTGGATCGCGAGGACGACCTTGCCGTAGGGATCAAGTCCACAGCCATTCTATTTGGAGAGCACGATCGCTGGCTCATCGGTGTGCTGCAGCTGGGCTGTATTGCCGCCTTTATCGCCACCGGTTGGGCCTTCAAATTGGGTATGGTTTATTTTGCGGCGATTGCAATCGTGGCAGCCATGTTTATCTGGCACCAACGACTGATTCGGGCACGCGATCGGGCAGGCTGTTTTGCTGCCTTCAATCAAAGCAAGTGGATAGGCCTGGTGGTATTGGCCGGCCTTTGGCTCGACTTTGCGAGTCGCTAAGCGGTGTTGATGTGGGGTGTGCACCGCCAACTCCGGTGAGGTAAACGGTTGGAACTTCGGATTCACTCATCGATTTCGGATATCGACCGCGACCAGTGGAACGACTGGTTCGGGGCCGGTTATCCCTTTACCCGTTGGGAGTTTCTGCACGGCTTGGAAACCACTGGCTGCACCACAGGCGAGACCGGTTGGCAGCCTTGTCATTTTGTCCTCTATCGCGATGATCAACCCATCGCGGCAACACCGGCATTCCTTAAAGACAATTCTTACGGCGAGTACGTCTTTGACTGGAGTTGGGCGGACGCCTGGCGCCGCGCCGGTCTTCGTTACTACCCGAAGCTGGTCACTGCTGCCCCCTTCACCCCTGCAACAGGACCCAGGGTCTGGCTAGATCCAAAATCACCGGATGCACTGGACGCACTGTTGGCGGGCGTTCAGGAATGGCTGGATAAGCTGGGCGGCTCGAGCTGGCACTGGTTGTTTGTTGAAGAATCGCTATCGAGCGCGCTGGTCGAACGTGGCCTCCATCAGCGTCTGACCACCCAGTTTCACTGGTTCAACCGGGACTATCGCGATTTTCAGGATTTCCTCGAGACCTTCAGCAGTCGCAAACGCAAGAATCTGCGCAAAGAGCGGGCAGTCATTGAAGCGCAGGGGCTGGCGTTGGACACCCGTGAAGGCTCAGACATTACCGCCGAAGACTGGGCTTTTTTTCACCGCTGCTATCAGATGACCTACGCCAAGCGCAGCGGTCATGGCGGCTACTTGACCGAGGCATTTTTTACGGAGTGCTGCCCCAATCTCGGCGATATCCCCGTGATGGTAATCGCCAGACACGGCGAACACCGTGTAGCGGCTGCGCTCTATTTCCGGGGGGCTGACACGCTCTACGGTCGCTACTGGGGCTGCCTCGCAGAATATGACGCACTGCATTTTGAAGCCTGCTATTACCGCGGTATCGAGTACTGCATCGCCAATGGGTTACAGCGTTTCGACCCGGGAGCCCAAGGAGAACACAAAATCCAGCGCGGCTTCGAACCGGTGCTGACCTACTCAAACCACTGGATCGCGGCCCAGCCTCTGGATCAGGCAGTCGCAGATTTCACCGCCCAGGAGCGTGAGCACGTCATCGCTTATCGCAACGAAGCGAGAACGCTGCTGCCTTTTAAGCAAAGCTGAGACGGTGATCATGCTGGGTTAACATGGCTTGAACCCTTGAGTGACGCCCACAGAGATGCTTTCCATGAAATCCGTTGCCGAACAGTATCAGGACAAATTGATCGCACCGGAGGAGGCGCTATTTTTTGTGCCCGATGGTGGCAACCTCATACTCGCCATGGGTGTTGCCATGCCACCCGGGTTAATCGCGGGTATTGCGCGCAGCCTGTCTGAAACTAACCGCCAACCCATGCCGCTGTACTACATGCATGGATCCAAAGCGCTCGCGGATACGCTGCTGGTCAAAGAAATGGTTGGCAAAATTATTCCGCGGCCGCTGTTTCTCAGTAATCACGACCGTGCAGGGATTAAGCATTTCACTGACCCGCACACCGTGGAGTTTGTGCCCGCAGCGTTTCATCAGGTAGGGCGCCTGCTCACCGAGCAAATTGAACCGGATTGCTTCATGGCCACTGTTTCGCCCATGGACAAGCACGGTTACTTCAGCCTGGGAACCAATCCGGATTACGGCGCTTCGGTGATTCGCAAGGCCAAGAACGTGGTGGTTGAGGTCAATGAGCATATGCCGCGCACCTTCGGTGAATGCAATGTTCATATCTCGGAAGTACAGGGCATTATCGAAAACCATGAGCCGCTAGCAGAAGTCCCTTTTCACGAGCCAACCGAGACCGATCTCACGATTGCCAGCACCATCGCCCAACAGATATCCGACGGCGATACCCTACAGATGGGCATTGGCGGGGTACCCAACGCAGTGCTGAGTCTATTGAAAAACCACAACGATCTGGGTTTGCATTCGGAGTTGTTCAGCCCCGCGATGGTGGATCTGATCAAGCTGGGAGTCATCAATGGCCGCCGCAAGTATTGGATGCAGCACAAGCACGTCTTCACATTGGCACTCGGTAATCGCGCGCTCTATGACTTCATGGATGACAACCCGGCCGTGTTGGGATACCCGGCATCCTGGGTCAACAACCCTACGATTATTCAAAAGAACCCCAACGTGGTGTCGGTAAACGCTGCCATCGAAGTCGACCTCACCGGGCAAATCAATGCCGAGCAAATCGACGGATCACCATTCTCCGGCACGGGTGGACAACTCGATTTTGTTCGTGGTGCCTATGCATCGAAGGGTGGTCGTTCGTTTATCGCGCTCAGCTCTACCGCCAAACATCAGACGCTCAGCCGCATCGTGCCGCAGCTCAAAGGGGGTGCGGTCACTGACCCCAGAATGGATACGCAATACGTGGTCACCGAGTACGGCGCGGTCAATCTCAAAGGATTGTCGCTGCGCCAGCGCGCGAAAGCATTGATCAGTATTGCTCACCCCACCTTCCGGGGTGAGCTAGAGGAGCGGGGCAGGGCGCTGGGGCTGCTGTAATCACTGCCACATAAATGGTTTCCCTCAGCTAGCGGGGGCCTCGTCCCGCAGGAATACCCACTCGGTCGCTGTCGATTGCTCCGGGCTGTAGTAATAACCCTCAACGGCAAAATCTTTGAGGCCCTCGGGGTCGTTCAAGCCCTCGGTGATAATGTAATTCGCCATCAGGCCCCGGGCCTTCTTGGCGTAAAACGAGATCATCTTGTACTTGCCGTTCTTTAAGTCCTTGAACGCAGGGGTGATAATTTCAGCCGCCACCGCTTTGGGCTTTACTGCCTTGAAGTACTCATTGGACGCCAAATTCACCAACACGGGGCTGCCGCTGGCTTTGATGTGCTTATTGAGCGTATCGGTGATCTGCTGACCCCAGAAATCATAGAGGTTCTTGCCACCACTGTTGGCAAACTTAAGCCCCATCTCCAGCCGATAGGGCTGCATAAGATCCAGTGGTCGCAATAAGCCATAAAGACCCGACAAAATTCGCAGATGCTTTTGGGCAAAGGCCAGCTGCTTGCTATCAAGGGTCTCAGCCCGAAGACCGGTGTAAACATCACCTTTGAACGCGAGCACCGCTTGTTTGGCGTTATCGAGCGAGAACTCAGGCACCCAGTCATGGAAGCGCTGAAAATTGAGTTCTGCGATCTTTTCACTGACGCCCATCAATTTTTGGATGGCGGCAGGGTCTAAGCCGCGGGCATCCTCAACCAAAGCCGCCGCTTGATCAACGAACAGGGGTTGCGTCGATTTGCGCGTGGTCGGTGGCGTTTCGAAATCCAGCGTCTTCGCGGGGGAGAGCACGGTCAGCACAATGGCACCTCTCTGCTGTTAGCAATGCGGAAATGATAACCTTCGGCTACCGCGACAAAAACAGGAATAACACGTGCTTGACCTGATCAAGCCCGCGCAGCGCATCGACACCATCAACCGCCAATTGGGGCACGCCGTCGCATGGCTGATTCCCACAATGGCGCTGGTGACATTTGGGGTGGTGGTGTTGCGCTACGGCTTCTCCAAAGGGGCTATCGCGGCCCAGGAATCGGTGCTGTACATGCATGCTACTGCTTTTCTGCTCGGCAGCGCCTTCACGCTGATGACGGATCAGCACGTCCGGGTCGATATTTTTTATCGCCAATTTTCACCCCGTGGTAAAGCCTGGGTGAATGCGGTCGGGCATATTGTCTTCACTTTGCCCGTTTGCGCACTGATTGGCTGGGGCAGTGTCGACTATGTCGCCGACGCTTGGCGTATTCGGGAGGGCTCACCTGAACCGGGCGGGCTGCATGCGGTTTATCTGTTGAAGACCCTGATTCCTGCGATGGCTGTGTTGCTGGTGCTACAGGCCATCAGTGAAACCCTCAAAGCGCTTGCTTTACTCGTAGAGGTTGAGGTGAAGGCACCCCATGGCTGATGGCGGTATCGCACTGGCGATGTTCGGGGCAGTCTGCCTGCTGCTCATGTTCGGCTTTCCCGTGGCGTTTACGCTGGCGGGCACCGCCCTGGTCTTTGCCGCCGGCGGTATTCTGACCGGCACCTTTGATGCGGGTTATCTCAGCGCATTGTCCGGGCGAGTCTTCGGCACCATGGGTAATGAGACATTGGTGGCTGTACCGTTGTTCATTCTGATGGGCGTGGTACTGGAGCGGGCACGCATTGCCGAAGAGCTGCTCGCCAATATGGCGCGGCTGTTCGGAAGCCGTCCGGGCGGGCTGGGGGTTTCGGTGATCTTGGTAGGCGCTTTGTTGGCCGCCAGCACCGGTATTGTCGGCGCGACCGTGGTGACCATGGGTGTGCTGTCGCTGCCTACGATGCTGGCCGCAGGCTATCGACCCGGGCTGGCCACCGGCACGATCTGCGCTACCGGCACTCTGGGCCAGATCATTCCACCCTCGATTGCGCTGGTGCTGCTCGGTGACATCATGTCCAGCGCTTATCAACAAGCGCAGCTACAGATGAACGTGATCAACACCAAAACAGTGTCGGTTGGCGATCTCTTCGTGGGGGCGCTAATCCCCGGCCTTTTACTCGTCGTTGCTTACATCGCGTTGGTCGTGGGCACCGCGATTTTGCATCCACAGCGGGCGCCGGCGGCGGAAGTGGAAGATATCGATCCTCGGGCGGTGATATCTGCGCTGCTACCGCCGCTGGCGCTGATCTCGGTCGTTTTGGGTTCGATCCTGCTAGGCGCGGCCACGCCGACAGAAGCCGCAGGCGTAGGTGCGGTCGGTGCGATGCTACTGGCGGCCTGGCGACGTGAACTATCACGCGAAAAACTGGCAGAAATTGGCCGCTCAACGCTGCAAGTCACCAGCATGGTGTTTCTAATTTTGATCGGTGCCGCTGTGTTTTCGCTGGTATTTCGCGGCTTCGGCGGCGATGAACTGGTTCGCGATTTCTTCACCAACATGACCGGCGGTCCGCAAATGGCCTTGCTGCTGGTGATGGTAGCGATATTCCTGCTCGGTTTTATCCTCGATTTTATTGAGATCACTTTTGTGGTGGTGCCGATCGTCGGGCCTATCCTGCTCGCCATGGGCTTCGACCCGATCTGGCTGGCAGTCATGATCGCGATGAATTTGCAGACGTCGTTTTTAACACCACCCTTCGGCTTTGCCCTGTTCTACCTTCGGGGCGTTGCCCCGAGCAGTGTCAGCACGCTCGCTATTTATAACGGTGTGCTACCGTTTGTGCTGGTGCAGCTCGCGATGTTGGGCGTACTTTGGTATTGGCCTTCACTGGTGACCTGGCTGCCGCAAGTGCTCGGAAAATCCCCACTTCAATAAGCGTTGAAATAGCTGCGTATTCCCCCATATGCTGGCGTGACTGCGCACAGTGGATTAAGCCCAACATGAACGATATCGACTCCAACCCCACTCCCCAGGGTGAACTGGCACTGCAAACGATTGCCATGCCCCGAGACACCAACGCCAATGGCGATATTTTTGGGGGTTGGTTGTTATCACAGATGGATTTGGCAGGCGGTATCACCGCCGGCGAAGTCGCGGAGGGTCGCGTTGCCACAGTGGCAATTGAAGCGATGTCGTTTCTGACGCCGGTCCATGTGGGTGCTGTAGTCAGCTGCTACTGTGACGTGTTGGAGATCGGCCGCAGCTCGATGCGCATCATGGTCGAAGTCTGGATCAACGCCAAACACGACAATGAGCCCCTGAAAGTCACCGAGGGGGAATTCATTTACGTCGCCATCGACGACAACAAGCGCACCCGAACGATCCGCAACAACGGCTGACCGTCGCACTGTTATTGCTGGGGCGGCAGTACCTTCTCGCGCGCGTTGAGGTACGCCCGTTCTGAAATCTGATGATAAGCGCGAACATCCTCAGCAAAGCTGCGATATGAATCAGCGATGCGTGATGCCATCGGATCATCGGCCACCAGCCGCTCCATCGCGGTTACCGAATTGTCGTAAAGGACCTGAAGGACATCATCGGGTAGCGGGCGCAGCTGCACATCATGCTCGTCCATGAGCGATGACAGCGATTCGTTGTTGCGTGCGGTGAACTCATCGAGCATGTCCTGATTCGACGCGCGTGCTGCCACCTCGACAATCGCCTTCAAGTCTTCGGGTAATTCCGCCAGCGCGTCTTCGTTGACGATGAACTCCAGCATCGCACCCGGCTCATGCCATCCGGGGTAGTAGTAGTAACGTGCCACCTCGTGCAATCCGAGGGTACGGTCGTTGTAAGGGCCCACCCACTCGACAGCATCAATCACACCGGTTTGCATCGACGTGTAGACCTCCCCGCCGGCGATCCTCACGGCAGTGCCGCCAGCGCCATCGAAGACCTCACCTGCAAGACCGGGGATACGCATCTTCAGCCCCACCAAGTCATCAGCGCTTTTCAGTTCACGGTTAAACCAACCCGCCATCTGGACACCGGTACTGCCACCGGCGAAGGGCACCACACCAAAGGGCGCGTAGAGCTCGCGCCACAGTTCAAGCCCGCCGCCATAGTGCAGCCAACCATTCATCTCCTGTGCGGTCATACCGAATGGCACGGCGGTGAAAAATACCGCCGCCGGAATCTTACCCTTCCAGTAATAGGATGCGCCGTGACCCACTTGGGCAACACCTTGGGACACCGCGTCGAAGACTTCAAAGGCGGGGACGATTTCACCCGCACCGTAGACACTCACCTTTAACCGGCCGCCTGCCATCGCATTGACCCGGCGGGCGAAGTTTTCAGGCGCACTGCCCAGCCCGGGTAAACCCTTGGGCCAAGTGGTGACCAGCTTCCATTCAATGGTGTCGAAGTCACCCGCCTCGCTTGCCGCGCGCATACCGGGGCGGCCGCCCACTCGGTCCATCACCCATAAACCCGTGACCAATACGAGGGCCGCAAGCAACGCGAGCACGACCACGGGCAGGATTCGTTTCTCTGTCATTGGCTCATTCCTGATTTCAGCGAGGCGCTTCAATAAGTTTCAAGGTTGGCATACTGCAACACCAACCACTTACTGCCCGCGGCAAAGCTCACCTCAACCCGGGCACTCGCACCACGACCTTCAAAGTTGGTCACTACGCCCTCACCAAAGGTGCCGTGATGGACTCGCTGGCCCAAACGGATGCCGGCGTCTTCGGCAGGCGACGCCTTGCTCGCCACCGAGGACAACGGACGACTGACGCTGTTGCCGAGTCGCACCTCATGGATCAGCTCCGCCGGCATTTCCCGAATAAACCGTGACGGCGTGTTGTAGGTCTCACTGCCATGGAGTCTGCGACTCTCCGCGTAAGTAAGCACCAACTGTTGCATCGCGCGAGTAATACCAACATAAGCGAGACGCCGCTCCTCCTCAAGCCGACCGGGCTCCTCAACACTCATACGGTGTGGAAAGAGGTTTTCCTCCATACCCGCCAGGAACACCAACGGGAACTCAAGGCCCTTGGCCGAGTGCAACGTCATCAACTGAATACTGTCCTCGTGCGGATCCGCTTGCGCGTCACCCGCATCGAGTGCGGCGCTATCAAGGAACTGCTGCAGCGGTGATAGGTCATCGTCCTCGGCAATAAAGGTCTTGGCAGCGGTGACCAATTCCTCGAGGTTCTCGACCCGAGCCTGGCCACGCTCACCTTTCTCGGCGCGGTGGTACTCGATCAAGCCGGATCGCTGCAGCACCGCCTCGGTCAGCTCCTCAAGCGGTACTTCCAGCGTGACAGAATCCAATTCGTTCACGAGTGCCTGAAAGCCCCCTAGCGCCGATAATGCGCGGGCGGGGAACAGTTTTTCCTCTCGGGCAATATCGATGGCCTGCCACAGCGGTACGTTACGCTCCCGAGCCAGCTCGCGGAGGCTGTCGATGGTCTTGTTGCCGATACCTCGTGGGGGTGTATTGATCACGCGCTCCAGCGCCGGGTCATCGCTACGCGTCAATAGCAGCCGCATGTAGGCGAGGGCATTGCGAATCTCCAGCCGCTCGTAGAAACGTTGCCCCCCGTAAATGCGATAGGGGAGACCGGCTCTGATCAATGCCTCTTCGAGCACCCGCGACTGGGCATTGGAGCGGTAAAGAATCGCCACCGAACGGCGCGGATTGCCCTCGTTGATCCACTGCTCCGCGCGTTCGACGATATGCCGCGCCTCATCTTGCTCGTTGAACCCCGCATATAAGGAGATCGGCTCTCCCTGTTCACCCGAAGTCCACAGCTCTTTGCCCAAACGTCCGAAGTTATGTCCGATCAGCGCATTAGCGGCGCTGAGAATAGTCTGGGTACTGCGATAGTTTTGCTCGAGACGGATGGTTTTTGTGCCGGCGAAGTCCTCACTAAAGCGCTGAATATTTTCAATTTTGGCGCCCCGCCAGCCGTAGATCGATTGGTCGTCATCGCCCACTGCGACCACCGGCACGGTGCTCCCCGCCAGCACCCGAAGCCAGGCGTATTGAATCGTGTTGGTGTCCTGAAACTCATCGACCAGAATGGTGCCGAAACGCTTCTGGTAGTGCATCAGCGTCTCGGGAGATTTGAGCCACAGCTCATGCGCCCGCAGTAACAGTTCTGCAAAATCCACCAGGCCGCCGCGCTCACAGGCCGTCTCGTAGGCGGCGTAAATGCGCAGCATCGTCTTGGTATATAAGTCACCCAATGGGGGTTCAATGTGGGCTGCGCGTAAACCCTCATCTTTCTGGGCGTTGATGAACCATTGCGCTTGCTTCGGCGGCCAACGGGAGTCATCAAGATCCAGCTCTCTGACGACGCGTTTCACCACGCGCAGCTGGTCGTCAGAATCGAGTATCTGGAAGTTTTGCGGTAAGCCCGCTTCCCGCCAATGCAGCTTTAACAAACGATGGGCAAGGCCGTGGAAGGTGCCAACCCACAACCCGCTGGTGGGCATACCCAGCATCGTCTCGATACGGCCGCGCATTTCCCGGGCCGCCTTGTTGGTAAAGGTGACCGCCAACAGCGCCTGCGGCGACATATGCTGGGCGCGAATCAGCCAGGCAATACGATGTACCAACACCCGAGTCTTGCCCGAACCGGCTCCGGCCAGGACCAACAGGTTTCCAGTATCGGCGGCAACGGCCTCACGCTGGGCCTCGTTAAGGGGATTCAAAATATCAGATACGTCCATCCCCTAAGTTTACCGGTAACCGGCCGTAACCCCTATGTGCAACGGCGTTAATGGAGGTGCGGCGCCAGACTTTTTTTCTTGGTAGTCTCCCTCGCAAAGTATTGCGGGGGACTTGCCCATGGAATCCGATGACGATGAAAAGCGCCGAGTCATGACGCCACCAGAATCCTGGGGCGGCGGTCCATCGCAAAAAAAGGACGATGCATCACTCGCCAACGATGACAGCTGGCTCAGTGAAGACGACGACATCCCCGCTGATGAGGGTGACGAGCAGTCCGATGTCGAAGCGTCCGACACTGCACTCGTCGCGGACACAGACCCGGCGCCGCTGTCGGTAGAAGCGGATCCCGAAGACGATTGGCTCGGTGCTGCGCCCGAGACCACAGCGACACCGCAGGAATCCGATGCAGAGGCCGTCGCTATGGATGATGCGGCAACGGCCTCCGAGGCCGAGACACCCAACACTGCCAGTGCAGAGTATTTCGATGGGGGTATGAATCCGGGTGTCGATACAAATATCAGTGAAAACGACGCGCTCGAAGATTCTCCGACAGCTGCCGTCAGTGCTGCCGCGGCAAAACTCATGGACGAAGAGCTGACCGAGGAAGCCTCCACAATGGCTGCTGACACCCACAGCTCAGAGGCACTGCTGACTGATCACCAGGCGGCAACATCGACGGCTGGAAAGCCAGAGCAGAAAGTCCCGACCTGGGCATTCGCAGCGCTCGCTGTGGCGCTGCTGCTAATCATCGCTGGCGGTTGGGGTTTCTTTAACGAACGCGGCAAACTGGAGGCAGAGGTTGCGTCTTTGGAGGCTGAACTTCAGGCGTTGAGGCGGGCAAAAGACGGCGATCTTTCGGTAGAGGAAGAAGAACTGCTGATCGCTGACAACCAGTCGTTGCGCGTGCAGCTGGCGACCCAGCGCGAGCAGTACGCTGCGATGACCTCAGAGCTTGATCAGCTGCAGGCCATGATCGATCAGGCACAAGCGATAGCCCCGGCGACAACGACGTCGATGGATGCTGCGTCATCGATTGCGCCGGCAAGGGAGGCCGTCGGCAACGAATCGAGTCAGGCTGCGGCCGCACCCAGTACAGCCGCTGCGAAGACGGCGAAGACCACCCCGTCAGTCGCGGCAACCGGCGGCATATGGTTCGTGAACGTCGCCAGCTACTCGCGTCGGGACATCGCACAGGAATGGGCAGACAAACTGTCCGGCGAGATCGACAACGTTTCATTGCAAGAAGTGACCGTCAACGGGAAGCCGCTGTTCCGGGTTCGCGCTGTCGGCTATCCCGACAAAACCGCTGCGCAGCAGGCTGCCAAGCAGCTTGAACAGCAATACGGGATAGGGCCGCTGTGGGTTGGTAAAGACAGCGCTGATGCTGTTCAGACATCAGGCAATACAGACGACAGTACACCAGCGTCCATGGCGGCTTCTGATAAGGGCGCCGGGGTCGATACTCAGATTGCGCCCCAAGCGATGGCATCAAATAGCGACAACGGGGGCTGGTTCATTTTTGTCGACACCTACGGCAGAGGTGTCGACGCTGATGCCCGGGCAAGGCAAATCAGAGAAGCGGGTTACAACGCAAAAGTCGCGGTCGAATCTCGAGCTGGCGAATTGTTTTATCGCGTGCAGGTGGTGGGCATTCAATCGGAAGAGCAGGGCGAAGAGACGATCAAGGCGCTCGCGCAGCTGGGGGATTTGCCCAACCTGCAGTTACGCCGTTATTAGATTTTTTCGCGTCCGTTTTTCAGCATACCAACGTCACTCGCCCCGAATGCAGATCGAAATCAGCGCTTAGGGCGCCGCTCGCGTCACCACAAACGCGCCACGAATATCACCCGCTTCATAACCCGTCGCTTCATCATTGGGATAAAGCTCTGCCAAGGCTGTAGCGATTTCTGGCTGTAACTCGGTGCCATGACAAGCTAAGCAAACACCGCCCGTGGGAATCGCTTTCATAAAGCGCTGCTCACCGTCGACTTCTGCATGCCAGGTCAGCTGATCGGGATCCTCGCCAGCCGTTTTGCGCGCCTCAAATTCGGCAAGCACCACGCGCTGCCACTCGGTGGGCACACCCATGTCAGGATTACGCGGCTGGGCACTCACGCGAGTGACGGTGAAGCCTGTCGCTTCAGAGACTTCCGCGGCGAGTTTTGGCGCTTCCTCGTGGCAAACAGCAATCGCAGCAGTAGGGCCGCCGTCTTTCATTGCCGCCTGAAGCTTGCTCTTTAGCTGGCCACCGAGTTGCTTCGCTGCACTACCAGCCTCGGGTACCCATGGCATTGGCCCGGCAATAGGAACCGCGAGATCGCTGTTTACGCGGGGGGCGGGTACCGGCGCTTCCTGACTGTTGGTGGCGACGGGTGGGTCATCCTCACCGACTTCCTGAGATGGGTTCTTGTCGCACCCTGTAAGGGCCACAGCAACAAGCAGCATGCTAACGATAGGTTTCATTATTCCCCCTAAATCCAGTCGGTGATACCACTTGCCCAAACTTACTCCACTGTCACTGACTTGGCGAGGTTTCTCGGCTTATCAACATCCGTGCCCTTGGCGACTGCCACGTGATAAGCAAGCAGTTGCAGCGCGACGGTGTAGACGATCGGGCCCACCAACTCGGAACAGTGGGGCATCGGCAACACGGTGACCCCAGGGCCCGGCGAGAAACCGGCTGCCTCGTCGGCAAATACGAACAACTCGCCACCTCGTGCCCGGACTTCTTCAAGGTTCGAACGCAGCTTGTCGAGCAGATCGTCATTGGGCGCTACTGCCACGACCGGCATATCTTCATCGACCAGTGCCAACGGACCATGCTTCAACTCACCCGCAGGATAGGCTTCTGCATGAATGTAGGAGATTTCCTTGAGCTTGAGCGCGCCTTCCATCGCCACCGGGTAGTAAATACCACGCCCCAAGAACAAAGAATGCTGCTTGCGCGTGAACCGAGGCGCAAGATCGCGAATCGCGCCCTCGTGAGTGAGGGTTCGACGCACCGCATCGGGTATCTCATTTAGTGCCGCACTCACCACCGCGGAGTCGAAGTGGGCAGACGCATTGTGCTCCGCCAGTCGCGCCACCAACACCAAGAGTGCTGTCAATTGCGTAGTGAATGCCTTGGTAGAGGCAACACCAATCTCTGCTCCGGCGCGGGTGAGAAACACCAAATCACTGGCGCGAACAATCGCGCTGTGATCAACGTTACAGATCGCGAGCCGGGCCACGACCTCGTCAGCATCAGCGTGCTTCAGGGCCGCGAGGGTATCGGCGGTTTCCCCTGACTGGGAGATGCACACGACCAACGTGCCGGGCAGCATGACGGATTCACGATAGCGATACTCAGACGCCACCTCAACCTGGCAGGGCAACTGGGCCATCGACTCAATCCAGTAGCGCGCCACAAGACCCGCGTGATAACTGGTGCCACACGCGATGATTTGCACCGCCTTGACCTGAGGTAACAGCTTGTCAGCGTTGGTCCCAAATAAGGCATCGGTCAGAGCACTGAAATCCAGGGTCTCAGCCAGTCGCTCGGGCTGTTCGTGGATTTCCTTCAACATGTAGTGCTCGTAAGCACCCAGACCGTCCTGGTCCGCCTGACGATCGAGCCGGGTCTCCTCGCGCGCAATCGGCTGACCACTCTTATCGAAAATTTGGTAGTGGCCTGCATGTAACAGGGCGAGGTCACCGTCCTCCAGATAAACGAAGGTGTCGGTAACCGAGCGGAGCGCCAGCGTATCAGACCCCGCGAAAGTCTCGCCAATACCCACACCGAGGACCAGCGGGCTGCCCTCACGGGCCACCATCACTTGGTCGGGGTGCCGGTTATCAAGCACTGCGATGGCATAGGCTCCCTGGAGTCGCGATACGGTCTCGCGGACGGCATCCAACAAAGACAGGCCATTATCGAGTGCACGATGTATGAGGTGAACGATAACTTCGGTGTCGGTCTCAGACAGAAATTCCACGCCCTCTGCGACCAGCTCTTCACGCAGCGCTGCATGGTTTTCAATAATGCCATTGTGGACCAGCGCGACGCGCTCACCGGCCACATGAGGGTGAGCATTGGCTGCCGAGGGCTCACCGTGGGTGGCCCAGCGGGTATGTGCAATGCCGATGCAGCCGGCCAAGGGCATAAGGCGCTGGGCCTCCTCCAGTGCCGCCACTTTGCCGCTGTATTTGTGCATCTGCAGGTTGTGATCGTTGTCGATCAACGCCATGCCCGCGGAGTCGTAGCCGCGGTATTCGAGGCGGCGTAGCCCCTCAAGCAATATCTCCGACACTTCCCGTTTGGCCGCAGCGGCCACGATTCCACACACGTGTTTAGCCTTCCTTGTTTTTGACTGGTCGTTGCCAGCCATCAATATTGCGTTGCTTGGCGCGCCCGATAGCCAGCTGATCAGTCATGACGCCCTTGGTAATGGTGGATCCCGCGCCTACAAAACCGCCGCTCTCGATGGTCACGGGTGCGACCAGCGTGCTGTTAGACCCCACAAAAACATCATCACCGAGCACGGTGCGATATTTATTTACGCCATCGTAGTTGCAGGTGATGGTGCCCGCGCCGATGTTACTGCCAGCGCCAACGTCGGCGTCGCCAATATAAGCAAGGTGATTTGCCTTGCTGCCTGCACCGATCCGGGCATTTTTGGTTTCTACAAAATTGCCAATTCTTGCCGCGTCATCAAGTGCGGATCCGGGTCGCAGGCGGGCATAAGGCCCGATGCGACAGCGCGCGCCAACCGTTGCGCCATCGATATAGCTAAAA